>JANXZQ010000309.1 GCA_025355445.1 Gammaproteobacteria bacterium
GTGTTCGCAAGCGGCGGGCCGGCGGCTGCCTGCAGGTGATCCGCGGTTGCGTGGTATCCGGCATAGACCTGGATGAATCGAAACACCAGCCGGCCCAAAAACAACAGGGATACGGCTATGCCCGTGTAGGTATGCGGCACGTAGTGCAGGCGTCCTTCGTACATTTGAAAGCGGGTTCGCTGCGCGCCCCAGAATGCCATTCCAATGCCCAGCGCAGCTCCGACGAGTTCGGCGCTCAAGAATTGCGCGGAGCGCAATGCCATCGGCAGCAAAGAACAACCGATCACCGCCAGCAGCACGATTCTAACGGTCATGCGCGCCGGTCGCAGCAGCTGGCGACCGAAGTTGCGTCGGAAGCGGCGATAGACGCCAAACACCACTAACGCCGCCAGCAGAAAAGGCCCGATTTGCGAAAAGTCCGGGTGCATTTCGCTGATACTACACGAGGGATGCGCACAGCAAGCTTAGGCAGGACTGCATCAGGCGAACTCACGCGCGGCGTGGGTCCGTGGGCGGCGATGGCGGTCAATGTTGCCAACATGATCGGCACCGGCGTGTTTCTCAAGAGCCGCGTCATGACCTGCAATGTGGGCGGCGCCAAGATGGTGTTGGTGGTGTGGCTTGCCGCCGGTCTGTTATCACTTGCCGGCACCTTTTCGTATGCCGAGATTGCGGCCATGATGCCGGAAGCGGGCGGCGACTACGTCTATCTTCGCCGCGCCTACGGGCGTCTGGTGGGTTTTCTCTACGGCTGGATGGCATTCACCGTTGCGCGCGCCGGATCGCAGGCCGCTCTTGCGGTCGGGCTGGCCATTTTTATGAATGTGGCCATGGGCGGCGCCCTCGAGCATTGGCATGGCGGCGTGGGTGTCGCCGGCGTTCACTTTACCGGTTTGACCCTCGTGGCACTCGCTGCCATTTGGATCGTGGCATTGATCAACTGTGCCTCGGTCACTGCCGGGGGCCAAATGGCCCTGGTGTTGACGCTGGCCAAGGTGGGGTTGGTTCTCTGCGTCGGCATCGCTGCCTTCGTTTTTGCCGCCGGCGACTGGAGCCACTTGTCGCAGTCCGGACTGGGTGGCACTTGCGAGAACGTCGCCGGCAGCGCGCGCGGCGGCATTGCCGGCTTCGGAGCCGCCATGTTGGGAGCGCTGTGGGCCTATGACGGCTGGCAGAATGTCGCGCCGCTCGCCGGTGAAATCCGCGACCCGCAGCGCAACCTGCCGCGCGCCTTCGTCGGCGGCACTCTGGTGGTGACGGCCCTCTACTTGTTCGTCAACGCCGCGTATTTTTACGCGCTGACCCCGCTCGAGATCGCGAGCGTGCCGGCGAGTTCGTCGGTGGCGACCGAAGTGCTGAAGAAATTTCTGGGACCGTTGGCGGTATCGATGACCGCTGTCGCGCTCATGGTTTCCTCGTTCGGCGCCCTGCACGCCAGTGTACTTGCCAACTCGCGCATCCCGTTCGCCATGGCGCGGGACGGATTGTTTTTTCGCAGCCTGGTGCGCTTGTCGCCGCGCACCAATGTTCCGGTGCGCGCGATTCTCGCGCAGGCCGCGTGGGCCAGCGTGTTGGCGCTCTCTGGTTCGTACGACGCGCTGACCGATTCAGTGATATTCGCATCCTGGCTGTTCTACGGATTGGTGACCGCTTCCTTGTTCGTCTTCCGAAAAACCATACCGGACACGCCGCGCCCCTATCGTGCGTTCGGCTACCCCGTGGTCCCCATGATTTTCGTCTTGGTGACGGCAGCGCTGTTGATCAACACCTTTGTCGCGGCGCCCAGCGAGGCTCTGCGAGGCGTCGCGCTGCTTGCCGCCGGCCTGCCGTTCTACTGGTATTGGTCGCGCCGCGCGGGCTGATCGCCCGCGGCCATGGTAAAGGATCTCCTCATATTTCCCCGTCACTCAGCAATTTCGCGCACCCAGATGTTGCGGAAGCTGATCGGGGCCGAAGGATCGCCATGCGCCTGCAACTTGATTGCGGCGCGTTCATACGCCCGATAGGTGGGCGTTCCGATGTAGACAGTTTCCCCTGAGAGCCGGAAGTGGTTCTGAACCAGAATGCCGTTGTGAAATGCCGTCACAAAGGCGGGGCTCTTGAGCGTCCCATCCGCTGCAAAGGACGGCGCCGTCCACACCACATCGTAGGATTGCCATTCGCCCGGCTTGCGCATGGCGTTGGCCAGCGGGGGTGCCTGCTTGTAAATGCTCGCCGCTTGACCATTGACGTAGGTTGGGTTCCTCCAGGAATCCAGAATTTGCACTTCGTAGCCGGCGTCGCCCGGGCCTGTCGAAGCGAGGAACAGGCCGCTGTTGCCGCGCAACTGACCTTCACCCGTAATTCCCTTGGGAACCCGCCATTCAAGATGCAATTGATAATTTCTAAAGAGCCGCTTGGTCTCGATATTGCCCAACGCCTTATCGACCGTGAGCACGCCATGGCTGACGGACCAGCGCGCCGGCGAATGATCCTTGGTCGCCACCCACTGATCCAGGTTTCGGCCATCGAACAGGATGATGGCATCGGAAGGAGCTGCATCGATGGTCGCGGCCGGCGACACCAGCGGCGGAACCGGTGACCATTGCTCAGTGGCTTTGGGGTCGCCGGCAATGGATTGCGCAGCGGCGGGCAAAACACACCAGGGACCAAGGGCCAGTGTCAGGGCCGCCCACGCGGCGGGACCCGTGCCGCCGTGCCTGGAGCGAAGGTTTAGACCGTGCATATCCGCAATGCCTCCGCGAGCGACACGAACGGATCGCTGCGCGTGGGTTCGAATTCGTGAGCGACATAGCCCTGAAAGTTCACATCCGCGATAGCCCCGGCGACTGCGTGGTAATTGAGCTCCTGGCTGTCGTTAATTTCATGACGGGCGGGCACGCCACCCGTATGAAAATGTCCGATCCACTGGATGTTGTCGCGGAGGGTTCGGATCACATCGCCCTCCATGATCTGCATGTGGTAGATGTCATATAGCAACTTTACCCGCGACGAGTTGACTCCCTGCATGACGGCAACGCCAAAAGCCGTGTGATCTCCCTGGTACCCGGGATGGTTCACCTTGCTGTTGAGCAATTCCACGCAGACGGTGACGCCCTGTTCTGCGGCCAGCGGCGCAATTTTCGCGAGGCCGTCGACACAGTTGGCGATCGCCGCCGCGTCGTCGATGCCTGAAACGCGATTGCCGAACATGGTGATGAGGTTCGGAACGTGCGCGCGCGCCGCGAGCGGAATGGCCACTTCCAATTCATTCAGCAGCAATGTGTGATGGGTGGGGTCGTTAAAGCCCGTCTCGATGGATTTCTCGCGCCGGCTCGCGTAGCCCATGGATACGGTGAGTCCGGCATCGCGCGCAACCGGCCATTCATCCGGGAACAATAGATCGATCGCCGGGAACCCCAACTTTTTCACGCGGTGACATAGCTCAGGCAGTGGTATGCGCGCATACGGCCATCGGCACAGGGATTGTTTGAGCCGGCCGGTGGACGCAGCGGCCGTTGGCGGCCCCGCCGCCCGCGGCCCGGCCGCCCGGATCCCGCCCGCAGCGAATACACCGGCCGCGGCTGCGAGCGCTCCCGCTACGCTGCGTCGGCCAATTGAATGGGCTTCGCTGGGCATGCTGCGTCAGCTCATGGCGTGTAGGTAGGCGTACGCTTGCTCCGCCGCCTGCAATTGGCCCATGCGCACGAAGGGCCCTTCCTGTTCTGCGAAGTAGTGCTGCAAGCCTGCTATTTTCGCTGCAGCGAATATCGGCTTGTAGTCGATGATGCCGTGTCCCAATTCGGCGCCGGGATGTTCTTCCCCTTTGCCATCTTCGGCACCTGGGGCGCGCGGCAGGAAATCCTTGACGTGAATCATCGGAAATCGATGGGGATATTGTTTAAAATAGTCGCTGGGGTTGCGTCCGCCCAACACCATCCAGCCGCAGTCGATCTCGAACTTCACCAGTTCCGGGTCGGTTTCGCGCAACAGGAGGTCGTAGCCGGTGGCGCCGCCTCCTTGATCGACCAGTTCGCCGTCGTGATTGTGATAACAGTATTGAAGCCCGGCCAGCTTGGCCTTCTCGCCGATTGTATTGGCGACCTCGGCCGAGCGTTTTGCCTCATCCAGAGTCATCGCCCGTGGAGCGTTGAGCAGCGGCGGACGTAGACTGGGGCGCAGGTTGCCGCTGGTGGCATAGTGCGCGCCCAGTGCGTGCGCATCCTCGAAGGTGGGGCTCAAATTGGCGGGATCGAACGGCAGGTGCGCGCTGGGACACACCAAGCCATTGTCATCCAGCAGCTTGCGAAATTCTTTCGCCGACAGCCCGCCAAAGCCCGCCGTTTCCACTTCGCCAAAGCCGATGTCCTTGATGGCCTTGAGGGTGCCCGCGGGATTGTCTTTTATCCCTGCATTGACCGCATACAGTTGAATGCCGATGGGCTTGCCCAAGGGATTGGCGTGCGCGCCGCGCGAAAGCCAGTGGGTGGCAATGGCCGCGGCGCCCACTTCACCCGAGCGGACGAGAAATCTTCTTCGGGACAATGTCTTCATGCTGGATGTCTCGTCAAAGGGCATCTGTTTGGCTCAAGACGTCTACAAAGGATAACGCTATTACATTTCCGGAACCGATATAGAATGCAGCGACAAATTTGCAGGGATTTTGCAAGTCATGGCGCAGTCTGCAAGCTACGACGCGATTGTGGTCGGCTCCGGCATATCCGGCGGATGGGCGGCCAAGGAGCTGACGGAGAAGGGGCTGCGCGTGCTGCTCCTCGAGCGCGGCCGCAACGTCGAGCATATCAAGGACTACGTCAACGCCATGAAGGCGCCCTGGGAATACCTGCACCGAGGCGGCCGAACGCACGCCATGGAAGAGGCCTACCCGGTGCTGAAGCGGGACTATCCGCTCAATGAGAAGAACCTCGCCTTCTGGGTGAATGAGAAGGACTCGCCCTACACGGAGGTGAAGCGCTTCGACTGGTATCGGGGCTACCAGGTCGGCGGCCGTTCGCTCACGTGGGGACGCCAGAGCTACCGCTGGAGCGACTTCGACTTCGAGGCCAATGCGAAGGAAGGAGTCGCTGTCGACTGGCCGATTCGTTATGATGAACTGGCGCCTTGGTACGACCACGTCGAGCGGCACGCGGGAATTTCCGGCTCGCGCGACGGCCTGCCGCAGCTTCCCGACGGACAGTATTTGCCGGCAATGCCGCTCAATTGCGGCGAGGAACTCATCGCCGGCCGGCTCAAGGGCAAATTCGACGGGAGGCGCCACATCATCGCGGGGCGCACCGCGAACGCAACCAAGGCGCTGGAAGGACGCGCGCCTTGCCAGTATCGGAACGCCTGTTGGCTGGGCTGCCCCTATGGAGCCTATTTCAGCACGCAGTCCTCGACACTGCCGGCGGCGGCCAAGACCGGCAAACTCACTCTCAAGCCTTGGTCGATCGTGACCGAAGTTCTCTACGACAAGGATCGCAAGCGCGCCAGCGGCGTACGGGTGCTCGATGCCGTCACCGATCAGTGGAGCGACCACACCGCGAAACTCGTCTTCCTCTGTGCCTCCACGCTCAATTCAACCTGGCTGTTGCTGCGATCCGCGACGGACGTGTGGCCGGGGGGCCTCGGCAGCAGCTCGGGCGAACTCGGTCACAACCTCATGGACCATCATTTCCGCTGTGGAGCGCAGGGCACTCTCTTGGGTTTGGACGACAAATACTACTTCGGCCGCCGACCCACCGGCATCTACATCCCGCGGTATCGCAATCTGTTCGGCGACAAACGGCAGTACTTGCGGGGATTCGGTTACCAAGGCAGCGCCAGCCGCGAAGGATGGTCGCGGGCGGTCAAGGAACTGGGCGTGGGTGCGGCGTTCAAGGACGAGCTGACAACGCCGGGGCAGTGGGTATTCGGTGCCACCGGATTCGGCGAGATGCTTCCCAATCATGCCAACCACGTTGGGCTCGACACTCTGCGGCAGGACAAGTGGGGACTGCCGGTACTTAAAATCGATTGCGCCACCGGCGACAACGAGCGCCTGATGCGCAAGGACATGATGTCCGACATGGCGGAAATGCTCGAGCAGACCGGGGCGACGATGATCAGAACGTACGATGATGGATACTACCCGGGCATGGGCATCCACGAGATGGGCACCGCGCGAATGGGGCGGGATCCCAAGAACTCTGTACTTAATGCGCACAATCAGGTGTGGGATGCGCCGAACGTGTTCGTCACTGACGGTGCGTGCATGACGTCTTCCGCGTGCCAGAACCCCTCGCTCACCTACATGGCGCTCACCGCTCGTGCGGCAGATTTCGCCGTCAATGAACTCAATCGACGCAATCTCTAAAGCTGCAGGGAACATGTCGTCCGAACCAGAACCATTGCAGCTGCTCAATCGCCGTGAGGCAATTCAGAGGGTCAGCGCCCTGCTGGGAGGCGTTGCATTGGCCGGCGGCAGCGGCCTCTTGGCCGCCATTGACAGGGCCGCCACGGCCGTCGAGTCAACGTCCGGACATGCGGTGCCGGGAGATTTCACCGCCGCGCAAATCGCGTTGCTGGACGAAATCGCCGAAACGATTCTTCCTGCCACCAAGACTCCCGGGGCGAAGGCCGCGAATACCGGCGCATTCATGGCGCTGATGGTCACCGACAGCTACGGCCCCGACGAGCAGAAGATATTCCGCGAAGGCATGGGCAAGGTGGAGCAGGCGATGCAGAGGGCAAACAAGGTGTCGTTCATGGAGGCAACTCCTCCACAACGCCTCGCTGTGCTCGCCGCACTCGATCTCGAGCAGAAGCGCGTAATGGATGCGCGCGACGCTTTGGCGCGCCGAGCGGCAAATTACGACGCGACGACCGGCGCGGCGCAGGGGAAGGCCGTTGAGCCGGCCCACTATTTTCACATGATGAAGGAACTTACTTTGCTCGGCTACTTCACTTCCGAGATCGGTTGCACGCAGGCGTTGCGCTACGTCGAGTCGCCGGGCCGCTTCGATCCGTGCATTCCGTACACGGCGGGCGAGCCGGCTTGGGCGTCGCATGCCTGAGCGCGCCGCCCCCCCGTTACGCCGCTTGCGTGCCGGCATCGTTGGCGGCGGGCGCGGAGCATTCATAGGGTCGGTGCACCGCATGGCCGCCGAGCTCGACGGTCAGGCGCTGGTGGTGGCGGGTGCCATGTCCGCGGATCCAAAGATCGCCCGGGAAAGTGCCGCAGCCTGGTTTCTCGAGCGCGCCTACGACTCCTATGCGGACATGGCCCTGGCGGAAGGCGTCGACGAGAACGGCATCGATTTTGTCATCATTGCAACCCCCAATCATCTGCACTACCCCGTGGCCAAGGCCTTCCTTGCGGCAGGCATCCACGTCATGTGCGACAAGCCACTTGCGTTGACGGTGGCCGAGGGACAAGAGCTGGTGCGCCTCGTGGAAGGCGGCACGACACTCTTCGCGCTGACGCACAATTACACGGGCTATCCGAGCGTTCGGCAGGCGCGCGAGATGGCGCGCTCGGGACAATTGGGCACCATTCGCAAGGTCATGGTCGAATATACCCAGGACTGGCTGATGGAACCGCTGGAGAACCGGGGCAACAAGCAGGCATCGTGGAGAACGGATCCCGCGCGGGCAGGCCTTGGCGGCTGCGTGGGCGATATCGGGTCGCACGCCGAGAATCTGCTCGAGTACGTCACGGGCCTTGAAATCGAATCCTTGTGCGCCGACTTGAGCTGCGTCGTCCCGGGCCGCCGCTTGGATGACGATGGCAATATATTGTTACGACTGCGTGGCGGAGCCAAGGGGACACTGGTGTGCTCACAGATTGCCTGCGGGGAAGAGAATCGACTTTCCCTGCGCGTGTACGGATCCGAGGCCGGGCTGGAGTGGCACCAGCAGGAACCGAACACACTCATCCACAAGCCTGCCGGCAAACCGTGGGTGCGGCTACGGACGGGCCAGGGCTACATGAGTGAACCGGCCAAGACCGCGGCGCGAATGCCGGCCGGACACCCGGAAGGTTATGTCGAAGCCTTTGCGAACATCTACCGTGGCTTCATCGAGGACGTACGCCGTGTCGGGTCGGGTCAACCACCGCTGCGAGACTACCCCGGCGTTAAAGACGGCCTGCGCGGACTGCGCTTTATTGAACGGGCGGTGGCGAGTTCGCAGGCCGGATCCGTTTGGCTTAGGTTGTAGTACTCAATGACTCCCATCATTAGAATTCGCCTCTGCGCCATGATGTTTCTGGAGTTCTTCATCTGGGGCGGTTGGTTCGTGACCTTGGGTAGTTATCTGGCGTCGAACCTGCACGCCACCGGAGCGCAGACCGCGCTCGCCTATTCCACGCAGTCGTGGGGCGCCATCATCGCGCCCTTCATCGTCGGGCTCATCGCGGATCGCTATTTCAACGCCGAGCGGCTTTTGGGGGTCATCCACATCGGCGGCGGCATACTGATGTACGTGTTGTACTCCAGCCGGGAATTCGCGGCTTTCTATCCGTACCTGCTGACGTACATGATTCTTTATATGCCGACCTTGGCGCTGGTGAATTCCATTGCATTTCGACAGATGCGCGATCCCTCCAGGCATTTTTCGAGCATCCGTGTCTGGGGCACGATCGGTTGGATCGTGGCGGGCCTCGTGATCAGCTATTTGTTCGCCTGGGATTCGGGCACCGGAATGACGCAGGGCTTCCTCAAGAACACCTTTTTGATGTGTTCCGTGGCCTCGTTCGCGCTGGGGCTTTACAGCTTCACACTGCCGCGAACGCCGCCCGCGCCGAGGCTCAAGGAAGGCAACCGTTTAGCCGGTCTGTTGGGGTTCGATGCCTTGGTGTTGTTGAGGCAACGCAATTTCGCCGTGTTCTTCGTGGCGTCGATATTGATCTGTATTCCGCTCGCCTTCTATTACCAGAATGCCAATCAATTTCTCACCGAAATTCACGTCGCCAATGCCACCGGCAAGCAGACCATCGGGCAGATGTCCGAAGTGCTGTTCATATTGTTGATCCCGTTGTTCCTGAGCCGTTTCGGCATGAAGATCACCTTGCTGCTTGGGATGTTTGCCTGGGCGTTTCGCTATGTACTATTCGCATTCGGCAATGCGCACGAACTCGGGTACCTACTGATCCTCGGGATCGCGCTGCACGGCGTGTGCTATGACTTCTTCTTCGTCTCCGGGCAGATCTACACCGACTCAAAGGCGGGTGCGCAGCACAAGAGCGCCGCGCAGGGGTTGATCACGTTGGCGACGTACGGTGTGGGCATGTTGATCGGTTTCTGGGCCGCCGGCCGCATCGACGATCGATATTTCAGCGGCGGCGTGCATGACTGGAAGACGATATGGCTGTATCCCGCCGGGTTCGCAGCGCTGGTGTTCGTACTGTTCGCGTTGACATTTCGCAATGAAACCGTCGAGTACGGCAAATCATGACGCGCGCCGCGGAATTCAAGCCCCGTCCGATGAAGCTCAGCGTGCTCACGGCGGCGCTGCAGGAACTCACTCCACGCGAGCGGCGTGAGGCGGACCCGGACCTTGCTGTCGAGGAGTGGCTGGAATTTGCCAGGCAGCTGGATTGTCCGAACATCGAGCTCTCCGTGGCGTTGCATCCGAGCGAGAGCGATGTGCCGGCCGAGGCGCTGCTCGATCCGGTGGCGAACACGCTCGATTTGCGCCGGCCCTTTGACCCGAAGCGCGCCGCGCGCGTGCATCGCGCCATGCAGGCGACGGGGGTGGGACTCTCCGACCTCGGATACTTCGACAACATGCTGGCGCCCGACGATGCGGTGCGGAAGAAGAAGCATGATCTGATGCTGCGGGTCTTCGACGCCGCCGTACTGCTCGGGACCGACGCCGTGACGGGCTTCGTGGGCCGCAATCCGCTGCTGGAAATGGATGCCAATTTGCTCATGTTCGAACAGGTCTTCGTGCCGCTGCTCAAGGAAGCCAAGGCGCGCGGGCTCACCTTCAGGGTGGAACAGTGTCCCATGCCGGGATGGAACATTACCGACAAATGGCACAACAACATCGCCTATGCTCCGGGTCCGTGGATTGCGCTGCATCGGATCTGCGAGCGGCACGGCGTCGGCGATCAGTTTCGCATTCACTATGATCCCTCGCATGCGATCTTGATGGGACAGGATTCACGCTCGGTGTTTCAATACTTGAAAGACGCGGGCTACAACTTCTTGATCAACGGCTTTCATGTGAAGGGTCAAGTCATCGACTCGCACGGCGTGTCTGCGTGGGGCTACGGTGGTCAGACCATGCAGCGCGGAGACTGGCACGGGGCAGAGCCCTGCACCGATCCGGCGGAGCAGCAGAATGCCTGGAAGAAACAGACCGTGCTTTGCGAGCATGAATTGCCGGGCACGGCGCGCCACGATCCGCTCGCATACCTGCAGAATCGCACCGTGGACTGGCTGGATCATCAACTGGCAGCGCGCGAATTGCTGGATATCGCGCCGGAGAAAACCTTTCTGGTCGTGGAGCACGAGTATCCCCCGGCTCGGATACAGGATAAGGCAAGGCTCAAGCCGATTCTCGCGGGCTCCATCGCCTTTACGCGGGCGATCGATGAGGCCGCCGCTGCGATGTATGCCCTGCAGCATGAGGTGCTTGCCTCTCAGGGCATTGCGGTGCAGGGTGTCGGCCGCGAGGCCTACCGCTCATGAGCGAATACGACGTCATCGTGGTGGGCTCCGGAGCCGGAGGCGGGCAGTCGGCCTATACGCTGACCATGGACGGCGCCAAGGTTCTCATGCTCGAGGCCGGCCGCAATTATTCCGCGACCGAGTCGTCCATGTTTCGCACTCCGGATCTCGCGCCCGTGGCCGGTGTGGGCACACCGGAAAAGCCCTTCGGATTCTACGATGCGACCGTGGATGGCGGCTGGAATGTTCCCGGCGAGCCTTATATGCGCGCCAGTGAAACGGACGGCGGGCGCTTCGAATGGTGGCGGGCGCGCATGCTCGGTGGGCGCACCAATCACTGGGGACGCATCTCACTGCGCAACGGGCCCTACGACTTCAAGCCGAAAACGCGCGATGGGCTGGGGTTCGATTGGCCCATTGGCTACGATGACGTCGCACCCTATTACGACAAGGTCGAGCAGCTGATCGGCGTCTACGGCAGCAATGAGGGCCTCGAGAACACGCCGAACTCTCCGCCGGGCATCCTGCTGCCGCCGCCGAAGCCCCTGGTCAGCGACTACCTGGTCAGGCAATGCGCGAAGCCCTTGGGCATACCCGTCATCCCTGGACATCGTGCGGTGCTCACCCGGGCGCTCGACTTCAAGCGAACGCCTGCGCGCCTGCATCCGGGCAACGCCAAGGCCCAAAGGATCCTGTCCGACGACATGCGCAGCCGTACCCCCTGCCTGTGGGCGACGCCCTGCGGGTATGGCTGCACCGTTCGCGCCAACTATCAATCGACCACTGTCCATTTGCCGCCGGCCCTGAAAACCGGGAACCTCGACATCATCACCGATGCCATGGTGTATGAGGTGACGCTGGGGCGCGACGGGCGCGCCAGCGGCGTCAATTACATCGATCGAATCAGCGGCACGCAGCGGCACGCCGCCGCCCGGGTGGTGATACTGGCTGCGAGCGCCTGCGAATCGGCGCGCATTCTACTCAACTCCAAGAGCGCGCAGTTTCCCGATGGGCTCGCGAATTCCAGCGGCAAGGTGGGGCGGTATCTGATGGATACGGTGGGCTCCGGCGTCGGCGGCCAGATTCCGCTGCTCGAAAGCCTTCCGCCGCTCAATGAAGACGCGGCCGACGGCCATCAGTTCTATGTTCCCTGGTGGCTGTACCAGGAACAGCGCGCAGGAAAACTCGGCTTCGGCCGCGGCTATCACATCGAATTCGGCGGCGGCAAACGCATGCCCGGCGCCGGCACCGGGGCGGGTCTCGAGTGGCTCACCGGCGGCAGCTACGGTGCGAAATTCAAGCAGGACGTGCGGCGCTATTACGGCTCCTTCGTTTGGTTTGACGGC
>JANXZQ010000326.1 GCA_025355445.1 Gammaproteobacteria bacterium
TTGCAAGCCTGGACGCGCTGGAACCGCATCCCAGACAGCGCCCCAGAACCTTAGGGTTCGATCCAAAAGGCCTGATCGAGTTCAGCGAGGTTGGTCTTATGGGCCATTCCCGCGGCGGCGAGGGTGTACGCGCGGCTGTGACCCTTTTTCGGGACCTAGACAGCCCGTGGCCGGCACGCTTAGATCCTAGTATACGATTCCGTTCGCTTCTCGAAATTGCTCCCGTGGATGGCGGGAGCAGTCGGACCATCGATGCGAAAGATTTGGCCTGGGCCGCCATCCTCCCCCTCTGCGACAACAGTGTCCCCATGCTGAACGGGTCCCTGGTATTTGACCGCGCAATTTCGGCGTTGGATGAAACCACACCCGCGATGAAGGCCACGTTCGCCGTTGCCGGAACCAATCACAATTTTTTTAACAGCGTGTGGAGGGCGGAGCGATTCCAAGAGCCGACCGATCCAGCCTACCCCGGCGGATGCGTTGACCAAAAACCACTATTTGATTCGAACGCTACAGGCTCTCACCTTCAACAGTCGATCGGGTCTTTGGTTATCGAGCGATTTTTCCGAGGCACGGTCGGGCGAGAGGCTGATTCGGAACTCCTCGAGTTGTTCGATCCTGCCCATTCAATGCCGGCTTGGCTTGAAAAAATCACGCGTGTCGAACGCGGTTACAGCAGTTCAGGCTCGCATCGCACCATTCTACCCGTAGAGGACTTCTCTGGGCAGACCGGACGCAATTCTTATGGCCCAGCGAACATCGCGCACAATATTGACCTGTACCATGATTTCGTGCCGGAGCATTCGGTCCGGGCCGCCGTCCTCTCTTGGGATCGAGCAACCGGTGCTCCCCCGGCGCAGATGTACTTTCAAACCAATTGGACGGAGCCCGGCGAAGGACGCAGCATTCAAGGCTTCCGCACTCTGACCTTGCGCGCATCCCTACAATGCGGACCGAGCTTCTTCAGCTGTTCCGATACCTCGTTGCTCAACGTGCCGGGCATGCCGGTCGACTTTTCGATCGCACTCGTGAGCGCGAGCGGCGTAGTGAGTGAGTCCGTCCATGCGCGGGACTTCGCGGAGTTCAATGGTCCAGTCGGCTCGCTCATGGGGCTCGGGAGTCTCATCGAGCGCCACCCAACGCTGCAGTCTCTTCGGATCCCGCTTGAATCGTTTGGGTTGACTCCCGACGCAGAAGTACGTGGCGTGCGTTTTACGTTCGATCAGTCCGCATCCGGCGCAATTTATCTAGCCAATATTCGACTTGATCGCAGTCCCTATTAAAAAGCTCTCAGTTTTGCATGATTCCCACCGATTCAAACTTACGGTGAATGGAAATCACAGCCGAGATCGTCGAGTATGCGCATGAGCTTCGCAAGATTGATTTGTGCGATAACGTCGGGTGAAGTGCATAGTGCATCGAGGGGTCGGAGAGCTCGGCATTAAGTCAAGCGGCGCCGACGCGTGGCAGGACGCGGGTCCGCGACGCGAATGAAGGCGGTCAAATGGGTCGGCGACAATGCGTACGTGCAGTTATCCGCGCCCGACCTCATGCCGGTGCTAGTGGCAAATCAAAGCAGTGACATCCATTTGATGGATGTCCGGCGCCTGGGGCGCAAACGCCCGTCGGCGCTCTTCTGGCTCGCGACGATCGCCGGCGGTGCGGCGGCAATGGTCACGCGCGCGCTCACCGACAGATCGGCGTGCGCTGCCAGGTCAGCGGGCGCACAGCGCAGATATCAATAATCGCTGGTCGGCACCAGCACTTCGTGCAAGCTGCCATCGGGGGATTTGACCCACGTTTTAAGCGGCAGCGGCGCGAAGATCTTGCCGTCGAGGCTCCGCCCCCCGGCGGCAAATCGGTCGTGTCGGCCCCTCCAGAGTGCTGCACGATGCGATGCACCGTGAACGTGTTGCTGACCGGTTCCGGAGCGTGTGCCAATCCGAGCACCGCGCCGAGCAGGCAGGGTACGCCCAGCCAACGACTTCTCCATGCATTTCACTGCGATCGCGAATGGCGACAATTGTTTTGACAGTCTTTTACAGTTAATCCTGCGGCAACAGGGGATGCTATGCCGAGACGATAAGGCGCGGAAAGCCGGTCAGAATCCTTGGGGGCCGAGTATCCGGCGTCCATAGCAACGCTTTCGAGGCATGAAGCAAGACGCGGTCCCGTACGTGTTTGCGCTTCAAAATAGGCAAAGACAATCAATCGTCGAGAGATCCACTGCGTATGACGATACCCCTTATTCGATTTGTCGTTACCTGCCCGACATGCGGAGCAAAACAGAGTGCCGCATTTAATGCGGCAGAACTAGCGGACGCCTTGATCAGTTCCAAACCCA
>JANXZQ010000368.1 GCA_025355445.1 Gammaproteobacteria bacterium
ACGGTCGCGTCGCACAACAGTCCGGACAGCAGCAACAGCGGCTGCTTCATGAGTGGATTTGCGGGTGGTTCGGCCATAGCGCTCAATGTAGCATCGCTCAGTAACGGTTCGCGCGGAGAGTATTTTGGCACGTGACATTCATCAGGCGGTGCGGGAGGTCTGCCTATGGCTGCCCGAGGCGGAGGAGTTTCTCTCGCATGGCTCGCCCACCTTTCGAGTGCGTGGCGGCAAGACCTTCGCCATCTACGCCGTGAATCATCACGGCGACGGGCGAGTCGCCCTGTGGCTCAACGCCTTGCCGGGCGCGCAGGAATTGTACGTGGGCGCGCAGCCCAAGCACTTCTTCGTGCCCCCCTACGTGGGTCCGCGCGGCTGGCTGGGAGTCAATCTCGAACAAGGCATCGCCTGGAAACAGGTGGCGCATCGAGTGCGCGAGGCCTATGAACAGGTGGCGCCTGCCGCGCTTCGGGCGCGCATCGGCAAAACCCCGTCGCTCGAGCCGCCCGACAAGATCCTGTCCGCCAGCGAAATCGATCCGATGAAATCGCGGCGCGCCTTGGCGGTGCTCAAGTCTTTTCGCAAGATCTGCTTCGCACTACCTGAGTGCGATGAAACCATTCAATTCGGACATCCGGTATGGCAAGCCGGCAAGAAGAGCTTCGCGTGGGCGCGACATGACGGCGAACGCCTGACTTTGATGTTCTGGGTAGGGGTGGACAACCAAGGCCTGTTGACTGCGGACGCCCGCTACTCCATCCCGCCCTACATGGGCCACAACGGCTGGATATCCCTCGATGTGAGCGCCGGTTGCGATTGGCCTGAAGTGCAGGCGCTGACGCTGCAGAGCTATCGCCATTTCGCGCTCAAGAGAATGCTGCTGCAGCTGCCGCCTGCTTAGGCTTGAGCCGGCATCTCACTTGGCTGCATCCATGGCCAGCGCCAACGCGCCCAGGACACCAGCGTTGTCGCCCAGTCCGGGTGCCACAACATAGCGGTCGAGCTGGCTGACCACCTCGCTGCGATCGATATACCCGCCCAGCCAGTGGCGCATCCGCTCATGCACCAGCGGCAGCAAGCGTTTCTGACTCATGACGCCGCCGCCTACCACGATACGCTGCGGCGAGACGGTCATGACCAGCAGTGCACATAACTGACCCAAGTAATCCGCCTCGATCTGCCACTGAGAGTGCGCGGCATCGAGTTCCTGCAGCGACGCGCCGGTGCGCGCCAGAATCGCCGGACCCGAAGCCAAGCCTTCCATGCAATCGCCATGAAAGGGACACACCCCGGGGAAGCTCAAATCAAGCGGATGGCGACGCGGATACACATGACCCATCTCCGGGTGCATGAGCCCGTGAATCGGCGCGCCGTCGACCAATATCCCGCCGCCAATTCCCGTGCCGATCGTGAGATACACCAGATTATCGACGCCGCGCGCCGCACCCCAGCGATGCTCGGCCAGCGCTGCCGCGTTAGTGTCGGTGTCGAATCCGATGGGACAGGAGAATTCTCGAGCGAGAACGCCGGCGATGTCCGTCCCGCTCCAGCCCACCTTAGGTGTGCGGCCGATGAAGCCATAGCGAGCAGCGTTCCTGTCGAGTTCGACCGGACCGAAGCAAGCGATGCCGATAGCGCCGAACGCGCCGCTGGTTCCACCCCGTTGCCGCAGAAAGGCGATCACGGCCGCGAGCGTTGCCGGCGGATCGGTCGTCGGGAAGCGCTCTCGAGCGAGAATTTCTCCGCGGCTATCGGCGATGGCAACGACGAACTTGGTGCCGCCGGCTTCCACGGCGCCGAAGAGGACCGGCTGCGTCGTCATGGAGGCAAGATCAGGGTTCGAATAGGCGATGGGCGTAGGATCGCTCGGTGGCGCGTTCTCGTCATGAAAATCATAACTATTATAATAAGTTACAAGTATAATCTCGATTTTACAATGAACCGGTCGCGGCAACGAGCGTGCTTGGCGCGCTCGCCCCATGTCACGCCTGATGTAGAGTATCACCGCCGTGAACACCGCCGCTCAAAGCGCCCATGATCCAAGCCAGCCGTCCGCGGCCTCGCGGGCGATGATCGAGCGGCTGATCGGTTTCAATACCGTGTCGCGCGATTCGAATCTGGGACTTATCGAGTGGACTCGCGACTATTTGCAAGGCTTTGGGGCGGTCACGCGGCTGACTTATGATGCCACCGGTAAGAAAGCCAATCTGTTTGCCACTCTAGGCGACTCGAACAAGCCGGGATTGATTCTCTCGGGGCACACCGACGTGGTGCCCGTGGATGGTCAGAACTGGGATTCCGATCCGTTTCTGGCCATCGAGCGCGACGGCAAATTGTATGCGCGCGGCGCGGCGGACATGAAGGGATTCATCGGCATCATTCTCGCGCAGGCGCCGAAATTTGTGGCGGCGCTCAATGACCGTCGGCTCGACGCGCCGCTGCACTACTCTTTGAGTTACGACGAAGAAGTGGGCTGCATCGGAGTGCGTGGCCTCATCCGCGATCTGGAACAGCACAATATTCGGCCGGCCGGCTGCGTGGTGGGTGAACCCACGTCCATGCAGCCCATCATTGCCCACAAGGGCACGCATCGATTCCGCTGCGCAGTGCGTGGCCGCGAAGCGCATTCCAGCTACGTCACCCACGGGGTGAATGCCATCGAATACGCGGCTCGCCTGGTGGTGTACATCCGGCAGATCGCCGATCGCCTGGCGCAGAGCGAAACACGCGACTATGGATTCACGGTGCCGTATTCGACGCTGTCCACCGGCGTGATTCATGGCGGAATTGCCGCCAATGTCATTCCCAAAGATTGCGTGTTTAGTTTCGACATGCGCACCTTGCCGCATACCTCGCCCGATTCCCTGTATCAGGAGATCCGTGCCTATGCGCAGGGGCTGGCGCACGAAATGCAGGCGGTTGATGCAACATCCGGCATCGATCTGGAATGGCTGAGCCAGACCGTTGGACTTTCCGCGGCGGAGACTGACGCCATTGTGCAATGGGCCATGCAGCTATCGAGAAACACTCAGGTGGGAAAGGTGTCGTATGGCACTGAAGCGGGCTTGTTCCAAAAAATGGGTGTGCCCTCGGTGATCTGCGGGCCCGGTGATATCGCCCAAGCCCACGGGCCGAATGAATTCGTTGCGCTCGACCAGCTGGCGCAATGCGAGCGGTTCATGGACCGCATTCTTGAAACGGGGTACGCGGCGTGATCGGACGGTGCGATGGCCGCCACTGACACCGTCCCATCGCCCGTGACTCGCGTCAAGGGCGCTTGTCCGCACGACTGTCCGGACACCTGCGCGCTCGACGTGCACGTCAGGGACGGTATCGCCATCAAGGTATTGGGTGCCGCTGCGCACGCGCCCACCGCGGGAGTGCTCTGTACCAAGGTGGCCCGCTACACCGAGCGCACCTATCATCCCGATCGGCTGCTGCACCCGATGCGGCGCATCGGTACGAAGGGGGAAGGGCGCTTCGAGCGCATCAGCTGGGACACGGCGATCGCCGCCATCGCAGGGCGCCTTAAGCCGATGGCGGCAGAGAACCCCGAACGAATACTGCCCTACAGCTATGCGGGAACCATGGGATTGGTGCAAGGCGACTCGATGTCGATGCGGTTCTTCCATCAAATAGGCGCGAGTTTTCTGGATCGCACGATCTGCGCCTCGGCGGGGACCGCCGGCCATGAGCTCACGCTCGGCCGCCGAGTCGGCATGGACATGGAAATGGCCGATCAAGCCAAGCTGATTATTTTCTGGGGTTCGAACGCGATTACCTCGAGCGTGCATTTTTGGGCGCGCGCACAAGAAGCCAAACGCCGCGGCGCGACTTTGGTGGCCATCGATCCTTACCGATCCCTCACCGCGGAGAAGTGCCACAGCCACATCGCTTTGCTGCCCGGCACCGATTCGGCGTTGGCGCTCGGGCTCATGCACGTGCTGATTCGCGACGGCTTGATCGACCGCGACTATGTGGCAGATCATACCTTGGGGTTCGAGGCGTTGAGTGAACGTGCCGGCGCCTACCCTCCGCAACGGGTGGCATCGATTTGCGGCATCACCGCCGCAGAAATAGAATCTCTCGCTCAGTTGTACGGAACCACCCGGCCCGCTTTGATACGCGCAAATTACGGCATGCAGCGTGCTCGGGGCGGGGGCATGGCAACCCGCAACATCGCCTGCCTGCCGGCGCTCATCGGCGCGTTTCGCGACGCTGCGGGCGGCCTGTTGCTGGCCACCGGCGGCAACTTCGACATCGATCGACAGGCGCTGGAGCGTCCCGATCTGCTCACCGGGCGTGTGCCGCGCACCATCAACATGTCCACCATCGGCCATGCGCTGTTGGATGAAGCTGCGCCCGTCGATGCGCTCATCGTCTACAACTCGAACCCGGTCGCCGTGGCGCCCGACTCCGCCCGCGTGGTGCGAGGTTTCTCCCGCGAAGATCTGTTCACGGTGGTGCTGGAACATTTCCAAACCGATACGGCGGATTACGCGGACATCCTGCTGCCGGCCACCACCCAGCTCGAACATCTGGACGTGATCAAGCCGTATGGCCACTACTATATGATGGCCAACAACCCGGCGATTGCGCCGCTGGGCGAATCCAAACCCAATACCGAGATATTTCGTTTGCTGGCGAAGGCCATGGGACTCACCGATCCGTGCTTCAGCGATTCGGACGAGACCATTGCGCAGTCAGCGGTCGCCAAGGATTGGGATTTCAATGCCGTGCGTGCCGCCGGCTGGAAAAGGGTGGGATCGCCCAAGGACGTCGCCCGCTTTGCCGACGGCGGCTTCGACACCCCGTCGGGAAAGGTGGAGTTCTTTTCCAGCCGCGCACGGGCGCTGGGCGTCGATCCCTTGCCCGATTACATCGCTCCGCAGGAAGACACGCGCAGCGAGGCGGCGAGCCGCTATCCGTTGGCGATGATTTCCCCGCCGGCGCGAAACTTCCTCAATAGCAGTTTCGTCAATGTGCGCAGCCTGCGCGCCGCCGAGGGCGAACCATGGCTCGATATTCACCCGGACGATGCCGCGAAGCGCGGCATAGTGGCCGGCAATTATGTACGAGTATTCAATGACCGCGGCAGCGTCGAATTGCGGGCCAGAATCACCGATCGCGCCCGGCGCGGCGTGGTCGTGGGATTGTCGGTGTGGTGGAAAAAGCTGGCCCGCGACGGCAAGAACGCCAATGAACTGACCAACAGCGATACGCTTACCGATCTAGGAAGGGCGCCGATTTTCTACGATTGTCTGGTGCAGGTGGCCGCGCTTTGACCTCATGCTCGCCGCGCTCGGCATAGAAATGCGGCTGCCGGGCCGGATCCGGGTAAGCTTGGGTCATGATCGATGTACGAACCGTGATGGCCAGCCGCTACGTGACACCTCTGCGCGAGGGCGGGTCATTGCCCGCCATCATCGAAGCCGACGATGATGGCTTGTACGTGCTCAAATTTCGCGGCGCGGGGCAGGGCTCGAAGGCTCTGATCGCAGAGCTTCTTGCCGGGGAAATCGCGCGGCTGGCAGGTCTGCCGGTCCCGGAAATCGTGTTTGTGGAACTGCCCGCGGACCTGGCGCGCACCGAGCCGGACCAGGAGATTTCCGATCTCATTGCCAGGAGCGTCGGCCTCAACATCGCTTTGGATTACTTGCCCGGGTCGGTGACCTTCGAGCCGTTGGTGTATGTGCCCGACCCCGCCCTTGCGTCGGCCATCGTCTGGTTCGACGCCTTCGTCTGCAACGTGGACCGGACGGCGCGCAACGTCAACATGCTGATCTGGCATCGCAGGCTCTGGCTCATCGATCACGGTGCGGCGCTGTATTTTCACCACGCGTGGAAGCAAGGGGAGGAATTTGCAAAGCACCCCTTCGGCCTGATCAAGGATCATGCGTTGCTGAAATACGCGAGCGCCCTGGCGCAAGTCGACCGGGAGATGAAGGCTTTGCTAAACGCGGACCAATTGGCGGCCCTCGTCGAGTGGATTCCCGACTCGTGGCTAACCGAGGATTCGGGATTCTCCGGCAAAGGCGCGCAGCGCGCCGCCTACCTAAATTTCTTCCAGGCACGGATTCTGTCTTCCGACATCTTCGTACAGGAGGCCATCCGTGCACGCGCTGCGTACGTATGACTACGCGATAGTGCGAGTCGTGCCCCGCGTGGAGCGTGGGGAGTTCGTCAATGCCGGCATTATTCTCTCCTGCGATATCGAACGAATCCTCAAGGCTGCAATCGAGCTCGACGAGGCCGCTTTATTGGCGCTCGACTCCGGTGTGGACCTAGAACTCGTGCGCGGCAGTTTGGCGGCCATTCCCGCCATCTGCGCCGGCGGTGCTGAGGCAGGGGCCATCGGCAGACTCTCGCCTCGTGAGCGGTTCCATTGGCTGGTGGCGCCGAAAAGCACCATCGTGCAGACCTCGCCGGTGCATACGGGCCAGTGCGCCGACGTTGCATCAGCACTCGAGCATTTGATGAACAGAATGATTCGGCGCTGATCCTGCGTGCTGATCTGTCTATAGGCGAATGCCTACGCGACTTGCCGTTGTTGTCGACTGACGGTGAAAGATTCGGTGCGCGATGCTGTAGTCCCTTGTTTCGGATCAGGTAAGCCATATGAAATCCTTCCCCCGGGCATTGAGCCTTGTACCGCTGCTGCTGCTGATTGCGGGCGTTGCTCATGCCGGCAAGTACGCAGACACCATCAGCTTGTTTCGCAACGCCGGCGAGAGTGCGTCGTTCTTCCATAAAAGCTATGGCTATGCGGTGTTCCCGGATGTTGGGGAAGCCGGTTTTGTCGTCGGTGGGGCGCTCGGTAAGGGCCATGTGTACGTCCACGGGCGCCTCGTCGGCGACACCACCATGGGCCAGGTCAGCGTGGGTTTTCAGGCCGGCGGCAAGGCTTATAGCCAGGTGATCTTCTTCGAAGATCGAGCCGCGCTCGAGAAGTTTCAATCGGGTACTTTCGAGTTCACCGCCGGCGCCAGCGCAGTCGCCATCACCGCGGGCGCGTCGGCCAGCGCGGGCACCAGCGGCGCTTCGGCCGGAGCCAGCGGAACCATGGACAATGCACGAAACAATGGCGTGTACGCGAACGGCATGGCCGTATTCACCATTGCGAAGGGCGGCCTCATGTACGCGGCCACCATTGCGGGTCAGAAGTTCTCCTATAAGCCGCGCGGCGCCGGCTAATTGCTCTCATCGACAGGCCGTATCTCATTGCTTTATAAACAATGAGATGCGGCATCTTCCTGTTATTTCACTCTAGCTTATTTTCCCTGCTTCAATAAAACATACCGCCTCGCGTCGCATCCCGCGACACCCTATGGTATTTTTTACACAAGAACAAAAAGGGAAAACCACGATGAAGAAGTCTCGTACGTCGGTTCGCTGCTGCGTAACGCTGTTGCTGGTATCCGGAGGGGCGACGATCGCCGCCACCGGTGCGCACGCCGCCGACGCGCCGCCGCCGGAGATTCCGACCTGCGTAAAGAAGATCGGCACGTTGGCGGTCACCGAACCGCAAAATCAGTGGTGGACCGAGCTGAACTTGGATTCCCCCGCGGCCCTCATCAAGGTGTTCGTGTCGCAATCCAAATGCTTCACCTTGGTCGACCGCGGCAAAGGACTGCAGGCGGCGCAGGCTGAAAGACAGCTCGCCGCCAGCGGCGAGGAGCGGCAAGGATCGAACATCGGCAAAGGCCAGATGAAGGCGGCGGACTATGTGCTCGTGCCCGACATCGCCAATAAAAATCGCGACTCTGGGGGCACGAATATCGGCGGCATGCTCGGCGGCCTGCTGCCGCACGGCATTGGTGCCGTCGTCGGCGGGGTCAGCCTCAAGAGCAAGACCGCTGATGTGGTACTCACCTTGACCGACGTGCGCTCGACGGAGCAAGTCGCGTTGGAACAG
>JANXZQ010000373.1 GCA_025355445.1 Gammaproteobacteria bacterium
CCCCAGGTGAAGAAATCCTTCTCCCCCAGGTAATTGCTCAGTACCAGGAATACCCCCGTGGAGCACAAGAAGCCAAGCGGCGCGCCGAGCTGCGGGAAACACCCGTACCAGGCTTGCTTGCCCGGCGGCGCATTTTCCGTCGCCAGCAGGACGGCGCCGCCCCATTCGCCACCCAGCCCCAAACCCTGACCCAATCTGCAAAGCGCCAGTAAAAACGCCGCCCAGATGCCGATGGACGAGTACGTCGGCAACAGTCCGATGAGCACAGTGGACACGCCCATGGTCAGCAACGCCGTGACCAAGGTCGCCTTGCGCCCGATTCGATCGCCGAAGTGTCCAAATAAGGCCGAGCCGATCGGACGCGCAAAGAAAGCCAGCGCGAACGTCGCAAACGACTGCAGCATGGCGGTGGTCGGATCGCTCTTCGGGAAGAACAGCTTGGGAAACACCAGCACGGCGGCGGTGGCGTAGATATAAAAGTCGAAAAACTCGATGGTCGTGCCGATGAGACTCGCGAACAGAATGCGGCGTGTTTGCGGCGCCGAGGGCCGGGGTATCGAGTCGAGCAACGAAGGAAACTCCCACAGATCCGGTCTGGAAGCTTGCGATCTTACTACAGCGAGTCCGCATCACTTGTGCAACGATGGTGCCCGGGGCCGTCGCAGAGGATTCCAATGCACATCAAATCGGTCGATTTTCGAGTGCGCGAAGGGGATGAAGTCGACCTCCATAAATGGCCGACCATCGTAGCTCCTGTGTATGAGACAAATGAGCAATATGAAGAGCTATTGCGCAAGCACGTCAACGCCTTGAGCGCGCAGCAGGAGCTGCTCTATGCCTCGGATCGCTATGCACTGCTGTTGATTTTTCAAGCCATGGACGCGGCAGGCAAGGACGGTGCGATCCAGCACGTCATGTCGGGGTTCAACCCGCAGGGTTGTCAGGTATTCAGTTACAAGCATCCTAGCGCGACTGAACTGAAGCATGATTTTCTTTGGCGCACGACGCGCGATCTGCCGGAGCGCGGGCGAATCGGCATATTCAACCGCTCTTATTACGAGGAAGTGCTGATTGTCCGGGTGCATCCGGAGATTCTGCACGCCGTGGGGCTGTCGGGCGGATCCGGCGAAAGCTCTGTCTGGCAACACCGCTACCGCTCCATCGTGGATTTGGAGAGACACCTGGATCGCAACGGCACGCGCATCATCAAGTTTTTCCTGCATCTATCCAAGGAAGAGCAGCGCAAAAGATTCCTCGAACGAATCGACAAGCCGGAGAAGAACTGGAAATTCAGCGGCGCGGACCTCGAAGAGCGAAAATTCTGGAAGCGCTACATGCGCGCCTATGAGAAGGCCCTGACTGCTACCAGCACGCGGCACGCGCCTTGGTACATCGTTCCAGCAGACGATAAGCTCAACAGCAGGCTGATCGTGTCGCGAATTCTGCTCGACACGGTCGAGAGCTTGCAATTGAGTTACCCGAAAACGACTGCGGCGCGGCGCCGCGAATTGCGGATGCTGCGCAAGAAATTAACGAAGTAGCGGTCAACTCAACAATTCGGCGTATGACTTTTGGCCGCTCGCGTAGCAGCCGCACGCCGCCGCAACCAATCCCTTGCGGTTCAATACGATGAGTTTCCCGCGCGTGTATTCGATGAGGCCCTCTCGCTGGAGGGCACCGGCCGCCGCGGTGATGCCGACTCTGCGCACCCCGAGCATGTAGGCCAGAAACTCATGAGTCACGTGAAAGTTGCTCGCGTGCGCCCGGTCCTGAGTCATCAATAGCCAGCGAGCGAGACGCGGACCAATCAGGTGAAAGCGCAGGCACGCCGCTGAAACGGCCAATTGGGTCATTAGTACATAGAGATAGCGGTTCAAGCAATTCCGCAACGCGCTGCTACGCTCCAACTCGCGGCGAAAGGGCGCGGCGGCGATGCGCCAGGCCTTTCCCGATCCTTGCACCAAGCCATGCAGCGGTGTAGTCGCCACCCCCAGGACCAATTGCGCGCCCACCATTCCCTCGCGGCCAACCATGCCCACTTCCAGTACAGGCTTGCCGTCGATCGGCGTGATGAGAGAGACCGTGGCATCCACCGGAAAGTAAACATAGCGTGTGCGCTCACCGCTCTCGCACAACACTTCCGACAGCTCAAGCTGAACCGGCTCGCAAATCAGCAACAAACGGCGGCGGTCCTCGCGCGGCAGCAACTCGATCAGATGATTCTCGGCCGCCGCCATGCAGGCTCTCCGTTATCAAGGGGCGTCCAGCCGAACACGCCTGCCTTGGTTGTTTCACGGAGTGTCCTTTAGATACCTGTATGCCACCGTCTGTCAGCGCACATAGCGGGCCTATGCCGCGCCGGCTACGTAGCCGGCCTGTTGGGCAGTAAGCGGTCGTACTCTTTTTTTACCACCGCATAGCACTCGCAGGTTCTGCGTTCGAGAGCCGGCCGGTCCAACACGGAGATTCGGCCGCGGGCGTAGCGGATCAAGCCGTCCTGCGCCAGCTTCAGAGCCGCTTCGGTCACCCCTTCGCGGCGCACCCCGAGCATGTTGGCGATCAGTTCCTGGGTCATCACCAATTCATTGTCCTGCAACCGATCCAGGCTCAGCAGCAACCAGCAGCACAATTGCTGATCGAGGGAGTGGTGTCGATTGCACACCGCGGTTTGCGACATCTGAGTAATCAGCGCCTGGGTATAGCGCAACAACAGGTGCAGCACAGCACCGGATCGATTGAACTCATCCTTCATCAATTGCGATCGCAATCGAAATCCGTTCCCCGCGCTCTGCACAACCGCACGGCTGGGCGTGGATTCGCCGCCCATGAATAGCGATACACCGACCAGGCCCTCGTTGCCGACCACGGCGATTTCCGCCGAGGCGCCGCTCTCCATCACATAGAGCAGCGATACGATGGCGTCCGTTGGAAAGTACACATGGCTCAAAGTGGCGCCGGACTCGTACAGCACCTGGCCCAAAGGCATGAACACCGCTTCGAGCTGCGCCTCCCAGCGCTGCCATTCCTGGGGGGGCAGTGCCGCAAGCAGCGAATTCTTTCGAGCGTCGATTGAAGTATTGAGCATTGATTTCCGAGGGTATTCTGGCTCGGAGTACGGCCCATACATGAGCAACGGTATCGCCTCCGCTGCGCGCCAGCATACCCTCGAAACGGCCCACGGTATGTTCGTTATCGCACATACCCATAATCGTCGCCGCTAACCCTTGCGCGCACCGATGACGATGAGCACCACGCCGGCCGCCAGGGCAGCGGCGCCCGTCCAGGGCGGAATCGAGTGCTCTTGCGACACTTTGGCTTCCACGTCCCCGATCTTGAACACGCTCTTTTCACTTGAATAGGATGCTCCCCTGATCAGAACGAAAAGTCCTCCCGCAATCAGAATGGCGCCCACGATTTGCAGAGTTCGCATGTCATGCCCCTTCAGGAGTTCGTAAGTGAATTGACATTCTAGCTTCAATGCTGCCGCAGATTCGTAGCGGCAAGAAATACCCGCACCGGTTCGCCCAGCAATTCGTGGAGCGCCGCACAGGCTAGCTGCAGCGCGTCCGCATTCGGAACGTAGGCCAGCACGCCGCGATCGCGCGACGCGAGGATCCCCACGGGCGCCGGTAAAACGTCGGCTCCGGCGGCGTCGAACTCCGCCACGGAGCGGCGCATGTGGCTGGCGCGAGTGACCAGCACGATGCGCTGTACGCCGTCGGCCTTCAGCAGCTGCACCGAGTTGCGCGCATTCTCGAAGGTGTCATAGGCCTTACCGTCGACCCAGCGAGCCTCAATGCCGAAATTGCGCTGCAAAGTATCGCGCATCGCGACGGCCTCGATGCCATTGCCCGTCACCAGAACGGGCAGAGCGGTTCTGCGCGCGAGATAGGCGCCGTAGGCCAAGCGTTCGAGCAGAAACGGGTCCGCGGCCGGGCCGCCGTATTCCGGCGCGAAGGCGCGCTGCCCGCCGCCGCCTAAAATCACGATGGCTTGCGCACCGGCCGCAGCCTGCATATTCAGCGCTGGATAGTGCTCAGCGAGGCCGTTCAGCGCGTCGGACACCACGGGCGTCGCGAGCAGCCACAGCGAGCCTAAGCCCGTGATCAGACAGGCGCGAGCCAGGCGCGGCCGGCTCTTGATCAGGAATACGCCGGCTATGGCCAGCAATAAGGATCCGCAGGGCGGAAGCATCACGCTCTTCAGCACCGTCTTGAGGCGCAGCACCATAGGAATCGTATAGGCCCGTGCTAACGCCTTGCGAGGCGATCTCTGCAATAAATGAACAGGCAATTGCCCGCGATGCTGACAGCGAAAAGAGCGAGCGTTGCCGGCACGACCTCCAACACCTTGTGCAGGCCCAGCCAATCCACAGGTGCATCCAGCCAGCGCAGCAATGCGGCGGGCCGCCCGCTGCCGCCGTCCTTGCCGCAGCAATGAAGCAGTGCACTGCGCAGCCCATCGTCCATGCCCAAGTGAGTCCACTCGCTGTCGCGAAACCAACGGTAAACCTGTCCGCCCAGCACGTATAGAAAACCGAGCAGACAACCGTAGCCGATCATGGCGCCGATGACGGCGAAGAGCCTGAAGGCCGCATCGCGCGCCTTCATAGCGCAGCCCCGGCAACCGACGGACAGCTCTTTACTTCAAGGCGCACGATGCGCCCGGATTCCCCTTGCAGATCCGCGGGATTCAATAAGCTGTCGGTCGGCTTCAAATCGATGTCGATCCAGTACACATTGCCGGTGCGCTTGCGGTCGGCGATTCCCGGATTGAACCCCAACGCCTGCGCTTGGGCAACCCGGGCCTGAGCGCGCTTCGATTCGCTGTACAGACCGAGAGAGATGACAGAGCCCTCGTTCGGGCCGGGCATCTCCAGTGCGTCATCGATGCCGCCTGCCTTGAGCTTGGCCAGCGCTTGCTCGCCCGCCGCTCGCGATGCCGGCAGCGGCAAATAGACCCAAACTCCCGCCCAGACATCACCGTCTGCGACGCGCTGCCGCGGGTCATAGCCGCTGCCGCGCAAAGTGGTCGCCGCGCGGGCCGCTTCGGACACATCGCGGAACGGGCCGACGCTGATACAACGATTCACGTTGGTGAGCAGTCCCGCGTCCGGGTCGGCGTGCGGCGCAGCGGAATTTCCCATGTCGGCGCTCGTCACGTGCGCCGCCACCGCAGACTCGGACGCCAGCTTCAACGTCGCCGCGGCCACGATTTTCGCAGGCGACTCCGCGGGCTTGGCGATCCCACGCGCCCACAGGAAGTACCCCGCATTGGCCAGCACCAAGCACACGACAATGCTCTTTAACAGCGTCAATTTTCACCTTCGATCAAGCGCAAACTGGCCTCGCCGGACACAAATCGTCGCACACCATTCTCGGTTTCCAGCAGTAACGCACCGTCCCGGTCCACACCGCGAGCTCTGCCACAAACAGCGTCGTCCGCGAGCAAAACTCTTACCGGCCGGCCGCCCAACGCATCGAGCGCGGTCCAGGCCTCCCGGAACGCGGCAAAGCCTTCGCGCTCGAACTCGCCCAGCATACTCAAAAGCTCGTCCAAGATGGCTCCCACCAGCAAATTGCGCGAGGGCGCCGCGCCGCAGGCGTCCGCGACCGCCGCGACCACATCGCCGCCGGCCTCGATTTCGCGGCGGGCCTCCACGGTCAACGCCACGTTGACGCCCACCCCGATCACCACATGGGCGGGGCCGCCCGCCTCGGCTCGCAATTCGATGAGCACTCCGCCGATCTTGCGATCCTCGAACCAGATGTCGTTGGGCCACTTCAGCGCCACGCCCTGCGCCCCGGCGCGCCCCAGGGCGCGCGCCACCGCCACTCCTACCGCCAGACTCAAGGCCGCCAACGCCCCAGCCCCGTCGCGGAAAGTCCAGGCCACCGACAGCGCCACACCGGCACCGAAGGGCGCAATCCAGCGCCGGCCGCGCCGGCCGCGGCCGGCGTGCTGCAGCTCGCCCAAGCACGCGTCCGCGCGTCCCGCCGGAGGCGGCGCCATGCCCAAGAGCCGGGTGTTGGTGGAGTCCACCTCGAACAAGAGTTCGAGGCCGCGCAGCTGCTCTAGGCGCCGCGGATTGACCGCGGCGCGGATACGCTGTGCATCCAGCATTTCCACGGGACTCGTTAAGCGGTAACCGCGTCGCGCCAGAGCCAGCACCGGTACCCCCAGGCCGCGCAGGCGTTCGACGCCTTTCCACACGGCCGCGCGGCTCACCGCGAGTTCCTTCGCCAGCCATTGACCGGAGTGCAGACGGCCATCCGCAAGCAGCACCAGCAGCATTGGGGGATCTATCGAAACAGCCATAGCCGCCGCACGCGGCTCTCTTGGCCCGCGCGCATGCGGGCAATGTTGCTGCGATGGGTGTAGACCACAAACAGCGCCACCACCGCGCAAAAGCAGAGCAGGGGAGCATCACCCGGCTCGAGCACGTAGACGGCGGCGATGAGGGCCACGCCGGACAGCATGGTGGCGAGTCCCACATAGCCGGTCAACACGAGCACCAGGAACCAGCTGACGAGCAGCGGCACGACCAGCCGCAGATCGAGTGCAGCAACCACCCCGACGACGGTCGCGGCCCCCTTGCCGCCGCGAAAACCGAACCAGACCGGATAGACATGTCCCACGATCACCGCAAGACCGCAAGCGAGGGCCAGCCATTCCCGCGGCAGTTGCGGATCGATGCCGATCTGCGGCAGCACCGCCGTGGGCAGCCACAAAACCGCGATCAGGCCCTTGGCGATATCGATGACGAGCACCAGCAAGCCGAAGATTTTTCCCTGCGTGCGAAGAGCATTGGTGGCGCCCGCGTTGCCGCTGCCCATGCGGCGGATATCGACACCACGCGCACCGCCCAAAATCAAGCTCCCCAGCATCGCGCCGAGCAGGTAGGCGATCAGTATCTTGGCACCGAGTTCCAACATCTTGCGATTATGGCATCAGTGGCACAGCGTCACCCGGGCAGCCTGCGCCGTTGTGGCAGATGCAGTTCGGCCAGCATGCAGCGCACGCCGCCACCGCCGATTTGCTCGATCGTGGGAATGGCCACCGGGAGCACCTCGGCATGGGTTTCGAGGGCGCGCCGCTGCGCCGAATCGAGGCTGCGCCAAGCGGTCGTCGACAGTGCGACGAGGTGACGGCCCGGCGGCGCCAGCTCCAGCATATTTGCCGCAAAGTCGTGCATCTGCCGCAGCGATATGTCGAGGATGTCGCGGCCTGCGGCTCGCAATTTGCTGAACACCGCCTCGCGGTGCAGCGGCAGCGAGATCGCCTCGCCGCAGATCACGGCGAAGCGCGTGCCGATCGCCATCACCACATTGGTGTGGTACACGGGCCGCGCGGCGGCGTCGCAGCTCTCGAAGGTCACAAGTTCGTAATCCAGAAGCTGCGCGAATTCCCCGAGCACGTCGAGATCGGTGCGCGGCGACAGGCTGGCGTATGCCACGCGATGCGCGCGATCCAGGACCAAGCTACCCGTTCCCTCGAGAAACTTTCCCTCCGCCTCGCGATGCGTCAAATCGACGGTCCGCGAGACATGCAGCCGGCCGTCGCGTACCACCTGCTCGAGAATGTCTTCGCGGCGCTCGCAACGGCGGTTGAGTGCCAACATCGGATACAGCACCACGGTGCCGTCGCGATGAAAGCTCACCCAATTGTTGGGGAAAATCGCGTCGGGCTTCACCGGCAGTAAAGTGTCGCGCGCAATCAGCACTTCAACACCGGCGCGCTGCAGTGCCTGCGCCAAGCCGTCGAACTCGCCTTGGACCAGCCCTTGCGTGTCGTCGCTGCCGAGTGCACGAGGTTCGTGCTGAAAGGCGTTGCTGGCCGCGGTTTGCGGATTGAATCCGAAACTAGCCGGCCGCACCATGAGCACCGCGCGGGCGCTTTGCGGTTCCTGGCCGGAATGATCGGGGGCCGACATCGCAACCCACTATATCAGAGGCCGATCCGGTAAAATCCTCGGCCTAAGTCCAGAGGGCGGCTTTTGGGGGATTGACTTGGCGTTTTCAATTGCCGATAAACTACGGGGACTCTCGCTGCTGCTGGCGCTGGTGGCCGTCGATGTGCAGGCCGCGCAGCCGGCCGCTGCCGAGAAGCCGTCGGCCGCCTATCCGTTCACCTACGAAAACCTGCTGGCGGATGCCAAGCGCCGAGCCGCCGGTGCATATTCCCCGCAGCACGACCGGCAGCCCTCCGGCCTCGACAAATTGAGTCCCGAGCAATATCGCAGCATTCGCTTCAATTCGGACGCCGGCATTTGGCGGGCCGAAGGGCTGCCGTTTCGACTTGAATTGCTGCGCGCCGGGTACAATTTACAATCCGCCGTCAGTGTCTCCACCGTTGAGAACGGCGTGGCGCGCGACGTGGTGCCCACACCGGCCATGTTTCAGATGGAATCCACGCTGCCGCAGCAGCTCGGCAAGGTAGCGCTGCCGCTGTCGGGCTTCCGCGTTCGCACGCGCATCAATTCGAGCAAGATCTGGGACGAATTTCTGGTGTTCCAAGGCGCGAGCTACTACCGCGCCGTCGCCAAGAATCTGCTGTACGGGCTGTCCGCGCGCGGCCTCGCCATCAACACGGCGGAGCCGTCGGGCGAGGAATTCCCGGTGTTTACGCACTTCTGGATCGAAAAGCCGGCTGCGCGTGCCAACGCCATCGTCATCTACGCGCTGCTGGAGAGCGAATCGGCGACCGGCGCGTACCGCTTCACCGTGCAGCCGGGCGCCGAGACGCTCACCGATGTGGACCTCACTCTGTTCCCGCGCGCGGAGATGCGCGTCACCGGCATTGCTCCGCTTACCTCGATGTTTCTGTTCGACGAAACGAATCGCGGTCACTTGGATGACTACCGGCCCGAGGTGCACGACTCCGACGGCCTGCAGATCGCGGCGGCGTCCGGCGAGCAGATATTTCGGCCGCTGGCGAATCCGATCAAGCTCCAGGTATCCACATTTACGACGCAGCAGCCGCTGGGCTTCGGACTGGTGCAGCGCTCGCGGCAGCAGAGCGACTTTCAGGACTTCGACGCACAATACGAGCGGCGGCCGAGCGCGTGGATCGAACCGAAAAGCGATTGGGGCGCCGGCTCCGTCGAACTGGTGGAGATTCCGTCGGGGCGCGAGAGCAACGACAACATCGTGGTTTTTTGGCGCCCCGCGCAGCCATTGCCGACGGCGCATGCGGCGCACTTCGCGTACCGCATCACCTGGAGTGCGGAACCCGCGCTGCCTAAATCCTTGGGTAAGACGGTCGCCACCCGCTCCGGCGCCAGTCTCGACGGCAAACGGCGCGTGTTTCTGCTCGATTTCGTCGGCGCGGGCGAGAAGGTGGACGGACTGCGTCTCGACTTGAGCGCATCCGCAGGTCGAGTCTCGAATGCGACGCTCATGTCGAACGTCGCATTGCATGGCCTGCGCGCCAGCTTCGAGATCGATCCGCGCGACGCCGACCTGATCGAAATGCGTTTGCGGATCATGCGTGGCGACCGCCCGGTAACGGAAACTTGGTTGTATCGATGGACGTCCGGCTAGAACCCGCCGCCTCAGCGGCAACGGCCGGCGCGGCATCGGCCGGCGGTGGAATGCCGCCGCAAGCTCCGCTCGACATGCCGCCGCAGGATTTGCGCTACAAGCCGTCGCGACGCGCGCGGCATCCATCGGGCGTCGTGGTTTTATACGCCCGCTTCATTCTGGTGGCCGTGACGGTCGGCGTTACGACCTATGGCGTGTATCAAATGCTGCAGGTTGTGCGCTTCGCGAGCATGACGGCGCTGCAAGGCATGATGATTTTCTTCTTTGCGGTGTCGTTGGGCTGGATCGCTTTCGCCGCGGGCTCGGTGCTGGCGGGCGCCTCGAAGCGGCGCGATCCCCAACCGGATGCGAATTCGCCGGCCTCGCTCACGGCGTTGGTGATGCCCATCTACAATGAGGATCCGCTGCGCACCACTGCGGCGCTGCAGGCCATGGCGGAGGCGCTCGGACAAATCGGCGCGCACCGTTGCTTCGAGATCGTGATTCTCTCGGACTCGACCAACGCCGATGCCTGGATTCGCGAATCGCTGCGCGTCGACCGGTTGCGTTGCGCACTGCTCAACATCATGCCGGTCTGGTACAGGCGGCGCTGGCAAAACATAGCACGCAAATCTGGCAATCTCGAGGATTTCGTAACGCGCTGGGGCGGCCGCTACGATCACATGATCGTGCTCGATGCCGACAGCTTGATCGATGCGTCGACGCTGCGCCGATTGGTTCAGCTGATGCAGACCGATCCGGACCTGGGGATACTGCAAACCGCTCCGCAACTGATCGGCGCGACGACATTTTTCGGCCGCCTGCAGCAATTCGCGGCCTGTGTGTACGGGCCGGTCATTACGCGCGGGCTGTCCGCGTGGTCGGGCGACAGCGGCAACTACTGGGGACACAACGCCATCATTCGTATGCAGGCGTTCGCCGAGAACTGCGGCCTTCCCAAGCTCGAAGGGCGCAAACCCTTCGGCGGCTTCGTGCTGTCGCACGACTTCGTCGAGGCCGCGCTGATGCGCCGCCGCGGCTGGAAGGTGCGCATGGCGACCGATTGCGGCGGATCCTGGGAAGAGTCCCCACCCTCGCTCATCGACGTCGCCGTCCGCGACCGGCGCTGGGCGCAGGGAAACCTGCAGCATATGAAGATCATCGGCACGGCGGGCTTAAGCTTCGCCAGCCGGATGCACTTGGGCGTCGGGATCATGAGCTACCTGTCCTCGCCTCTCTGGCTGCTGATGCTCGGTATCGGTTTCGCGCTCGCGATACAGTCGCACCTGATCCGTCCGGAGTATTTCAATCACGATTTTCAGCTGTTTCCCTCGTGGCCGCGCTTCGATGTCGAACTGATGATGGCTCTGTTTTGGTTCAGCATGGGAGTGCTGTTGATTCCGAAGATGCTAGGCCTGATTCGCGCTTTGCTGTCGCGGCGCATCCGTCGCGGCGGCGGCGGCGTCATCGGCATCGGCGCCAGCTTCGTATTGGAGGTCGTCCTCTCGGCCCTCTATGCACCCGTGCTGATGCTGATCCAATGCCGCCACGTCTTCGAGATATTCATGGGTCGCGATTCCGGCTGGAAGCCGCAGCGCCGCGACAGCGGCGGCACCACCTGGTCCGATGCGTGGCACTATCACAAGCGGCACATGCTATTGAGCTGCGTGACCGCGGTGATCGTTTGGTTCCTGTCGCCGCCGCTGCTGGCGTGGCTGTCGCCGGCGCTGCTCGGGCTTTTTCTCGCGGTGCCTCTGTCGCGCGCCAGCGGCAGCGTCAGCCTCGGCAATTTCCTGTCGCGAATAGCTTTGCTGCGCACACCCGACGAAGCGCAGACGCCGGCGTTGGTGGCGAGGCGCCAGGAATTGGTGAGCCGCGCCGCTGACTTGCCGGATGACGGCTTGCGTCACCTGGCACGCGACCGCGAGTCGCGGCTGACGCACATCCACGGCAACTTGGCGCGGCCCGCCGATCGGCGTGGGCAACCCGATCCGCATGCCTTCACGGCGGAACAGAAGCTCAAGGACGCCGGATCGCTCGACGAGGCCCTCAGGTGGCTGACGCCCATCGAACGTGTCGAAGTCGCGGGCGACGCCCGGCTGCTCAATCAGCTCGCACTTCTGCCGGATGCAGCGCACCCCTCTTTTCTGATTTAAAGGACCTTAACCTATGTTGGTTCGACGACGCGCAATACTCAAATCGGCCGCAGTACTGGCCGCCGGCGGCTGGGCCGCCGATGCGGCCACCGCCGCCACAGCCACGCCGCCGGGACTGCCCTTCGACTACGCCTGGCTCAAGGGGCAGGCCCGCAAACTCGCGGGCGCGGCCTATCAAGCCTCGCAGGACGCGCTGCCGCCGGTCATGGCGAAGCTCAGCTACGACCAATATCAGTCGCTGCGCTTTCGCACCGATCACGCGCTGTGGGGTAACTCGGGGACGGCGTTTCGTCTGCAGTTCTTTCATGTCGGAAGGAGTTTCACCGAACCCGTGCATCTGTTCGAAATCGTCGACGGCCAAGCGCGCGAAATCGTTTACGACCCGGCGATGTTCGAATTCGACAAAGCCGGCATCGATCCGAAGCTGATGCGCGACCGGGCGGGGTTTGCCGGGTTTCGCGTGCAGTTCGTGACGAACTGGAAGGCGGATGTGGCGGCGTTTTTGGGGGCCAGCTATTTTCGGGCGGTGGGAAGCGATACCCGGCAATACGGCTTGTCGGCGCGCGCCCTCGCCGTCGATACGGCGTTTCCGCGTCCCGAGGAGTTCCCGCGCTTTACGTCGTTTTGGTTCGAGCGGCCGGCCAAGGATTCCGGATCGCTGACGCTGTACGCCCTCATGGATTCGCCGAGCATCGCCGGCGCCCTGCGCTTTCAAATCGCGCCCGGCGGCACGCAGATCATGGACATCGACAGCGCGTTGTATCCGCGCAAGCCCATCGAGAGATTGGGAATTGCCCCGCTCACCAGCATGTTCTTCTACGGCGAGAACGATCGGCGCGGCGCGAATGACTGGCGGCCGGAAATTCACGACTCCGACGGTCTGTCGATGTGGACCGGCGCCGGCGAATGGATCTGGCGGCCATTGACGAACCCCGCGCAGCTGCACTTCAGCTCGTATGTGGACGAGAACCCGCATGGTTTTGGGCTGCTGCAACGCGACCGCAATTTCGATCACTATCAGGACGACGGGGTGTACTACGACCGGCGGCCGAGCCTGTGGGTCGAGCCGAAGCAGGGGCCGGCGGGCGGCTGGGGCAAGGGCTCAGTGCAGTTGGTGGAGATCCCGACGGTGGATGAAACCTTCGATAACGTCGTGGCGTTTTGGAATCCTCTGGAGAAACCCAAGCCCGGACAGGAAATGTTGTTTGGCTATCGCTTGTATTGGGGCACGCACATGCCTTATGCATCGGCGTTGGCGCAGACTATTGCGACGCGCACCGGCATCGGCGGCACGGTGGGGCTCAAGCGCCAGTACTACTCCTGGCATTTTGCCGTGGACTTCGCCGGCGGCGAGTTGGGTGCTCTCGCCAAGGACGCCGCTGTCGAAGCGGTCATCACCGCGTCTCACGGGCAGACCGAACACGTCACCGCGCACTATGTCGAGGAATTTCACGGCTACCGGGCGCTGTTCGACATCAAACCGCCGGAGGATGGCGTCGACCCCATCGATTTGCGCCTTTACTTGCGCATCGACGGCAGGCCGCTGACGGAAACTTGGATCTATTTATGGACGCCGCCGGCCTTGAAGGAACGCAAGGCGGCGCTCACCTAACCCTTAGCCGGACCCCAACGTCTAGCTTGCCGCACCGAGCACGATCACGTGCTGCCGTCCGGATACCACGACGCCGCCCGGCTTCTCGACGGTGACGGCGAACGCTTTTGCCGACAGCACCGGCAACGCGGCGCGGATGGGAATCACCACTTCCGTCGCATTCGCCGGAACGTCGAAGACACCGCCGTCCACCGGATAGCGCTGGTCGCGGCCGCCGTCAAAAATCCATAACTGGTACTGCCGCAACGCCGGGTCGTTCGCCGCAAGGCCGACAAAGTGCAGGAAGCCGCGCTGCGTGACCGGGTCCCACACCACATCGCCGCTGACGCCGGCGGCGGCAGGGTCCTTGGTGGCGCCAAAATTGATCTTGAGCGAATCGGACTTCGCCAGCAGCGTGGCGCGCTCTTCAGTGGGGGTCGGTGGCGGAGTCACTACCACGGCGACGGGAGGCGTCAGGACGACGGGCGCAGCCGGCGGCGGCGAGCGATTCCAGGCGAACACCGCCAGCACCAGACTTGCGGCGGCGGCGAGCCAACCATAGTTTCCCCGCCTGGGCACGGAACGCGGCGCACGCGGCGCGGCGCGTGCCTGCACCGACGCAAGATCGACGAGTTTTTCCGGTAGGCCGGCCCCCGCAAAGTGCTCATCCGCCTGGCGCGCGATCCGTAGCGCCAAGTCGGCCGGCAGCTGCGGCGGGTTCTCATTGCCGCTCAGCACAATTGCCGCGGTCGCGCGTTCGAACGCGCGCAAATTCGCGCTTACCACCGCACTGTCCAAAACGTCGAGCGCACGCTGTTCAGCCGGCGACAGCCCCTCGGTGACTTGCTTGACCAGCAAGTCGACCGTGGCTTCGTCAAGCTGACCCTGTGAACCCGGCTCGCCCATCAACCCTCGCTCAAGATGCGTTCAGCATCTATGTTCATATATTCGCGCACCTTGATCAGGCCACGCCGCATAAACGACTTCACCGTGCCCAAGGGCATGCTGAGACGAGCGGCGATCTCGGACTGAGTCAAACCGTGCAGCAGCCCCAGTTCCAGCACCTGCCTCTGCTCGGGACGCAGTTCCGCCAGCGCCCGCGTGGCTTGTTGCGCCTCATGCGATGATTCCGAAGCGGTGCCGGGATCCGCCCAAGCCACCGCCTCCAACGTTTCGACCGGATCCATGGGCGGTTCGGCGCTGGTTTTGCGCAGCCGGTCAATTAGCCGGCGCCGCGCAATCATCGCAATGAACACCTTGTCGGAACCCTGCGATGCATCGAAGCGGCCGGCACTACGCCAGATGTCCAGAAAGATTTCCTGCGTCGCATCTTCGGCATCCGATGGCGAGCGCGACAGACGACGCGCCAAACTCCCCACGAGCGCGCCGTATTGATCGATGCATTCACGCACTGCGGCGGAATCACCGCTGGCAATGCGTTGCAACACGGTCGGACTCATTGATGGCCTTGTGGACTTATTCGTAACGGGTGCAAGTGCGGATGCAGCCGGATTGCACTATTTATTGGCAAACGATAGCAAGATACTCGCCAGAAAATGTTAAATCGCCGGCCGCCGGCGCTGCGCTAGCCGCTGACTTTGTCGCGGATCTTAAGCTGCGGCATCCGCTGCGTCTCGCCGGTCGCCCGGCGCAACTCGCGTTCGTGATTGACACGCGATCGCGCATGCCGCGGATTGAGGATTATCCAGCGCCACTCGTTCAGCTGGTGCTTGATCAGCGGCAGCAGTGAGCGCTCGGAAGCCGACTCGACTCCGGCGTCCTCGGGGAACAGCGTGGTGCAGTAGAGATCGAAGTACTGGGCATACAGTGCCTCGTAGTGCTCCATAGGATCCAGAAACGCTGAATCATGGACCAAACCGCTGCCGACGTAATTTGCGCACATGAAGCTGCCGGCCTTGCGAACGTAGCCGCCGTGCTCGGCGATGACTGCCGCTTGATAGCCGCGTGTCGGATAGAAGTGCATGAGCATCCGCGTGCGCTGCGCGCCGCGAACTTCGTTGCGCCGCAGGTACTCGAACAGTGCTTTTCCGTGAATCAGGCGAAGACTGGTTTGCCTGAGCGCAGCTGCCTGGACCCGTAACACGCCGTAGTCGGCAACGTTGCGCATGAGGCCCGAATGCTCGTTTTCCCAGAGTTGCCATGTCGCTGGGTTCTCGGATAAACGGTGCGCGACCAGTTTTTCTTTGGCATCGCCGTCGTGCAGAGCGCGCTCGATCCGGTCGGTGGATTCGCGCATGAGCCGTGAATGACTGATGGAATTGCGGTGCACTGTTGCAACCTCCCGCGTATTGATTGTCGTGGGCAGTAGCCTTCCTGACAGTATTAGTAGTTAGCCCTAATCTTGGTGCGATAACAAGTGTTGTTTACAAGAAATATCAGCTGCCTCGAGCGCGCAACGCGGAGATCATTATTCACGCAGCCAATGGTGCGGCCATCTGCACCTGATTGCGGCCGCGCCGCTTGGCGACATAGACGGCGGCGTCTGCCCGCGCGATGAGGTGTTCGCCCCAAACGCCCAGCGTATCGCTGGCGGCAACACCGATGCTGCAAGTGAGGCGAATCGGGTTGCCAAATCCGCCGACCTGCACGCCGGCAACTCGTTCGAGAATGCGCTGCGCGATGGGAGCCGCGGCCGCGGCGTCGGCGCTGCTCAGAATCACCACGAATTCTTCGCCGCCGTAGCGGCCGATGACGTCGGATTGCCGCAATTCCGCAGGAATGGGGTCGATGATGGCGCGCAGGCATGCGTCACCCGCCTGGTGACCGAAGGAATCGTTGATCTGCTTGAAATGATCGAGATCGATGAACAACAGTGCAATCGGCAGGCCACGCGCACGCGCGCGCAAACAGGCGGCTTCGAGCCGTTCGATGAGGGAGCGGCGATTCAAGACGCCGGTGAGAGGATCGGTTTGCGCACGTCTTTCGGCTTCGGTGAGCGCAAGGCGCTGCGCACGCAACCGGTCCGCCACCCCTAGGGCGATGAGCACAGCCGCGGCGACCATGGAAAGAGGCAGGCCGTAGTAGTACAGCAACGGACTGGAGTCCGCTGAGGGGATAAACAGAAACCGCACCGCAGCAGCGATGGTGAAGCCTTCCAGCAATACCCACGCGATCAAAAACCAACCGGCGGCGCGGTTGCCGCGGCGCCAGGCGAGGAACGACACCACCAATGTGAATACCGACGTCGCGATGAACAGGAGATTGCCCGACGCCGTCACCCACATGCCGAACCCCACCAGTTTGGCTAGGTTCGCGAGGGTGACGGCGACGAACGCCCAAGCAAACCAGCCGAACACCGCGTAGATTCGCGGCGAAAAATGCTTCAGGTCCGCAATTTCGCGGGTGAACAGGCACGCGACTGCGCCGCTCAGGCTCACCGGCACGTTCAGGCGAAGGAAGTCAGCGGCCGCGCATAGGACAGCCACGGCCAGTCAAATCCTTGACCGGAAAGATAGGCGATATACAGCGCCTGCAGGAAAAACAAGGTCGCATACAAGATGAACAGACGGTCCATCAGCACAAACCAGATCAACAACGCCGACAGCGCCACCGCTATCAACGCGCCGAACACCAGAGCAATCATTCGCGCATGCTCCGCGCCGCGCGCCAGCGTGCGGTCGAGAGTCGAATCGCTAAAGCCCACGGCATCGAACTCGCCGCCGCGCAGGCTGATACGTACATACAGCGACTGTCTTATGTTAAGACCATCGACGTACGCGAACACCGTGTCCTCGCCGCCGCGAAATCCCGGCAGTTGCGTGGCTTGGGGGAGTGCCACAATGCCGCCCTGCCGTGCCGCGTAGAGTTCGGCCTGGATTTGCGGCACCGCGTGCATCACCACCACGGGTATGCCGGCCCCCGGTAGGCCGGCCCCCGGTATGCTGGCCACCGCGCTGGCGCCGGAAGCTTGCGCCGCCGGCGTGAGCTTTAGCCAGAACACGCCGCGTCCGCGAGGCTTCGATCCAGCGAACGGTTCGAATTTGGCATCGAGTGAACCGCTCACCACCTCGGCCGGCGTTGGATTCACACCGGGGGCGTTCAGCGTGCGAATCTCGTAGACCGGATCAGCGGCGCTCGCGCCGCACGGGAGCAGGCTCCCGAGCCAGCCGACTATGCACGCCGCGAGGAGTCCACGCACAAGATTCCTAGGAACCCAGCGTCAATACTGCCGCGACAGCAGCCAGTGGGCCAGGGAGCGCAATGCGTCCGCGCGTTCGCCGAATGGCCCGAGGGCATTGATCGCCTGAGTGTGCAGATGACGGACTCGCTGCTGCGAGGCGGATATGCCGATCACAGCGGGATGCGTAGGTTTCGCCCGCTCGCTGTCCGCTCCGGTCGCCTTTCCCAACGTGGATACATCGCCGATCACATCCAGCAGGTCGTCTTGAATCTGAAATGCAAGACCCACGGCAACGGCGAAGCGCGTCAGCGCGGCGTACAGATTGGCATCGAGGCGCGGCACACACTCGGCGGCCATCAGCACGCTGGCGCGGATCACCGCTCCCGTCTTGCGAGCGTGCATGTCTTCCACCTGGGCGATGTCCAGGCGCATGCCCTGAACGGCCAAGTCGATGGCTTGGCCGCCGGCCATGCCGAATGTGCCGATCGCCTGCGCCAGCATATCGATCAGGCGTAGACGTATGGCCGGCGAGGCCGGCAACTTCGGATCGGTGGCGAGCAATTGAAACGCCAGGGGCTGCAGCGCGTCACCCACCAAGAGCGCCGTGGCTTCATCGTACGCCTTATGACAAGTGGGCCGGCCGCGGCGCAGATCGTCGTCATCCATGGCGGGCAAGTCATCGTGCACCAGCGAGTAGACATGCACCAGTTCAATGGCGCAGGCCGCCGCCTCGACGTCGTCTTCGGCCAGCCCCAGTGCGCGGGCAGTGGCGAACAGCAATGCCGGGCGGATGCGCTTGCCGCCTCCCAATACGCTGTAGCGCATGGCCTCATGAAGGCGGGCCGGGACGGCGTTTGACGCCGGCAGCCGCGCCGCCAGTGCGCTTTCCATGCGCATACGCCACGCTTCGAGCTGCGCGACGAATGCGTCGGCACTCGAGGTCTCGTCTGGCACCTGGATGCGCCGGTCGGCTGCGTCGTTCATGCGTCTGGGGAGTCCGCTGACTCCCGATTCATGCGCTTTCCCGGCTCGCGCGCTTGATCTCGCTGAGCGGGATTGAGGCCACCGTGCCATGTTGGCGGGCACCGTCGGCGTACTTCACGGGCAGGTCTGGCGCCATCGAGCCGGTGATGCGAGGGCCGCGCAACCAGACTGTCAACGCCTTGAGCGGATGGCTGAACGCGTCATTGACCGCCGTGCCCTCGAATCCGCAATGTGCCATGCAGTTGTCGCAGCGCGGGTTCTTGCCGACACCGTATTTATCCCACTCGGTGTCATCGATCAGCGAGCGGTACGTAGGCGCATAGCCTTCATCGGAGAGCAAGTAGCAAGGCCGCTGCCAGCCGAACACGTTGTACGTGGGATTGCTCCAGGGCGTGCATTGATAGGTCTGATTGCCCGCGAGAAAGTCCAGGAACAGCGCCGAATGATTGAATGACCACGACAGGCCCGAGGGACGGACGCTCAAGCTGAAAATGCTGCGGAACAGCTGCTTGCTGGCATTGCGCGCGAGAAACACATCCTGTTTCGGGGCGTGGTGATAACTGTACCCTGGCGACACCGTGATCCCCTC
>JANXZQ010000378.1 GCA_025355445.1 Gammaproteobacteria bacterium
CAATCACGGCACGCACGCCGAAGCGATCGAGATCATATTCGACCCTCGGAAAATCAGCTTCCGACAACTACTCGAATTCTTTTTCCAGATCCACGAACCCACCACGTTGAACAAACAGGGCAACGATCGCGGGTTGAGCTAGCGCTCCAAGTAATCCTGATGATCGGGCTCGGCTTCCCAGAAATCGCCAACGGGAGCGAGTTCGGTCACCACCTTGCCGGGCCATAGGCCTGAGGCCTCGACATCGGCGATGGTGTCTTCGGCAATTAGTTTCTGTTCTTCGCTGATATAGAAAATGGCCGAACGATAGCTCAATCCTCGATCGTTACCTTGCTTGTTCAACGTTGTTGGATCGTGGATCTGGAAAAAGAATTCGAGTAATTTCCGGAAGGTGATTTTCCGAGGGTCGAACATGATCTCGATCGCTTCGGCATGTGTGCCGTGATTGCGATACGTGGCGTTGCGCACGTCTCCGCCCGAATATCCCACCCGAGTCGAAATTACCCCAGGGTAGCGGCGAAGCAGATCCTGTACCCCCCAAAAGCAGCCTCCCGCAAGAACCGCACGTTCAGTCGATGCCGTCATCTCGTTGCTCCTTCCCGCCTGGATTGCCGATAGATTGGACACTTGGGCCGTGGATGTCCACGCCGGTTTCAATGGGGCCTTAGGGGCAGAAATCAACCGTCTACGGCAGATCTTGCAGCGCGCCGAACGTACCCGGCGATGCCGCGCTTTGCAGTAGTACGCCGGGTGTGTTGGTAATCACGCCGTTTTCCACCGTTTGCGACACTCCCGTCGCAATGACGATATCCGGGAGGCCATCCGCGTTCACGTCGGCAACGGCGATTTGGTTCGAGTTCACGGCCGGGTAGTTGGCTGCCGCCAGATAAGTTCCGGGGCTGGCTGCATTCTGCAGCAGCACGGTGACCGCGTTCGTGCCTCCGATCACGATGTCGAGGCGGCCATCGCCGTTGAGGTCGGTGACGGCAATGGATTGAGCGAGGCTACCGGCGGCCGTAGGGTAGCTTACCGGGGCGAGGAACTGCCCGGGGTGAGCGGCGTCCTGCAGCAGGACGGACACCGTGGGCGCCGCGCCGCCGGTGGGTCCCGGATCGGTGATGACAAGGTCGTTGAGTCCGTCACCGTTCACATCCGCGATGGCGATGATGTTCGCGCCGGAGACATGGGAATTGAGAGTCTGTGTGAACACCGTGACGGGTGCTGCGAAGGTCGTCGCCGTCGGTGCGCCGGTGTGCAGCAGCACCTTGACGCCGACGGCATCAGTGAGCGCCACGTCCATTGCACCGTCACCATTGAGATCGCCGACCGCAACCCAGTTCGCGCCACCCGAGTACAAACTGATCGGGCTCGCGAATGCGCCGGGAGAGGTCTGGATGAACAAGGATACATTGAAGTCTGCCGACACCAGATCGGGCAGGCCGTCGCCGTTGAGGTCGCCGATGGCAACCTGCGTCGCGCCCGGCGAAGGCAGCACCAGCGGCGCGCTGAATGTCCCCGGAGTCTGTGCGCTGTTGAAGAAGACGGCGAGCGTCCCATCGTTGTAACTGGTGGAGACGACGTCGGTAAGATTATCGCCGTTGAGATCAGCACCGGCGAGAAACAGCGGGTCATCGCCGTTGGGGATCAGCGCCGGCGCGGCGAAGGCGCCAGGTCCGGTCGACAGATAGGTCTTCAGATTCCCTGGATTGACTTGCGGATTATAAATCACCGTGCTGGTTGTCACCAACGAGGTGTGGCCGTTGTTGTTGAAATTCCCCGCCACCAGTCCTACCGATTGCTCCCACGGGGTGTAGTTTCCGCAGTTCCAGCAGTCGTGATGATCATCGCAGCTGGCGAGTGCAAGCACCGATACGAGTATGGCGCACGTCTGAATTCCGGTGAACCGCGACATAAAAAACCCTCCGCAAATAGGACCGCACGCATCGGCTGCAATTGTTCAAAACGCGCAAAACGCGCGAGCGACGAATGCGTTGACGCGCGTTTTGCTAAGCCCGCTCGATGGTCGTGTGTAAAAATTTCAATGAATCATCAGAATTTCTTCTGTGCAAAATGGAGGAGTCCTCGGCATGAAGATACAATGCGCAGAAATCGTTGGTGCTGAGCATAGGAGACAAATCGTGAAAATGATGGTACCTGCCGCGGCGTTCGCGGCCATGTTGAGCTTCGCAGCCATACCGGCCATCGCAGAGGAGGCGCCATCACCGGGCATTGCGCAGATCGCTCTCGCCACGGTTCCCGCCAAGGGGAGCGCGCGCCTCACTGTGGAGTCGCCCGCTTTCCCGAGCGGCGGCGACATTCCGTTCGATAACACGCAATACCGCGGAAATATATTCCCGGGCCTATCGTGGACCAAGGGGCCGCAAGGCACCCGTTCCTACGTCATCATCATGCAGGATCCCGACGCCATCCACGACGGAATGCCTATCCTGCACTGGACGATGTTCAACATCCCAATGAAGGTAAGCAAGCTGGAGGCGGCGATGCAGGCGCCGCCCACCGGCGCCAGCTATGGGCCCAATATTCGCGGGCCGGCCCAGGCGTACATGGGCCCGCATACTCCGCCGGGACCTAAGCACCATTATCACTTGCAGGTGTTTGCACTCGACACGACCCTCGCCGCGAACGCGGGCGGCAGTTATGAATCGCTGAGCGGGGCGATGCAGGGGCATGTACTGGCTGCCGGTGAGTTGATCGGGCTCGCTCAGGCTGACCCGAATGCGCCGCCTCGCTAGCTACAGCCAAGTTTCCGTGCACGCCGATTCCCGAGAATTCTCGCCGCGATCGCCGCCCTGAAGTATTCCGAGCGCATGAGCCGTTTGCGTGAGTGGCCGGTCGCGGCCGCTTTCTTTTGGGGCCGCTGCACCCTCGGGGGGCGCCCCGTTCGTATTACCTATAGAGACTTTTTCGCAAGCCTACGTTGAAGCTCGTCATAGGAGAATCGCTAATGAATACTTGTATCGGTAGACTCGCGCTTGCCTGCCTGTTCCTGCCGACTTTGGCCGCAGCCGGCGATGCCAGGCTCAGACTGCCGGATTTTCGAGGCATCGAAGACAAGGCGACGGAGTCGGTGAATATCTCCTTGAACCCATGGCTGCTCAACACCCTGGCCGCGTTCATGGACGAGAAGGATGCGGACGAAGCGGCGACGCGCAAGCTGCTCTCAGGAATCAAGTCGATCGACGTGCGAAGCTACCAGTTTGCGGACGACTTCGCCTATGCTGCGGCCGACATCACTGCCGTCAGGCAGCAGTTGGCAGCCCCCGGGTGGAGCCGCGTGATGCAGGTCCACGACGCCAAGAAGAACGAGGATGTGGACATGTACCTATTGGTGGAGAACGAACACACCCGTGGGTTTGCGTTGATCGCAAGCGAGCCGCGCGAGTTCACGATCATCAACATCGTGGGCTCGATCAATGTTGAGGATCTCAAGAGGCTGGAAGGCCACCTGCACCTGCCCAAATTCACGGTGGCGCAGTCGCACTTGATGTTGTGAAGGGCGCGCAGTATTGCGTAACCTGTGAATGACACGGCCGCGGATTATTTGGACCAGCAGTTGGCGCGGGCTCGCTCGGGTGAGCGGGGCGCACTCGCAGCGCTGATCCGAGCATACCAGCGATCCGTGTACAGCCTGGCGTTGCGGATGCTGGGCACGCGGGATCTGGCGGAGGATTTGACGCAGGACGTCTTTATGCAGCTGCAAAGCCATGTGAGAGTCGTCGAGTCGATCCAGCACCTCGCTTTTTGGCTGCGACAGGTGGCCACGCGCCGGGCCATCGACCAACTGCGCCGTCGGTCACGCCTAAAGATGACGTCGCTGCAGGACGCGGAGCCGCTCTTCAGCGCGGCGGATGACGCGGATCCCTTGCTGCAGCGGCATTTGCGCGGCCTGTTGGCGCAGCTGAGCCCGCCGGCGCGAGCGGTGTTGCTGCTGCGCTATCAGGAGGATCTCGATCCCATCGATATTGCTCGAACCCTGGAAATGCCGGTCGATACGGTCAAGAGTCACTTGAAGCGATCCCTGGAGCTGCTTCGCCGTGGCACGCCCGGCGCCGCGCCGGCATTTCGCGAGGGAGAATCGACATGAACGAGGACCTTGAAAGCCGGTTGCGCGCGGCCTTGCGGCCGCTGGCGCCCAGGCTCGATTTCACTGAGGATCTCATCGCGCGCGTCAGCGCGGATCAGCCTTCCGAAGCCACGGCGCGCGGCTTTGGAGGGCGCACACGCAGAGCGCCGGCCTGGTGGCTTCCGGCAAGCCTTGCCGCCTCGCTGCTGATTGGGGCCGGCATACACACCCATTTGCGCCAGCAGCACGAGCGCGCCGGCGGATTGGAAGCGCGCCGGCAAGTCATCGAAGCTCTGCGCGTCACGAGTCAGAAGCTGGATCTTGCGTACGAAACCATCAACAGCCAATCGTCTTCATTATGAGAATCTGTAATTTGAAGGTCCCCTTGATGCTCGCCCTGCTCGCGCCCACTTTGGCGTGGGCCGCGCCGAATCCTCGATTGGAGCTGCCGGAATTCTCAGCGCTGGCACGCAAGGCCACCGAATCCGTCACCATTTCCCTGGATTCATCCTTACTGGCGTTGGCCGGGCGCTTCCTCGATGCCGGCGATCCGCAGGACGCCGCGGCCAAGGAAGTTCTCAAGGGGCTGCAGGGAATCTACGTGAGGAGCTATAGCTTCGATGCGGACGCCGCCTATCGGCAGTCTGATATCGACGCGGTGAGAAGTCAGCTGTCGGCGCCCGGCTGGAGCCGCTTGGTGGAAACGCGCAGCCGTAAGACCCACGCGAACATCGATATCTATATCCTGGTGGCGAACAATCAAGCGATCGGCCTCGCCCTGATTGCCAGTGAGCCTCGGCAGTTTACGATTGTGAACATCGTGGGCGCGATCGACCTCGAGAAGCTGCACAAGCTGGAAGGGCAGTTTGGTGTCCCAAAGCTCGATATCGATCTGCCGAACGCGCCGGCGTCAGGCGCGCAGAAATAGGGCTGAGACAAATGCAGGCATCGTAAGCGTCTTCAGCTTGGCGAGCGCAGCACCCGCAGCTTGCTTTGAAAATCCTCCATGTTCATATAGGCGCCGCACATGTGCCGGTGGCCCTTGAACGAGTGCCGCCCGTGCAGGGTCCGCCAGTTATCGAAGAATAATACCGTTCCGGGCAGCAGCCGCATGGAGATCTCGTGCGCGGGATCGTTGATCAGCCGATGCCACAGCGCCAATGCCCGATAGAACTCGCCCATGCGGGGCGCCGGCAGCCTGAAAGGCGCCCGATCGTAGTTGTTGTAGGCGATCTGTTTCACGTCGCCTCCGTGATCCAGCGCGATGATGGGATGCTCCGCGCGCAGGTGAACGCCGTCGCCTAAATAGTGGGCAGGCACCTTGATTTCGGTCAGGACCTCGAACGCTTTCGGGTCGCTCTTGCGGATGGTCTCCGCCACTTTGAAGCCGTCAACCAGCGTGCTGTCGCCTCCCGAGCCGTCGAACTGCAGGCAACTGAACATCTGGAAACCCGGCGAATCATTGCTATAGGTGCCGTCGGTGTGCGGGCCGATCGCAACCGAGGTGTAAGCCGTGTCCTTGAACGCCATGTTGGCGGAGAATTCCCACATGCCGCCGAAGATGGTCTCCCGCACGTAGCCCACGCGCTTTACCAAAGCTTCGGTCCCCGCCAGGGAGGCCTCAGCGCCTGTGGTTAGCGCGAATCCAAATTCCTCGACCAGGGAAAGCCAGCGCAACAGGCCGGCATCCGAGGCCATAATTTCTTCGTGACTCACGCTCGGAAAATTTTTCCCCAGCGTGTCTCTATCCCACAGGGTACGACGCGGGGAGCGCGGCCGGCCTTCGTCTTGCGCGATATTCCAGAGAAACTCGGCGGGAAATAGGCTGGCGCCGTCGTCATGCCGCCAGGCGATCTGCAACGTGCTGCCGCCGTCCTTGATCTCGATCCTTGCGGGCGAAATGTCCGCGGGTATCGAGAATGTATCCACTTCACGCTGCAGCGTGTCGGCGTTCAAGCTGTGCTTGGCATGGCAATGATCGCGCAGCCAAAACGGCGAGAATCGGGCCGGCGCCGCCGCCGAGTTCCAATGCACTTCGACCTGACCGTCGATGAACTTAGCGGACTTCAGCGACGCTGCCGGGTAGTCGACTTGTTGCAATACGGGTTGATTCATCGGAGTGCACTTCGTTGATTATGACGTAACTGAACGATCGTATAATAACGAAAACCGCCCGTCAACCGGCGACATGCCACCCTCAATATGTTATTTCGGCCGGCGCCGGATTGTCGCCGGCCCCCGCCGGCGTCAGGATCTGCCCTGCACTCGGGTGAGGACGTCCCTGGCAATGTGACCAATTGTGACGTTTGCCGCAGTCATCTTTGACTCCGTACCTAAGCACACGGTGTAGGCTACACCCCATGCAAACCGCAACCAAGCAATTGTGGGCAAGCTTACTTGCGGCAATTGTAGGGTCGCTTTGCTGCGTCGCGCCGTTGGTCCTACTCACACTCGGCATTAGTGGTGCTTGGATCAGCCAGTTGACGGCGCTCGAGCCCTATCGGCCGATCTTCATCGGCGTCATGCTCGTCTTTATAGGCCTCGCCTTTAGGCAGCTTTATATCGTGCCTGCTCGCTGCTCACCGGGTGAGGCATGCGCGAATCCGCAGTTCCAACGACGTCAGCGGCAGATATTTTGGGTTGTTGTCTTAGGACTCGCTGCGCTCCTCACCTTCCCGTGGTATGCCCCATACGTAATCACTTAAAGGAAATTGCCATGCGTCATTTGATCGTTGGTTTTTCAGGGTTGGCCGGCCTGGTACTCGCCGCCGGCGTCGCCTTCGCAGCTCCCCCGCAGACCGCGACATTGGCCGTCGAGAATATGACCTGCGGTACCTGTCCGATCGTGGTCAAGAAAGCACTTGAAAAGGTCCCCGGCGTGAGCGTCACTGCCGTCGATTTTGATAGAAAGACGGCCACCGTGACATTCGATCCGGACAAGGCGAGCACTGCGCGCTTGACTCAAGCCACAACAGAGGCGGGATTTCCATCGAAGCTCATCGCCAAGCCATGAGCACCGTTATCTTAGAGTCCGTGCTGACCTGCCCGATCTGCGGGCAGAAGCGCGAAGAGGTTATGCCGACGGACGCGTGCCAATATTTTTACGAGTGCACGAACTGTAAGATACTGCTTAAGCCTAAGGCGGGCGATTGCTGCGTTTTTTGCTCTTACGGCTCGGTGGCTTGTCCGCCCATCCAAGAGCAGCGCAGCTGTTGTCATTAGTTTCAGAGGTATTTTCGCCGGACCGTCTCTGGCACGAATGACAGCAAGGCAACGGCAAGCTCAATTCCCACGCTACAGCTTTTTCTGATCGCCGGCCGCTAGTGTCCTGAGTCATTAATTCGTGAACATTTCTTTTCCTTCGATGTCCAAAGGTAAACTGGACATTCGAGGGAGATGCGATGCGACGTGGACCGCCGGTTGAGTCGATCATTTTGACGACCGAAGAGAGCAGCCGAC
>JANXZQ010000392.1 GCA_025355445.1 Gammaproteobacteria bacterium
CGGGTTCTTCTTCGGCGCATCGCAGATCCTGTTTGCCATCGTGGTCGTGCAGTGTGCGCGCGGCGGCAAGAAGGCGACTTCCATAGTCTGGGAGGGAACGCATCCCACCGGGTTGGAGTGGACCTTGCCCTCGCCCGCGCCGTATCACAGCTTCAGCACCGCACCTGAGATTCCGTGAACGTAGCCGGGCCGGAGGTGGCGCGCACATCGAGCAAGCGCCGAATCCGCAATGGGGCCTTGGGGTTGGCGGGATTGGCGATCATGTTTTACTTGGGCTTCATCGCCTTGCTGGTGTATCGCCGTTATCACTGATGCAACCGACGGACCCTAAAAGGCGCGCCAATCGCAAGCTGGTCAGGGCGCTGCTCATCATGACCGCCGGCAGCTTCGCCTTCGGTTGGGCGCTGGTGCCCCTGTATGACGTGCTGTGCAGGGCTGCCGGCATCGGCAACGCAGAGGCCAAGGCCGGCAAGGCCACCGTGGTCGAAGCGGTCGATCCCAATCGCGAGGTCACTATCGAATTTCTGGTCCAACCGGGGTCGGTGGGCAGCTTCGATTTCAAGCCGACGGTGGCTTCCATGCGCGTGCATCCGGGCAAGCTTTACGACACTCTGTTCCGTGCCGAAAACTTGACCAAGGAAGCCGCCATAGCCCAGGCTGTGCCCAGCATTACGCCGACGGGCTCGGCAAAGTACTTCCATAAGACCGAGTGCTTCTGCTTCACCCCGCAGAAATTTGCGGCAGGAGAGGGCCGGGACATGCCGGTGCGCTTCATCGTCGATCCGGGCCTGCCCGGCAATGTGGACAAGCTCACCCTGGCCTATACCATCTACGATACGACCGCGACGGCGCAATCGGCAACACGCCGGTGACCAAACGTTTTAAACTCATGTTTTTCATTCACCGTTTAGAGACCTAAGAATCATGGCGCAAGCGCACGCGGATGCGGATAAGTACTACATTCCTCACAGCAGTCCGTGGCCCATCTATGGATCCATAACGCTGTTCACGCTCATGAGCGGCGCCATCGCCACACTCGACGATTGGCTGCCGGCGTATGCCCTGATTCCGGGCTTCGTCATGCTGGCGCTGTTATTCGTTTTCTGGTTCCACACCGTCATCGCCGAGAATCAGGCCGGCATCTACAACATGGCGGTGGACCGCTCGTTCCGCATGGGAATGATGTGGTTCATATTCTCCGAAGTGATGTTCTTTGCCGCCTTCTTCGGCGCCCTATTCTATGCGCGCAATTTTTCAGTTCCCTGGCTATCCGGCGACGGCGTCAAGATCTTCAGCAAACTGCTGCTATGGAACAATTACGACGGCGTCTGGCCCACCAATGGCCCGGCCGCCATCGGGCCGCGCGCCAATGGTACGTTTGAGACCGTTCCGGCGATCGGTCTGCCGGCCGTCAATACCGCCATTCTGCTCACCAGCAGCGTCACGGTCACGATCGCGCACCACGCGCTGCTCACCGGCCATCGCGGCCGCTTGAAGATCTTCTTGGCGATGACTTTTTTGCTGGGCTTTACTTTCGTCGGCCTGCAGGCCTTCGAATATCACGAGGCATACACCGAGCTCGGCCTGCAGCTGGGCACCGGCATCTACGGCTCGACGTTCTTCATGCTCACCGGATTTCACGGCATGCATGTCACCGTTGGCGCCATCATGCTCACCGTCATCTGGTTCAGGGTGATGAAGGGTCACTTCACCCCCAAACGCCATTTCGGCTTCGAAGCCGTCGCGTGGTACTGGCACTTCGTCGACGTGGTATGGCTCGGGCTGTTTACCTTCGTCTACTGGCTATAGCTTAGGCACCACGTGCTGCGGATCGATCCAGCCGCTGTAATAGGCGACGAGCAGCAGCACGAATAGCAGCACGGACAGGCCGATGCGCCAAGCCAATGCCTTGACCATCTTGGCGCCGTCTTCCGCCTTGCTGCTCGTTAGATGGAACAATGCCTTGCCCAGGCTGATCAAGATCAGCAACAGCATCGCGATGACGAGATATTTAAATACCACAGCTACCCAACGGTACGATAAGGGCACCGAAGTATATCGTGTCAATTAGAATCGGCTCCCGCATCTTCGCGCCGCGCCCCTTCACGACGCTGCTCACGCTTGCCCTGATCGTGCTGCTGGTGTCGCTCGGCCGCTGGCAGTTGCGCCGCGCCGATGAGAAGCGTGCGCTGTTCGACTCCTTTGCGGCCGGTACGGATGCCACACAGTTGATCGAGCTCGGCACGCCTGCCGTCAAGCGCTACCAGCATGTGGAGGCCGGCGGGCACTACGATGAAACCCGGCAGGTGCTGATCGACAATATGATGAACGCCGAGCACGCCGGTTATTTCGTGATCACGCCGTTCGCATTGACGGGGGGCGGCTGGGTATTGATCAACCGCGGCTGGGTGCCCTTGGGCAACAGCCGCGCAGAGCGTCCCGTAATCCCCGTTGCCGGCGACGCGAGAAAGGTACGCGGCCGCGCCGATCACATGCCGAGTCCCGGCATTCAAATGGGCACCAAGGCGGAACTGGCGCCCCCCTATCCCGTGGTCGCAGCCTTTCCCAGCCGCGCTGAAATCGCCCGTCTGCTGCACGAGACCTCGTGGACGGCGGCCACCGATCTGGTGCTGCTCGATCCCGCTGAGCCGGATGGCTACGTGCGCAAATGGTCGGCGCCTGGATTTCCGCCGATGCGCCACATCGGCTACGCCGTGCAGTGGTTCGCGCTGGCGCTGACGCTGGCGGTCATCTATGTGGTCACCAATTTGCGGCGCAGCGGCGCCGCTGACGCGGGAGCGCCATGATGGATCGGCGCGCCCGCACTCGACAGCGTCGAGTATTGATCGGATTGGCGCTGCTGTTTTTTGCGCCCTTGGGACTCGCCTTCTATTTGTACTACGGGCACGGCACCTGGCATCCGGGCGGGCGCGTCAACGCGGGTGAGTTGGTGAGTCCCGCGCGCCCGCTGCCGGCGTTGGCGTTGCCACTGTGGAACTCCGATGACGCCGCGGCCGCCGGCTACACCGACCCGAATTTCCTCAAGGGCAGGTGGACTTTTCTGTACGTGGGAAGCGGGCGCTGCGCCGCGGCCTGTCAAAGCCGGCTCTATGACACACGCCAGGTTCGAATTGCGCTGGATCGTGACATGCAGCGGGTGCAGCGGGTATTCATCGCCGACGCAGGGTGTTGCGACCCACAATACTTGCATGAGCAGCACCCGGACATCGTCGCCGTTCGCGCGAGTGCGGAGGCGGCACCCCTCCTTGCACTGCTGGCGGCCCACGATGGCCCGGGGCGCGATCGCCCGGGGCGCAGGCCGTTCGCGGAGTCTCCCGTCTATCTGGTTGATCCTCTCGGCAACCTCATGATGTCCTATGCCCCTGACGCCAAGGCCAAGGGCATGCTCGAAGACATGAAGCGCTTGCTGCGCCTTTCCTCCATCGGCTAGCGTGTGAACGTGCAACGACGGCTGTTCTGGTTCCGGCGACTGGCTTTGGCCGGCGCGCTGCTGGCGGCAGCGGTCGTCGTGCTCGGCGCATGGGTGCGCCTTACCGCTGCCGGTCTGGGATGCCCGGATTGGCCTGGCTGCTATGGGCATATTTACCCGAACGCAGGGGCCTCGGGCGAATCTTCTGCAGTGCATTTTGCCAAGGCGCTGCATGAAATGATTCACCGCTATTTCGCCTCCACCTTAGGGCTGGTCATCGCGGTCTTGGCTGTCTGGGCCGTGCGCTTTCGCGGCGACCGCAATCAGCCGTTGGTTCCCGCCGTGCTGGCGTTCTTGGTCGTGAGTCTGCAGGGGGCGTTGGGCGCGCTGACCGTGACGCTGTTGCTCAAGCCCGTGATCGTTACGGCACACTTGCTGGGCGGCCTTACGACATTGGGATTGTTGTGGTGGCTGTCGCTTGCCCCAGGGACGCGGCAACTCACGGAACGGGAACTTGCATTGAGAAAATATGCCCTTGCCGGTCTTGCGGTACTGATATTGCAACTTGCCTTGGGCGGCTGGACCAGTACCAACTATGCGGCGGTGGCCTGTCCGGATCTGCCCACCTGCCAGAATTCCTGGTGGCCGCAGATGGACTTTCGCGACGCCTTCGCGCTGTGGCGCGGGCTCGATATCAACTACGAAGGCGGCGTGCTCGCGCATCCCGCACGCGTCGCCATTCACTTCACGCATCGCTTGGGCGCGGTGGTTGCAGGCTCGATTTTGATCAGCCTCGGCGTCATGGCTGCCGCGAGGGCCGGCGACCCGCAGCTCAAGAGGGCCGGCCTGCTGCTGGTGCTCGCGGTGGCCCTGCAGATTTCCATCGGTGTTGCCACAGTCCACTGGGGCTTCCCGCTGCCGCTGGCCACTCTGCATAATGCAGGCGCCGCTTTTCTAGTTCTATGCGTCGTGACCTTGCTCCGGGCGCTGTGGCCGGCCCCCGGTAAGCCGGCCCCCACAGTCGGCATGGTACCCTTGCATCGTGCCGAGCCTCCCCGATAGTCCGTCAATTGCCCTCGTCGGCGCCAGCCGATGGCGGGATTTCCTGGAGCTTACCAAGCCCAAAGTCAGCCTGTTGATCGTGTTCACGGCCATCGTCGGCATGATCCTGGCGTCGCCGGGATTCGTGCCCCTGCCTGCGTTGCTGTTCGGCACTTTGGGGATCGCGCTGGCGTCCGGATCGGCGGCGGCGTTCAATCATGTGTTGGACCGCCGTATCGATGAGCAAATGGCACGTACCCGGCGCAGGCCCCTGCCCACAGGTCACCTGCAAATGTCCCATGCCGTGGTCTTTGCCATACTGCTTGGCCTTGCCTCCATGCTCATTCTGTCGCTGCTCGTCAACCTGCTCACCGCCGCGCTCACTTTCTGTTCTCTGATCGGTTACGCCGTCGTTTATACGATGTGGCTGAAGCGGGCGACTCCGCAGAACATCGTGATCGGCGGTGCCGCAGGCGCCGCGCCGCCGGTGCTCGGCTGGGCCGCCGTCACCAACACCGTCGACCCGCAGGCGCTGCTCCTTTTCTTGATTATTTTCACCTGGACCCCGCCGCATTTTTGGGCGCTGGCGATTGCGCGCCGCGACGACTATGCCAAGGCCAGCATCCCCATGCTGCCCGTCACTCATGGCATTCCGTACACCCGGCTGCAAATCGTGCTGTATACCATCCTCCTGGTCCTGAGCACGCTGCTGCCCTATCTTTGCGGTATGAGCGGGTTCATTTATCTCGGCGCCGCCGTGATTCTGAACGCCCGGTTTCTCTACTATGTGGTGGCCCTGCAGCGGGGCCTGCGGCCCGAGCTGCCCATGCGAACGTTCAAGTTTTCAATTACTTATTTGATGCTGTTGTTCGCGGCGCTGATTCTGGATCATTATTTCTCGTTCAAGGCGTTCACGGGACGTTGACCGAGGCGGTGACGACCGCACCCCGGACAATTTGACGTTGCCGCGGAAACGTCCGGCCGCCGCACGGCATGGATCAGCACGGAGATGGATTCGAATGGAAGCTCGTAAACTATCGGAGATATCCGCGACGCCAATCCAATTGTCATTGCGCGTTCGGCATCCTGCTATTGATGCCCAAGAAATATCCAGGGCGTTGGGTCTCGAACCTGAGCATTGCTTCAAGGCCGGGGATTCCCGTCCGACACGGTCGAAAGGCGCCATTGCGGCGCAACACACGCAAACTTATTGGCTGGCCCCCGTCAGTCCCGAATCCTGGCCCGACACGATCGAGCCCGCCTTCCTGGCTGCGATAGCCGAGAAGAGTCCCTTGCTAAAGGGCGCAGTCTCCGCAGAGGCCATGCAAGCAGCGTCGAGGGATTTGAGGGCCCGCGGCATCGAGGGCGTGCTGTTCCTGTTTCTCCAGCGCTTGAGTGCGCAGCATCCCTTTCTGCAGAGGATTCAGGCAGAAGGCGGCGATGTCGCGCTGATCATGGTCATCGAGCGCGAATCGGCCGGCGACTTCACCTTGCCGGTGGGCGTCGCCCGCCTGCTGGTGCAATTGGGGATCTCGATCGAATTCAATTTCGATTCTTGAGTGACGATCTCGCTGGTCCGGTGCGCATGAGAAGATTTGTTCCCCATCTGGAAGTTCTTCCGTTGGCTCAACGTCGGCTATGGGCTGAGTTGGATCAGGTGCCGCGTGAATTCACGCTGTACGTCGGAACGGCGATCGCGCTGCATCTCGGGCACAGGCAGTCGGTCGATTTTGATTTCTTCGGCAACCGCCCGTTTGATCCCGCACAGCTTCGAGCCTCGATTCCGTTTCTCAAGGACGCTCTAGTCAGGCAGCGCGAGGAAAACACACTGACTGCCGTTGTAACTCGAGAAGCCCAAGTCGCGGTTTCGTTCTTTGGAGTGCCGAATTTGCCTCGTCTCGCGCGGCCCCTCACGAGCGAAGACAACGGTCTGAGAGTCGCTTCTATGCTCGACTTAGCCGGCACCAAGGCATCGGTCGTTCAGTTGCGCTCGGAGGCGAAGGATTATCTGGACCTCGATGCGCTGATCACCAAGGGCGGAATCAGTCTGCCGATGGCGTTGACGGCCGGCGCTGCTCTATACGGTGCGTCATTCAACCCCCAAATCACTCTAAAGGCGCTATCTTATTTCGAAGACGGCAATCTTCACATGCTGCCGGAGGGCGTCAAGCTCATCTCATGGAAGCGAAAGTCCCGAACCCGCAGTAAAAAGATTGAGTCTAGAAGAAGAACGGCATAACGCGCGGCTAACTTGGCAAAACATGCGAAAGGGAGAAGCCACGACGGATCTCGAAGAGATACGTCGGCAAGCGCGCGAAGACTGGCGCGCTAAATACCGCGTAGAGGATAAGAGTCGGAAGTGATTCGGGCCTGGCTCGAAATCAGGCCTTGAGCAGCTTCTGCCTGCCGATCGGCAACTCCCGCAGCCGGATTCCTGTCGCCGTAAATATCGCATTGCAGATCGCGGGCGCCACTAATGGCACGGCTGCCTCGCCAATGCCGCCCGGCGCTTCGTCGCTGTCTACCAGGTGCACGTCGAGTTCGGGCAACTCGTTGTTGCGCAGCAGCCGATAATTATTGAAATTGGTCTGCTGCACTCGGCCTCCTTTCAGCGTCACCTCACCCCAGAGGGCTGCGGTGAGACCGAAGACGATGCCGCTTTCGATTTGCGACTCGACGATACGCGGATTGACCATCTGACCGCAGTCCACCACACAGGTAATCTTGTGCACCTTGAGCTCGCCGTTCTCGATGGAGATTTCCGCCACCTGCGCCAGGTGCGTAGTATAGCCCTCCAGCAGCGCAATGCCCTGATGGCGCCCGGCAGCCGCCTTGCCCCATCCGGCGCGCTCCGCTGCAAGTTGCAGGACACGGCGTTGCCGCGGTTTCTTCGCAAGTTGCGCCAGTCGAAAATCGTAGGGGTTCTTGCCGGCCGCGGCGGCCAGCTCATCCATGAAACTTTCGATGACGAAGCAATTGGGCGCGTGGCTGACCGAACGCATATAGCCCACATCGATGCCGATTTCCTGTCGGGAGTAGCTCACCGATAGATTCGGTACGTCGTAGAGATTGTTGACTGCCGCCTCTATCACCGAGTCGTCCACTCCTTTCACGGGCGGAAACATGCGTGCGGTGATGGAAGGGCTGGTGATGTGCAATTTCCAGGCGGTGATTTTTCCGGCCGCGTCGATGCCGCCGCTGACCTCTTCGTAGGCCGGCGGGCGATAGGTGTCGTGAGTCATGTCGTCCTCGCGCGTCCAAGTCACCTTGACGGGCACACCCACTGCCTTCGATGCCTCCACCGCCGCCGGGATGAAATCGATGTCCAAACGCCGGCCGAAGCCGCCGCCGATCAAGGTGGTAAACACCCGCACTTTTTCCGGAGCCAGTCCGGCCGCGGTTGCCGCCGTGGTCTGCGCAATCTGCTGAACCTGCGTTCCCACGTATAAGTCGCAGCCATCTGCCCTGACATCGGCCGTGCAATTCATCGGCTCCATGGTGGCGTGCGCCAGCAGCGGCAAATAATAAGCGGCGCTCAAGCGCTGCTTCGAAGACTTGAGTGCACTTTCCACATTGCCGTCGTTGCGTGCGGACAAACCGGCGCCCGCGGCGGCGGTCTTTACCAACATGGCGCGAATGGCGGTGTTGTCGAGCTGCGCATTGGCGCCCGAATCCCAGGCGATGGCCAGTACGTTGCGCGCCTTCAGGGCCTGCCAGAAATGGTCAGCCACCACCACGACGCCGCTGGAGGTGACCATGACCTTGCGCACCCCCGGCATTTTCTCGGCGGCGCCCGCGTCCACCGTCTTCACTTTTCCGCCCAGAACCGGGCTCTGTGCCAGCACGGCATGAAGCATTCCGGGCAGTTTGACGTCCAGGCCGAACTCGGCGCTGCCATCGACTTTGCCCGGCGTATCGGTACGGGGCCGCGCCCTGCCGATGATTTGGAAATCGCTCCTGGATTTTAATTTCAGTTCCTTCGGAACGGGTTCCCTGGCGGCCGCGTCGGCGAGTTCGCCGTAGGTGAGTACCTTGCCTTGGCTGTTGACCACGGTGCCGTTCTCGACATGACACTGCGCCGCATCGATCCGCCAGCGTTTGGCGGCGGCCGAGATCAGCATGGTGCGTGCAGTCGCGCCCGCCATGCGCAACTTTTCCCAGGCATCTTGTACGCTGTTGCTGGTTCCCGTCACCTGCCCGCCGTTACCGGGATTGATGTAGGCATCGCCCACCGGCGCTGCCTCGATACGGATCACGCCCATATCGATGTTCAGTTCCTCGGCCAGCAGCATCGGCAGCGCCGTGTACACACCCTGGCCCATCTCGGAGCGGTCGACGATGATGGTAATGGAATTGTCGCGGGCAATTTTTAGCCACGCGTTAATTTGAGTCGCCGACTTGCCGGCGGCGGGCGCGGCGCGTGCCGCTGCGGCCGCGGAATTGGATTGGCCGCCCGCCCCGGGAAGCGTCAGCGCCAGTATCAATCCGCCGCCGACGGAGGCAGTGGCGTTGAGAAAGTCGCGGCGACTCAGATCAGAGGCCGCTTTCACTTTGGCGCGTCCGTGCGGAGTAATTCCGCCGCGCGGTGAATCGCCTTACGGATTCGGGGATAAGTACCGCAGCGGCAAATATTGCCGGACATCGCCGCATCGATATCAGCGTCGTTGGGGGTCGGGTTGCTCTTGAGCAGCGCTGCCGCGGACATGATCTGCCCGGACTGACAATAGCCGCATTGGGGCACATCCAGTTCCATCCAGGCCTTCTGCACGGCGTGGCTGCGATCCAGGGACAGCCCTTCAATCGTCGTAATGGACTTGCCCTCCAGCGCGCTCAAGGGCAGCACGCAGGAACGCGTCGGGGTGCCGTCGATATGTACGGTGCAGGCGCCGCACAGCGCCATCCCGCAGCCGAATTTGGTGCCGGTCATTCCGAGATGATCGCGCAGCACCCAGAGCAGCGGCGTGTCCGGCGCAGCGTCGACGCTAAGCTTCTGATTGTTGACGGTAATTGTTTTCATTCTGTTCCGCCGGCGTTGCCTTTAGGACCTCGATATTACACGTGTCCGCCGCGCCGGATCGAGTGCTACGATGGTGCGATGCCGTCCTCGGAGAGCTTTTATCCACGTATTTTTGCGCTCGTCGTGGCCGCGGTTCTCGGCTATGCGCTGCTGCTGATTTTCGTGCCCTTCTTGGGGCCGATGACCTGGGCCGCTTTTCTGGCATTCTTGCTGTATCCCCTGAATCTTCGGCTGCGGCGGCGCTTGCGGGGCAGGGAGTTCGCGGCCGGCATGCTGACGTTTCTCGCGCCCATCGTGATACTCCTGCCCTTGAGCGCGCTGTCGATCGACTTTGTCGCGCAAATTTCCACGCTGCTGCAGAAGGTGCAGAAATCCGCGGCGGAACTCGACATCAAGTCGCTGTCGGATTTGCAGCAATTCCCCTGGATCGCCCGCGCCAACGTGTGGCTGGAGGCTCATTCGGGGGTATCGGCGGAGCAGATTCAGTCCTGGCTGATCGCCGGCACGCGCGAAGTGCTGAAGCGCGCGGCCAGTGTCGGCGGTGGATTTTTCCTAGGCGCCTTGGGCTCGCTGTTTGGATTCGCGATCATGTTGTTTCTGCTTTTCTTTTTCCTGCGCGACGGCGACGTCATGCTGGCCCGCGCGCGCCGCTTGATCCCCCTCGATGAGGTGCGCAAGGAGCGCTTATTCCGGCAATTGGGCGGCGTCACTCGCGCCATCGTCATCGGCACCAGCTTGACGGCCGTCTTGCAGGGATTCCTGTTAGGGGTGGGTTTCACGATTGCCAGTCTGCCCTCGCCGGTGGTGTTCGGTGTGCTGGCGGCTCTGCTCTCGATGCTGCCCGTGGGCGGAGCGGCGTTTGTGTGGATTCCGGCCGTGGTCTGGCTGTTGTTCGACGGGCGCTGGGGTTTCGCGGTGTTCATGCTGGCGTGGGGAGTGCTGCTCGGCGGCCTCGATAATGTCCTGCGTCCCATGCTTATATCCGGCCGAGCGAAGATCTCGGCGCTCGCGGTGTTCATCGGAGTTTTGGGCGGTATTCCGGCGTTCGGCGCCATCGGCCTCATCGCCGGCCCGGTGCTGCTGTCCCTGGCGCTGGCGCTGATCGAATTTGCCGAGGAAGGCCGCGCACAAAGGTCTTGAGCTAACGACCGCTGCGCCGGCCGAAACGGGTGCTCAGACGGGCGCCAAGCTCAAGTACAATCCGCGCCCTTATGGACGTATCTCACCTTCTCGACGGGCTCAACGAAGACCAGCGGCAGGCGGTCGGCTCGCCGCTCGGCGCCGCCCTGGTCCTGGCCGGAGCCGGCAGCGGCAAGACCCGCGTGCTGGTGCACCGGGTGGCATGGCTGATCCAAGTCGAGGACGCCTCGCCGAATAGCATTCTCGCGGTCACATTCACCAACAAGGCCGCGGCGGAAATGCGCAGCCGCATCGAAACGCTGCTGGGATTGCCGAGCGGCGCCATGTGGCTGGGCACCTTCCACGGATTGGCTCACCGGCTGCTGCGTATCCATTGGCGTGAGGCAGGCCTGCCGCAAAGCTTTCAAATCCTCGACTCCGAGGATCAGGCGCGGGTGCTGCGCAAGGTGTTGAAGGCGCTCGATCTCGACGAGACGCGCTGGATACCGCGCGAGATCCTCTGGTTCATCAATGCGCAAAAGGACGAGGGCCATCGGGCCAAGCATATCAAGGACGACGGCGATCCGACTCGCCGTCAGCTGATCAAGATCTACCAGGCTTACGAGGAGGCCTGCCAGCGGGCCGGCGTGGTGGACTTCGCCGAACTCCTGCTGCGCGCCTATGAATTGTGGCGCGACAATGCGTCGTTGCTGCAGCACTACCGCACGCGCTTTCGTCACGTGCTGGTGGATGAGTTTCAAGACACCAACGCCATCCAGTACAAATGGCTGATGCTGCTGGCCGGCCCCGAGGGCCTGCCCTTCGTGGTGGGAGACGATGATCAGTGCCTGGCAGCCGGTACCCAGGTGACGATGGCAGACGGAGCGAAGCGTGCCATCGAATCGATCGCCCCTGGCGATTCCGTGCTGTCCAATTATGGTGGCGGCGATTTTCGTCCGGCCCGTGTGACCGAGTGCTTCACCAAGCCACGTCAGGGACGGCTCGTCTGCGTGTATCTGCGCTCCGGCGCGGTCGTCAAGAGCACGCCCGAGCACGTGCACTTCGCCGGCTACGTGCTCGGCGAGACACCCCAGACGTACTTTCTGTACCTTATGTACAAAGAAGGCATGGGCTACCGGCTCGGCACCTCGCAGGTGTACACCCAAGGACAGGCGAGGCCGATGGTGGGCTTCAAGCAGCGCGCGCTACAGGAGCATGCCGACGCGTTGT
>JANXZQ010000446.1 GCA_025355445.1 Gammaproteobacteria bacterium
TTCGGAGGCATTCTCGCCGACGATATGGGACTGGGCAAAACCATTCAGGCTCTCGCCATTCTCCAGGACGCGCATGAACGGCAGGTGAAGGGTGTTTCAATGGTGGTGGTGCCGACATCCCGTCCATCGCGCTGCGCCAAAAGAAAATCGCCCGCTTGTGCCCGGCGGTCGGCCAGCAGGTGGTCTTGAACCCCACCCCAATCCCGCCATGCCTCGCGGCGTGATGAATCTCATGCCCGGCGCCATCGCCTGAAGATAACTTGCGATCCACACGGACGCGTAGCTCGCGTCAGCCACTACTATGGTCTCTGGAGTAAGTATCGTTTGTAGGTCGGCCATCAAGCGCTCCGGCCGAATAGGTGGGGCATCCGAAGTGTTCAAAGCCATACTTTCAGCGGCATACCTCGCCCGCGCCAGGCTTATTCGTTCGGCCGTCTTGTCCGGAAACGTTCGGCGCCCCAGCAGGCAATCGCGCAACGCGCTAACGGTGCACTGCGCATCGCCGATCAGGCGCAATGCCTCGTAGTTGCGGCCGACTTCCGTGGGATCGATATCGATATGAATGAATGTCGCCTGCGGCGAGAAAGATGTCCACGAATCAGTGCCGTTTTGCGCCGTCCGGCTGCCGACGATCAGAACGACATCCGCTTCCGCAATGCTTTGTCGGTGATGGTAGCTGGGAGAACGGCGGCCAAGCAGATTTCCCCCCACGCCTAACGAGAGTGGATGGCGCTCATCGACTGCGCCCTTGCCCATGACGGTGGTCATGACTGGAATGTGTGCAGCGTGCTGCAAAGCGGCGAGTTCATGTGCGGCGTTCGATAAGTGCACTCCGCCGCCCGCAACAATCAGCGGGTTGCGAGCATTCGCCAATAAATCAGCGGCCGCGGCAATCTTTTCGGCGGGTGGCAGCATCCGGTCGAGTGGGTACGCGCCTAGATTGAAGCGCCGGGTCTCCGCGTTGGAAATGGGTTCCAGCAAGAAATCCGCAGGCAACATCAGCACCGCGGGACCGGGTCGACCGCTGGTCGCAACGGTGAAAGCCATGTCCACATAGTCACCGACACGACCCGCCTCGGACACTCGTCGAATCCATTTCGTACACCCTTGGAACAGCGCTATATGGTCCAAATCCTGGAACGCGTTGCGGTCGGTTTCCTTCCGATTCACGTCTTGAACCAATGCTATAATCGGTATGGAAGACTTGAGCGCCTCAGCCAGGCCAGGCACGAGGAGAGTTGCGGCGGGACCATTTTGAGCCGTAACCACGGCAGCACGTCCCGACAAGCGCGCAAATCCGTCCGCCATCGCTGCGCCGGCGTTCTCGGTCCGATAGGTAAATCCTCGCAGCCCGATATCCTCGCACGCAAGCATGATGGCGGACGGCAAGCTTTGCGAAAATACAACCTCGACTCCGTGCCGTAGCAATGCGGCGGCGATGGTTTTCGCTACGGTATTTGTCACCAACTGGCACTCTCCTAGGGGCGGGGCCGAGAAATTCTGGCGGGTTCATCCCACCACAACAAGCGACGCGACCGTGAGCCGACGAGTATGATACATATGTATGAACCGTGGCAAGAGTGTCCGAACGGTGGCTTTGACTACCAGTGTCGCGCTGGATGAGGATGCAGATATGACGCGGAACGACACTTCCCAAGTTATGGAGCGCGCCGTCTCCACACGAGTGCGCTTGCTGAACGCTGCCGAGCAGCTATTCGCGGAATACGGATTCAACGGGGTCTCCGTGCGCCAAATCATCGATGCTGCAAATGCCAATTTGGGTGCAGTGACTTATCACTTCAATACCAAAGAGGAGCTCTTTAAAGCGGTCCTTCTGCGTCGTGCTGAACCGTTACGGGAGGAACGGCGACGAGTCCTGGAAGCTTTGGGTGCCGCGGGCCGCGATTTGGAACTCGAGGAGGTGCTTTGGGCGATGCTCGAGCCTGCATTTCGCGCGAGTCGACGCAACGATGCGTATCGCCGCTTGCTGGGCCGCGCTTCAATGGACCCTACCCCGGAGATTCGACGGCTGATGGCGGAGATTTATAGCCGTGATTTCATGCTTGTGCCCGCCGTGCTGCGGGAGTTCTTCAAGGGCATGGACGACGAAGAATTCCACTGGAAACTCAACTGTTTTTACGGTGTGATGCTGTTCGTTCAAGCGGACACCGGGAAGATTCAAACGATTGCTGGAAACGCCTTCGATACGTCCCAGCCTGCAGTCGCGCTGCGCTATGTTATTCCGTTCCTTGCCGCTGCCTTTCGCGCATTGGTTGCCCCGAAGTCGGGCGGCTCGATGTTGGGCGAACAGAAACAACCGTCGGACCGGTGAGAGGGCAGCTGCAGGATTTCCCGTCGGGGACCACCCCCTATCCTCAACTCCTTGGTGTGGACCCGCGAAGGTAGCCGGCTCGGATTCGGCAGCGCCGACATAAGCGCAAGCCGGTGCAAATTGCGCCGCCGACCGGAAATCCCCGCAGGCAGAATTTCCTATGTCATACATTTGTATGAACCATATGATCGTAGTACAGTGTAACCAATTCGTTTCGAGAAGCGGGGCCGAAGAACGCCCGGCATCGATAATTATAAAAGGGGGTGGGGGTATGCACTCAAGTCATCAAGTTCTGCTTTCATGCGGTTGGCTGGCGCTCTTCGGAGTGAATCCGGTCTTGGCCCAGAGCGCTCAACCGGTCGCAAACGGCGTCGCTACGGGCACTCGATTGCAAAATCAAGCGCAAGGCGTATCCGGGCCAAACGAGCCTGCCGATTCTCGCCAGCTTGAAGAGATCATCGTGACCGCGGAGAAACGCGAGGAAGGGGCGCAACACGTTCCCGCGGTAGTTCTTGCCGTGTCCCAAGACACCCTTAGCCGTGCTGGAATACGCGACTTTGCCGATCTCAATAAGGCGCTGCCGGATGTTCAGATCGACGATATTGTCGGCGCGACTAATATCACCATTCGCGGTGTGCGCGAGTCCTCCGCGGGCCCGACCAGCGACTCACCGACAGCAGTGCACCTCGATGGTATTTACATCCCACGGGCGACCGGCCTCAACGGAATGTTCTACGATCTGGCGCGAATAGAGGAGCTTCCCGGACCCCAGGGAACCTTGTATGGACGCAATGCCACGGGCGGGGTGATCAACCTAATTGCCAACAAGCCTACGGATGAATTCGGCGGCAACGTTGAAGTTGAGATGGGCAACATCGGGCTATATCGTGTCAGCGGCGCCATTAACTTGCCAGTAACGGCCGACTTTGCGCTACGCGGCGCAGTCCATATTTTGCACAACGATGGCTACATCTCGGGTGGCTTCAACAACACAGACCAGAAAGGCGGCCGATTAACTGCGCGCTGGAATATTTCTCCGGACGTAACTTTGCAGATGGGCGCCGATATTGAAAGCGCTAAAACCAAAGGGCCGGCGCAAGTATTGGTTGCCAACACCTATCCATCGCTGGGCGGGCCGCCGACTGTGGCGCCGGCTCCTTCCGACCCTTTTCGACTCAACCCGGTTTTATATCCTCTCGGGGCGTTGAGCTCGAGTGAGAACGACGAAACCTACGGCGCCATGACCCAGCTGGATTATGACCTCGGATTCGCGACGCTCACCGCAGAATTCGGTGTACGTAAATTAATTCTAAATACGAACCAGCTGAACTTGGGTCAAGTTCCGGAGCCTGTGCCGATAACTACGGTCGGGACAGCGACCACGCCGGCGTATTCGACCAGTTATTCTGGCGAAGTACGCCTCGCCTCCTCGAGCAAGGTCCCGCTTCAATGGGTGGGAGGCCTGTATTACTTCAATGAAAAGAATGGCGGCACCTTTTGCCTGCATGGAGATGTAAACGATCCTACCTGCGTTATCGAGATTGCAAATCCGTTCCAGCGAACGAGGGCGTACGCCGTGTTCGGTCAGGGCGTTTACACGCCGCCGATTCTGGATCAGAAATTGCACCTCACTTTGGGAGGACGTTACAACGACGAGCATAAAAACGCGGCTGCATTTACGACAGCGGTGTTTGCGAATCAGGGGGCGGGAGGATATCTCGACAACGAGCCGAACTTACATGCGACATTTTCTTCCACTAATTATAAAGCGGAAGTAAGTTACGACGTCACACCCGATAGTCTAATTTACGCTTTGAATGCAACCGGCTTTCGCGCCGGCGGCTTCGCGTACGGGCTGACACCGGAATACAAACCTGAGACGATTATGGCGGAAGAAATTGGCTCGAAGAATCGGCTTCTTGATAATTCTCTCCAGGTCAATGTCGCGGCCTATCATTATATTTACAGGAATCAAGAAACCAACGTCACTTCGCCGCCGCCGCCAGGCATTCCTATTCCTTTCAGTGATCTCTCGGTGCAGAGCATCGGCGAGGCTGAATATTACGGCGTGGGGTTAGACCTCGAATACGCGGTCACTTTGAACGATCGAGTTGCAACTAATATCCAATATGAAAACGCAAAGTATGTAAGGTTCGTCATCCCTCCGGCCTATGTGACGTCGCAACCAATCGGACTCAACGGCGTACCAACCGGCGAGCCTCCGGGCAGCCAGACCGGCCTTCAAGTGAGAACCGTCGCGCCGTGGGTTGGTAATTTTTCTTATGATCACACGCTGCCAGCCTTTTCTGGAAAACTCGACGGACGCGCGGCGCTGCAATTTTCGGACAAGGTGCCCTATCTTGCTTACCCCAAAGACACGATCCAATATAAATATGGCACGGCCCCGGCCTATGCGCGTATCGATCTATCTTTGAGCTTCGCACCAGATTCTGGTTCGTGGAAAGCCACTGCGTATGTGAACAACGTCGGTAACAAAGCGGCTTTCACAGGTAATAACTATGAAAACGCCTTCAACAGCGGTCAGGTTACGGCCACGCTACTGCCGCCGCGCGAGTACGGAATTATTTTGAGCGCGAAATTTTAGGCGCCAGGCGGCCCTCCTCAATGAAGCAAGGAACAACAATGTATATCTCCCCTCTTCTCTGCGCCGGCACCACCGCGGCGCTCTGTCTTATGTTGCCGCGGCCGGCAAGTTGCGCGCCGAACGGCTCTCCTGGCTATAAAGTGGTCCAGAGCATTTCTCTGGGAGATCCGGGCCGCTGGGATTACGTTGTCGTCGACGCGAATACCCACCGCGTCTATATAGCCCACGGCGACGGCGTTACGGTAGTGGACGGGACCGCTGGAAAAATCGTCGGCCAGGTCAAGGGTCTACCGGGCGGCACCCATGGCATCGCCATCTCTACCCCCAATGGGCGCGGCTACACCGATGATGGTGAGAATGGCCTGGTGAAATCGTTCGATTTGCAAACTTTTGAAATCAAGAAAACCATCAAGGCACGGATGGATGCGGATGCCATTACGCTCGATCCTAGCAGCGGCCATGTATTCGTCATGGATGGCGATTCGGGCAAGGTGACTGTTGTCGATCCGGTCAGCGACACCGCCATCGCGGAATTCGATGGCGGCCAGAAATTGGAGTACGCGACAGCCGACGGCGCTGGCAATTTATATATCAACGGTGCGGGAAAGAGAGAAATCCTGCGCGTCGATACCCGCAGCAACACCATTACGGCACGTTGGCCGGTGCCGGATTGCGAGAGTCCGCACGGCATGGCCATAGACCCCGAGCACCACCGAGTGTTCACGAGTTGTATCAACGAGAAACTAGTAGTCGTAAATACCGAGACGGGTGCGGTTCTGGCAACGCTGCCCATCGGCAAAGGTTCCGATGCCGCTGCCTTCGACCCAATTCGGCACTTGATTTTCAGTTCGAATGGCCGTGACGGTACTCTTACCGTTATTCAGCAAGTCAATTCCGATACCTACAAGGTGCGGGAAACCGTCACTACTCAAGTCATGGGTCGGACCATGGCGATCGATCCGACGAACGGC
>JANXZQ010000333.1 GCA_025355445.1 Gammaproteobacteria bacterium
GCAGGTGCAGCAGGTGCAGCAGCGGCCGGGGTGGCCTCATTCGCGGGCTTGCCGGGCACAGGGGAGGGGGTTTGGGCACCGACAATTGGTGTGACTGCAATCAGGAGCCACGCGGCGCATGTCTGGCGGATCGTTGCGATGTTGGGTGTTTCATGGCGCGCAAGATACGCTCCTTCACGTTGCCAACGCCAGCGTGATTTTAGGCGCCGAGGGCGCCGCGCCTGATGATGGCCACAGTCAAACGCGACGTACATACCAATTTGCCGGCGTCATTGACGATGTCGATGGCCCAGACATGGCTGCGTCCGCCCAGATGCACGGGCCGCGCCGTGCCGGTCACCAGCCCCGAACGCGCCGCGCGAACGTGATTCGCGTTGATCTCCTGGCCCACGCCCTGGAATTCCCGCATGTCGATACACATGCCCGCGCCCATGCTGCCGATAGTCTCGGCCAGCACCACCGACGCACCACCGTGCAGCAGTCCGTAGGGCTGACGGGTGCGCTGGTCGACAGGCATGGTCGCGCGCACGAAATCAGCGCCCAACTCGGTAAAATTGATGCCGAGATGTTGGACCATGGTTGCCTCGTGCAGGGTATTCATTTCCTGCGGGGTTTTCGGGCTCTTCCATATGCTCATTCGGAATCCTTGATCTTGGAGGCCACCCGGACATAGGCCTCGCGAAAAGGTATGCCTTCATTGGCCACCAGCGCGTTCGCGGCTGCGGCGGCGTGGATACCGGGATCGAGGCGGATATTCTGCGGCCGAAAGCTCACGCCGCTAATGGCGCCCGGCAGGATCGCGAGCGTCTGCAAACAGGAATCGATGCCGCGGAACAGGGGCGGCTTGATCAGCTGCAGATCGCGGTGATAGCCCGAGGTCAATTTCTGGGTGATGGCGAGCACTTCGTTGAGCGCCGCCTGTGCGACCGCCGCGCGTCCACGCACCAGCTCGAACACATCCGGATTGCGCTTCTGCGGCATGATGGAGGAACCAGTGGTAAAGGCGGCCGGCAGAGCGACGTAACCGAATTCCTGCGTGTAGAACAGCAGCAGGTCCGCCGCCAAGCGGCCCATGTCCTGGGTGAGCAACGTGATCTCGAACAAGAGCTGAGCCTCGGCCTTGCCCCGCGACAACTGCACCGCCGTCACCGGCTCCTGAGTGACGGCAAACCCCAGACGTTTGCGGGTCGCCTCGCGGTCCAGGTCGAGGTTCGGCGTTCCATAGCCGGCCGCGGATCCGAGCGGGTTCTTGCCAATGCGCCTTTGAGTCAGCGCCAGACCTTCGGCGTCGTCGCGAATTTCCGCGGCGAAACCCTGTGCCCATAACGCCACCGTACTCGGCATGGCCTGCTGCATGTGCGTGTAGCCCGGCAGCACCACGGCGCCCTGTTGTGCGGCGAGTGCGTCGAGCGCCGCCGCTACGGCAATGGCCCCTTGTCCAAGATCCGAGGCGGCGTCGCGCAAGTACAGGCGCAACGCGGCGAGCACTTGATCATTGCGCGAGCGCCCGGCGTGCAAGCGGCCGCCCGCCGCGCCGACACGCGCGGTTAGCAAATTCTCTATCGCAGTCTGGCAATCCTCCTGTTCCAGCGCGACCTGCCACAGCCCGCGTGCGTGTTCCTCGCCAATTGCGGTCAAGGCCTCGCGGATCGAGTCGAGATCCTGCGGCGACAAGAGCGACTGCTGCGCCAGCATTTCGGCGTGCGCCAGCGAAGCTTCGATGTCGTAGCCCACCAGGCGATTATCGAGGAGATAGTCGTCACCCGCGGTGAACTCGAGCACGCGCGAGTCGAGCGGGGAACCTTTGTCCCAGAGCCGCGTCATGCGCTTGCAGCGCTCAATTGCTCCGCCGGGCTCAAGGCGGTGAGATCAGCCACCACCAGCGTGCCGGTGCCCTCGTTGGTGAAGATCTCCGCCAACAGGCTATCCGCGGACTTGTAGCTGATGACATGCACCCGGCGGACGCCGCCGCGAATCGCGTTCTCGATCGCAGCCGCCTTGGGCAGCATGCCATCCTTCAGCGAACCTTGATCGCGCAGGCGCTTCAATCCCTTGATGTCGGTGTACGACACCACCGAACTCGGGTCATCGACGCGCTCGAGAATTCCCTGCGCGCCGGTGCAGAGCACCAGCTTTTCGGCCGACAGGGCGCCGCCGATGGCCGCAGCAACGGTGTCGGCGTTGATATTGAGCAACGTGCCGTGCGAGTCCGCCGACAGCGGGCTGACCACCGGCATCAAGCCGTTCTCGAGCAGTTTCTCGATCACGCCGGCATTCACGGAATCAATATTGCCCACGAAGCCATAGTCCACGGTCGCGCCGGAGCCCTCTGCGACGCGCACCGGAGGGCGCTTGTGCGCGCGTATCAAGCCGGCATCGACGCCGCTCAAGCCGATGGCCTCGATGTCGAGCTCGCGGCAGATCGCGAGGATTCGCGTATTGATCAGGCCGTTCAACACCATGGCAGTCACATCGATGGATTTCTGGTCCGTGACCCGCCGGCCATTGATCATCTGGGTGTCTATCCCCAAGGTGGCCTGCAAGCTGTCCAATTGCGGACCGCCGCCGTGCACCAGAACGGTTTTGATGCCGACCTGATGCAGGATGGCCACTTGCTCGATCAAGGCGCGGGTTGAAATCTCATCGCTGAATACGGCGCCGCCGGCCTTGATGACGAACACCTTGTTCTTGTACATGCGGATGTACGGCGCTGCGCTCTTCAGCGCACGCACCGCCACGGATGGATCAGGTCGACTCGTGATCATGGGTAAATACTCCGGAAACGGCCGCTCAGGCCAGCATGCGATGCAGAACGGCCATCTGCACCGCCAGACGGTTAAAGGCTTCGCGTTTGACTACCGCGCGCGGGCCATCCAGCACTTCATCCGCGACCACGACATTGCGGCGCACCGGCAGGCAGTGCATGAGTTTGGCGTCGGGCAGGGCGCCGGCGAACCAAGGTTCGCGCACGCACCAATCGGAAAGTTCGCAGCGCAGCCGCGAGTCGGCCTCGGCGTCGCCATAGTAGAGAGTGGTACCCCACTCTTTGGCGTACAGCACGCTGGCGCCGGCGAGCGCGGCCGCTCGATCCGAGGTTTCGGAGAGCGAGCCGCCGGCGGCGGCGGCGGCGAATCGGGCGTTATCCATGACTTGCGGCGGCAGCGCAAATCCGTCGGGCCGCAGCACCACGACTTCCATGCCGCGCATTGCCGCCATGTGCAAAGTGGCCGCAGGAACCGCCAAGGGCAGGGCCTTCGGATGGTAGACCCAGCTCAGCACGAACTTGGCACGCTGCGGGATGTTGAGCTCGTCCAGGGTGCGCCAGTCCGCGAGCGCCTGGCAGGGATGGTTCATCGCCGATTCCAGGTTGATCAGCGGCTTGTCGCATAGCGCATCGATCATTGCGAACAGGCTTTCGCCCAAGTCGCCGGCGAGGTTCTTGCCTTCGGCGAAGGCGCGCACACCGAGAGCATCGCAATACGAGGCCAGCACCGGTATACCCTCCCGAATGTGCTCCGCGGCGGCGCCGTTCATGATGGCATTCTGCCGGGTCTCCAGCTGCCAGGTTCCCTGGCCCGGAGTGATCACGAAGGATGAGCCGCCGAGGCGCGCCATGCCGGCTTGGAAGGAGGCGAGGGTGCGCAGCGAGGGATTGAAGAACACCAACCCCAAAATCTTGCCGGCGAGCGCCCTCGGGTCCGGCTTGTCCTGCAGCGCTTGGGCGAGCGCGAGCAGATCGAGCACCTGCTCGCGGCTGAAATCGGCGAGGCCAAGGAAGCGCTTCATGCGGAAATTCTCGCCAGCGCGTCGCTCAGCTGATCCACATGGCCCTCGTTCAAGATGTACGCCGGCAGCAGGCGCAAGATATGCGGGTCCGCGCTGGTGCCGGTGAGTATGTTCTTAGCCAGCAGTGCCGCTTGTACCTCTTTCGCGGGGCGCGAGGTCTTCAGTCCCAACAAGAAGCCGGCGCCCTGCACGCCTGTCACCGGACCGATGATGCAGTTGCTGCGAATATACGTGGACACCAGCCGCACATTGGCCAACAGCGACTCCGATTCGATGACGTCGATCACCGCTTCGGCCACGGCACAGGCCATGGGGCCGCCGCCGAAGGTGGTACCCATGTCGTCGTACTTGAGATGGCTCGCGATCCGGCGCGACATCAACAGGGCCGACACCGGAAAGCCGTTTCCCAAAGCCTTGGCGGCGGTAATCATGTCCGGCGTGACAGCGTAGAGATTCGCGGCGAAGGGAGCGCCGGTGCGGCCCATTCCGCATTGCACTTCATCGAAAATCAACAGCGCGCCTGTGTCGTCGCAGCGCTGCCGCAGTGCCTGCAGCATGGGCCTGCCGATGTCGTAGGCGCCGCTCACTCCTTGGATCGGTTCAACGATGACCGCGGCCGTATCGCGGTCGATGTATTGTTCGACGGCGGCGGGATTGTCGCGCGGCGCAAATGTCACATCGAAAGGCGTGCGCGGGAAGCCGTACCATTTTTCGAGTGCTCCCCAAGTCACCGCGCCGGCTGCCGCGGTTCGGCCGTGAAAGCTCTGTTCGAGCGCGACGATCTTGCTGCGGCCTGTCAGTCTGAAGGCGAGCTTCAGGGCATTTTCGTTGGCCTCGGCGCCGCTATTGATCCAAAACACCGTGTCCAGTCCCAAGCCCACGAACTTGGTCAGGCGCGCCGCGGCGCGTTCGCGGATCACCATGGGCAGTGCGTTGGTTTGAAAGGACATCTGCCGCGCTTGACGCTCGAGCGCCGCCAGCCAGCGCGGGTGGCCGTAGCCCAAGCCCGCGACCGCGTGGCCGCCGTAGAAATCCAAATACTTGCGGCCGTCGCGAGCGTGCAGCCAAACCCCATCGCCGTGCGCGACTTCGATGGGATATTGCGCGAACACCTGTGCCAAGTGCCCGGCGAGAGTTTGGGTTGCGACAGTGACGGCAGGAGTGGTCATGAGTGCGTGCTTAGGTCCAGCCGGGTGCGGGCGCGGTGAGCCCCGCGGTCTCGGCAAAACCCAATAAACGGTTCATCCATTGAATGGCACCGCCGGCGGCGCCCTTATTCAGATTGTCGACCACCGACATGACGGCGATGGAATTGCCGTTGGTCACGGCGCTCAAGTTCGCGTAGTTGCTGGTCGCCACATCCTTGACGCGGGGCGCGGTATCGCTGACGTGCACGAAGGGACAGTCCTTGTAGTAAGACTTGAGGGCGTCCAAGGCTTGCGGCGTGCCGATCGATTTCTTGAGGCTGGCCTGCACGGTGACGTGGATGCCCCGCGCGAAGGGACCTGAGTGCGGCACGAAATTGAGCTCAGGTTCGACGCCGGTGGCGAGCTTCGCGCAGGCGATGATTTCCGGCACGTGGCGGTGACTCAAGGCGCCGTAGCTGTACAGATCGCTGTGCCGATGCGGATGATGCGTGCCCTCGACGGGCTTGCGGCCGGAACCGGTGCTCCCGGTGATGCCGGTGACGAACAGGCGCGTGTCGGTGAGCCCGAGCGCCAGCAAGGGCACGCTGGCGAGCAGCGTCGCGGTTGCGAAACACCCGGGATGCGCGACATGCGGGGTGGGCGACTTTTGCAGATGCTCAGGCACGGCGCAGATGAATTCGTGAATCCGCGCCGGCGCGCCGTGCGGGTGCTTGTACACGGCCTCGTAGGCCGCGGCATTGGAATAGCGGAAATCGGCCGAGATATCGACACAGTGCACGCGGGTCCGGGCGGCGGCAGACGCCGTCAGCAGACGGTCGATGATGGCGGCGGCCACGCCATGCGGCGCGGCGGAGAATAAAGCGCAGCGCGGCGAGTTGCGGATCAGCGCCTCGATCGCGTCGAGATCCGAGAATTTGAGGTCGGGATAGGTGCTGCGCAAGTGCGCGAACGCGCCGGCCACCGGCGCCCCCGGCTGACTGTCGGAAAGTATTGCCGCCACTTCGAGCTGCGGATGTCCCGCGATCAGGCGCAGCAGTTCACCGGCTACATAGCCGGTGCCGCCGAGCACGATCGCCGGCGTCACCTCATTCATTCGGCCGCCACCTTGGATTCGCGCACATGACTCAAGCCCAGCTTGCCGATGATGTGATCGCCCAGATCCGCCGGATTGCTGATGGCGTTGAATGCCTCGACGTTCATCTGCTCTCGAATGATCTCGACTCCTACGAGATTGTCCGTCGCCGGACCGGTGACGGCGCAAGGTTCGATGCCGAAGCGTTCGCGCAGCAACTTGACCCCGCCCCAGGCGGCGACCGGATCGTTGGCGGACAACACCACGGCGGTCAGCGCGGTTTTGATGTCGGCCTGGCGCAGGATGGATTCCACGCCATAGGTTCCGAGCAGCCCGTCTCCCAGTTCGAACACGATGACGTCGGGCTGTCCGCTCGCCATTTCCGTGAGCATGGTGCGGGTCAGTGCCGGACCGCATTTCGCGGTGGTGGTCACTATCCCTAAGTCGGTAAAAATCATGGTTCGCCGCGCGCCCGAATCCTCGAACGCCAGGATGTCACGGCGCAGCGACACGCCGGTGGCCTTGAAGGCATCCACCACCAGGCCGCGATGACGCATGCGCGCGATGATGGCGGAGGCTGCCGCGGTCTTGCCCGCTTCCATGCAGGTGCCGGCCAGCGCCACCACCGGCACGCCGCGCACATCGAGCGCAGCACCGTAATCCAATGACTTGTAGCCCGCCTTGGCCGGCACACCGATGCGCTCGCCCAGGTACGGAAACGTCAGCACCGCGCCCAGCACCTTGCAGTCGAAGGGTTTGCCCTTGTCGGGGGTCGCCGAATCGCAGATGCCGAGCACGCCACCGATGTTCAGCATTTGAATCACGTCGCCGGGCTTGAGCGACGCGGGAATGTGGCCCGAATAGCCGAACAGCGCCTTGCGGTGTCCGAGCGCGCCCACCACCACGTCGCCGCGCGCCACCTTGGCCATGCGGCCGCTCGTGAGCTCGAGGGTGTTGTACGTCGATTTGTTGTTGAGAATTTCAACCACTACGACCATGCCCTCTTCGCAGAGAATGTCCGCGGCGATGCGCAGTTCGTGCGACAGGCCGCAGGCTTGCGTGACCGAGGCAATTTTATCGACGACCACCGTGCGCATGCCGCTCAAGAAGGATCTCTCTTCGCGGCATGCCCCTCGGCCGCTTCGGCGATGAGGCCGGCACGCTTGTAGAACACCCCGGTCAGCGCCAGCATTTTCGAATACCCGAGCGCGTCCGTGGGTGTCCATTCACCGGCGGATTCACCATAGACGCCCTTGGAGGCCGCCATCAGGGAATACGGCGACGCGACCCCTTCGACGAAGATCGAGCCCGGCCGGAACAAAACTTTGACCTCGCCGCTGACCCGCGCCTGTGACGACGTGAGCAGGGCCTCGATGTCGCGGCACACGGGATCCAAGTGCTGACCTTCGTGCACCAGGTCTCCATAGGGCTGCGCCACGGAGTCCTTGATACGCGCCTGTTTGCCCGTCATCACCAGTTTCTCCAGTTCGCGGTGCGCCGTGAGCAGCACCTCGGCTGCCGGCGCTTCGAATGCCACCCGCCCCTTGGTGCCGATCACGGTGTCGCCCAGGTGAATGCCGCGGCCGATGCCGAAGGGGCCGGCAAGTTCCTCGAGTTTCTCAATGATGGCGACGGCGGACAACGCCGCGCCGTCGAGACTCACCGGAATCCCCGCGTCGAAGCTTAAGGTGTGGCGCTCGGCGGCGCGAGGCTTTGAGAACGCATCCTTGGACAGCACCCAGGCGTCGTCGGGGATGCTGCCCGCGGAGGTCAATGTCTCCTTGCCGCCGATGGTGACTCCCCACAGACCGCGATTCACGGAGTACGCGGCGCCGAAGGGCGGAATCGGCAGGCGATGATCCTCAAGATATTTGAGCTGTTCCGGACGCTTGAACGCCCGGTCGCGCACCGGCGCAATGATGTCGAGCTCCGGCGCCAGAGTCCGCAATGCGACTTCGAAGCGCACTTGATCGTTGCCCGCGGCTGTGCAGCCATGGGCGACCATCTTGGTCTTGAGCGACAGCGCGATTTGCGCAATGGTTTGCGCCTGCAGAACCCGTTCGGCGCCGACGCACAGCGGATACACCCCGCCGCGGCGCACGTTGCCCATGATCAGGAACTTGAGAACCTGCTCGAAATAGGCGCTCCGTGCGTCGATCAAATGATGCTCGATTGCGCCCAATTGCACCGAGCGCTCGGCCAGGGAGCGCGCGGCGGCAGCATCGATGCCGCCCGTATCGACGGTCACCGTAATCACCGGCCGCGCGTAGGTGTCCTTGAGCCAGGGCACGCAGAAAGAGGTGTCGAGACCACCGGAAAAAGCCAAAAGTATGGGCTCGGCGCCTTGCCTGGAAGTCGATATCATGGGTATTAGCGTCCGAAGAGGGCGAGAAGGCGCTGCTCGAGCTTGCGCTGTTCACGCGCGCCGGCGGTGGCGATGAAGATGGTGTCATCGCCGGAGATGGTGCCGATGACCTCGGGCCATTGAGCGGTGTCGATGGCGACCGCCACGCTTTGCGCCGAGCCCACCGTGGTCTTGAGCACGGTCAGATTCGTGCCGGCCGACAGGCGCGCGTTGACGAATTGCTTGAGGGACGAAAAATCATTCTTTGCGGGCACCGCAGCGTCGGGAATTACGTAGCGATCGCCCATCTTGGCTACGCCCAATTCGCGCAGATCCCGGCTCACGCTCGATTGAGTCGCGACATGGCCGTGCTTGCGCAGCATGGCAACCAGTTCGGTCTGCCGCCCTACGGTTTGCTCGCGGATGATCTTCGCGAGCATGCTGCGGCGCGCCGGGGCGCTGGAATTGTCGATATCAGAACGGAGCATCGGCGCAGCCTTGCATAAAATTGCACGCATCCTGCATAAAAATGCAAGGGTTGTCAATGCGCGGCCGCGCGATTTCTGCGGGCCTTGAATATCTCGGCTACAGTCCCAGAGTTACGCTTCGTCTGACGTCCAGAGTGAGCCTATGATCCCCTTCTCCATACTCGATCTGTCGCCGGTGACCATGGGCGGCGACGCTGCACAATCGCTGCGCAATACCTTGGATCTCGCCCAGCACGCCGAAGGCTGGGGCTACCAGCGCTACTGGCTGGCGGAGCATCACAGCATGCCCGGGATTGCGAGCGCGGCCACCTCGGTGGTGATCGGCTATGTCGCAGGGGGGACCAATACCATTCGTGTCGGGGCGGGCGGCATCATGCTGCCGAATCACTCGCCGCTGGTCATTGCCGAACAATTCGGCACGTTGGAGAGCCTGTTTCCCGGCCGCATCGATCTCGGGTTGGGCCGGGCGCCCGGTTCCGATCAGCTCACTGCACAGGCTCTGCGCCGCAATCTGAGTTCCGATCCGGAGCAGTTTCCGCAGGACGTCCTGGAATTGATGAGCTATCTCGCGCCCGCACAGGCCGGACAACGCGTGGTGGCCTACCCCGGCGTGGGCACGCAGGTGCCGATCTGGATCCTGGGATCGAGCCTGTTCGGTGCGCAGGTGGCCGCCGCGCTGGGTCTGCCGTTTGCCTTCGCGTCGCACTTCGCTCCTGCCATGATGATGCAGGCGCTGGATATTTATCGCGCCAGGTTCCAACCATCGCAGCAACTCGATCGCCCCTACGTCATGCTGGGATTCAATGTCTTTGCCGCGGATTCGGAGCGCCAAGCGCGGTTTCTATCCACCTCGATGCAACAGGCTTTCGTCAATTTGCGCAGCGGCCGGCCGACTCAGCTGCCGCCTCCTGTGGAGGGCTACGACGAACAATTGCCGCCGCCCGCCAAGGCATTGCTTGCCGACGTGCTCTCCTGCACCGCCGTTGGCTCGCCGCAAACAGTGCGCGCCGCGCTGGCCGCCTTCATTGCGCGCACCAAGGCCGACGAGCTGATGATTACCTCGCAGATGTTCGATCACCAGGCGCGCCTGCGCAGCTACGAGATCACCGCTGAGGTACGCAAGACGCTGGGCTAGCCGCTCCCTAGGAAGACGCGCATCCGGTCGAGCTCCGCCTCGAGGCCGGCGCGAAACGCCGCGGCGCGCGGCGCGCGGCCGCCCACATAGCCAAAGGAGCACTTCAGACCAGTTTTGTTCGCCGTCACATTGGCCCAACCGATCACGTGTTCGTGCCACAGCAGGGGCAAGGCGTAGTAGCCGAGCTTGCGCTTCGGCGCCGGCGTATAGGCCTCGAAGCGATAGGTCCAGCCCCAGAAAATTTCAAAGCGGCGGCGATCCCAGACGATGGGATCGAAGGGAGTGAGCAAGCGCACTTCCTCGTCGGGCCGCCAACGGACCGAGCCCGGAGCCTCTGCCGCCGGCCAGTACCAGTCGACCCCGTCGCTGCGGATGTGACCCAGGCGTTGTTTGGCTCGAACCAATGCCTCGGCGCGTTGCGCGCGCCACTGCGGCGCGCCGCCGCACAACAGACTGGCAAGGTATCCCAAGCTCCTCGCCGGCAGCGGCGCGTACTTGTGAACCACCGCGTCGAGCAGGGCATCCATGCGCGCGCGGGCGGTTGCCGCGTCACAGATGTCCGGCTCGGCTTCGGCCCCGGCGTTGCGCACCATGTACACGCGCGTGCCGCCGTCGCGCCGCGCCACGCGCAGCAGACCGCGGTAGTGCATGACGTCGAGCAGCTGCGTGCTGGCGTTCGATGACCCGCCAAACCAATTGGTCACTTTGCCGTGGGCGAAATGCGCATCCACTTCGCGCGGATGCACGGCGCCGTGGCGGCGGATGAAGTCCAGTACCGACGCAGCCTGAGCCGCGCGCACCGCGGTCCACACCGTGCGTGCCGTGCGCGGGTGCATCAATTGATGAAGCGTCCGCGGCAGATAGCCGTAGTTGACGAAGAAATCCTCTTCCACCGGCAGCTTCGGATAGCGGCGCTCCAGGTCGCCGGCGCGATAGTCAGCCACGCGATGACGCAGCGTCAGATCCTGCGCGCGCGCGGGCGCCCGGATCGGATCGGCCTGCACGAATCCCAGCTTGGCGATGGCCTTCCCGAGAGTGGTGGGCTTGAATAGGGAACGAGCCACGGCGTAGCGGCGCAGATGATCCAACGTGAGCGGCATGCGGCGATGATATTCTAGTGCGAATGCTGGAAACCATTGAAGTAGAAACTGCTGCGAAGCCGAATGCGGCCGTGATCTGGCTGCATGGCCTGGGCGCCGACGGGCATGATTTTGAGCCCATCGTCCCCGAGATAGTGCAGCGGAGCGAACGCGCCTGGCGCTTTGTCTTTCCGAACGCTCCGGTTCGCCCGGTGACCATCAACGGTGGCATGGCCATGCGTGCCTGGTACGACATCCGGGGATTTGACCGCACCGCCGTGGAGGACGTCGCCGGCTTTCGCGACACGGACGCGCTGGTGCGGCAGTTAATCGCCCGCGAAGGTGAGCGTGGTATCGCAGCGAATCGCATTGTGCTTGCCGGGTTTTCCCAGGGCGGAGCGGTGTCGCTCTACACCATGCCGCGCCTTCCTGAGGCTCTGGCGGGTGTGATGGCGCTGTCCTGTTATTTACCGGGGCAGGCGAGCTTTGGCGCTGAGCGCGCATCGGCCAACAATGCCACGCCGATATTCATGGCCCACGGCCAGGGCGACAATGTCCTTCCCTTAAACCTGGGGATACTGTCGCGCGACTTCTTGAAGACTCATGGATATGCAGTCGAGTGGCATGACTATCCGATGGCACATGCGGTATGCGCCGCGGAAATCGCCGATATTCGCAAATTCCTGTTTCGCGTTCTGCCATAACAACCGTCGGCCCGCATAGCGGCGCCGGGCGTGACAGGCCGGTCGTGCGGGTCTAAGCTCATCGCTCAACAATTTTTGAGCGAGGCCTTGCACCGTGGCAGCTTCTCAAGGACGTGGCGCGAAGCAATCTGCTGCGGCGCAGCGCCTGCGCGCCGAGGCAAAAAAGGCCGTCGCACGAGCGGATACGGCGAAACAACAGGTGCGACTGGCGAAAGCCGTGTTCAAGCGGGCGCGAAAGTTAGCGAAGGCCAGTAAAAAGGCCGCCAAACAGGCGCGGAAGAAAGCCAAGACGGCGCGGAAAAAGACCACAGCCGCTAAGTCGGCTCCTGTAGCGAAGCGGACTGTTGCGCGCAAGAAGGCCGCTGTTAAAAAGCGAGCGGCTGCCCCAAAGCGGGCGGTTGCCCGGACGCGACGCGCAAGGGCGGAGCCGGCTGCTGATGGCATGCCCGAGCGTCCCGAATTGGCGGCGGCACAATCAGCGGGCGGGCTGGTGGATGGGGCTGCGGCCGCGCCTTGAGGATCAAGGCAACGGCCTTGGGTCAATGCTGCGGGATGAGACGCAAAATCCCGGGAAATAGCGCCCCGATGATCAGCGCCAGGAACAGGGATGCCAAAAACCCGATTATCTGCCCGAGAAACCACACTCCGAATGCCTTGCGCGT
>JANXZQ010000523.1 GCA_025355445.1 Gammaproteobacteria bacterium
GCAGGTGTCGACACTCCGGTTCCTCGCTTTGCGCTACGGCGCTTTCCGCAGATGCGCAAAGCGGGAGGCGCTCCTTCAGAACGTCCTCCCGCTTCATGGGTTAATTCGCGATCAGTTTCCGGGCGCGAATATTAACGATGCGCGCGATGACTGTCCACGCTTCTTCTACAATCCAAGCACGTCCTGCATGCCATACAGACCGGGGGGCCGCCCTATCAGCCATTCAGCCGCCCGCAGGGCGCCCCGTGCAAAGGTGACGCGGTCGGTGGCGCGGTGGGTGATTTCCACCCGTTCGCCCTGCGCGGCAAACATCACCGTATGTTCGCCCACGATGTCCCCGGCGCGCATGCTGGAAAACCCGATGCTGTCCGGACTGCGCGGCTCGCCCCCCCCGGCGCGGCCGTAGGCTGCGACCTCGTTTAGCGGCACGGCGCGCGCTTTGGCAACCGCCTCCCCGAGGGCGAGCGCGGTTCCCGAGGGCGAGTCGCGTTTCAGGCGATGGTGTGCATCGAAGATTTCCACATCGAACGACGGGCCCAAGCCGACGGCCGCCAGCGCCACCAGCTTGGCGATCACGCTCACCCCGACACAGGTATTCGGGGCAATCAGCACGGGTATCTTTCTCGCGGCCGCAGCCAAGACGCCGCGCGCTGCCGCATCCATGCCCGTGGCGCCGACCAGAATCGGAACCCCGGCCGCGGCACAGGCATTGGCATGCGCGGCGACGCAATCCGCGAGGCTGAAATCGACGGCAACCGCGGCGCCGCGGATCCCTACGCTCGAATCCGCGGTGATCAACACGCCGGTCGGCTCGCCCTCGCCGGCGGCGTCCTGCCCCAGCCGCGCGCTCGCACCCGAGGCCACCGCGCCGCTCAGGTGAAATGCGGGCGAATCGCGCGCTTCGCGCAGCGCCTGCAGCAGCGATTGCCCCATGCGTCCGGTAATGCCGAAAATCGCCAGCGCGGGCACCTTAAGCTACTCGACCGCGCCGGTGAAGAATTTTTTCACACCCTCGAAGAACGACTGTTCGCGCGGCTGGTGGCTGCCCTGCTGCAACGAAGCCTCGAATTTCTTCAGCAGTTCTTTCTGCTCGGACCCCAGGCTCACGGGGGTCTCGACCACCACCCGGCAGAACAAGTCCCCGGGGGCACCGCCGCGCACCGGGCGAACGCCCTTTTCGCGCACGCGAAACACCTTACCGGACTGGGTTTCGCCGGGTATCTTCAGGATCACCTCGCCGCTCAAGGTGGGCACCTCGACCGCCCCGCCCAAGGCCGCGGTCGTGAAGCTGATGGGCACCTCGCAGGACAGGTGCGCGCCGTCGCGCTCGAAAATGGCATGCTGGCGCACCTTCACCTCGACGTACAAATCACCGGCCGGGCCGCCGTTGCGTCCCGCCTCGCCCTCGCCGTTGAGCCGTATGCGGTCGCCCGTGTCAACTCCGGCCGGTACGTTCACGGCCAGGGCCTTCTCCTGCCGCACGCGACCCTGGCCATAGCAGGAGTCGCAAGGGTTGCTGATGATCTTGCCGCGGCCCTTACAGCGCGGGCAGGGCTGTTGGATGGTGAATATCGACTGCTGCACTCGTACCTGCCCCTGGCCATGGCAGGTATCGCAGGTCTTTGGCGTGGACCCCTTGGCGGCGCCCGAGCCCTTGCACGTCTTGCACTCCGCAAGGGAGGGAATTTGGATCTCAGTGTCGGTGCCGAATACGGCCTGCTCGAGATCGATCTCCAATTCGTAGCGCAGATCGGCACCGCGAAATACCTGGGTGCGGCCGCGCTGACCGCCGGAGAATATGTCGCCGAACATTTCGCCGAAAATATCGCCGAACGCCTCGCCGGCGGTGAAACCGCCGCCGCGGCCCCCTTCCAAGCCGGCGTGGCCGAACTGATCGTACACGGCGCGCTTTTGAGCGTCGCACAGGACTTCGTAGGCTTCCTTGCACTCCTTGAATTTATGTTCGGATTCCGGATCGTCCGGATTGCGGTCGGGATGGTGTTTCATGGCGAGGCGCCGAAAGGCCTTCTTGATTTCGGCTTCCGTCGCGGTTTTGGCCACGTCAAGGAGCTTGTAGTAATCCTGCTTCGCCATTACTCACTTTCCATAAAAGCGAACCGCCGGTACTCATACCGGCGGTTCAGGTCAAGACAATACCAGACCGAACTCGCTACGCTTTCTTACGATCGTCCTTGACTTCCTCGAATTCGGCATCCAGTACATCATCCTTGGGCGCTTCCGTATGTCCCGGGTGTCCGCCGCCGTCGCCGCCCGCCGCGCCGCCTGCCCCCGCAGCCGACTGCTCATACATTTTCTGCAGCAGCGCACTCGATGCCTTCTCTAGAGCCTGAGTCTTGGCTTCGATGTCGTCGCGATCGTCCCCGGCGATGGCCGTCTTGACCGCCGCCACCGCCTCAACCGCCGCTTTCTTCTCGTCCTCGGAGACCTTGTCCCCGGCATCCTTGAGCGCCTTTTCAACCGTATGAATGGTTGCGTCGGCCTTGTTGCGCGCACTCACGAGTTCGCGGAACTTCTTATCCTCTTCGGCATGCGTCTCGGCGTCGCCGACCATGCGCTTGATCTCCGCCTCCGACAAACCACTCGACGCCTTGATGACGATGCGCTGTTCCTTGCCGGTTTTCACATCCTTTGCCGAGACATTCAGTATGCCGTTGGCATCGATGTCGAAAGCCACTTCAATTTGCGGCATGCCGCGCGGTGCTGCCGGAATATCCGTCAGGTCGAACCGTCCCAGGGACTTGTTGTCGGTCGAACGATCACGCTCGCCCTGCAGCACGTGGATGGTCACGCCCGTCTGATTGTCATCCGCGGTCGAGAATGTCTGCGACGCCTTGGTGGGAATGGTGGTGTTCTTCTCGATCACCTTGGTCATGATGCCGCCCAGGGTCTCTATGCCCAGCGACAACGGCGTCACGTCGAGCAACAGCACATCCTTGACGTCGCCGGAAAGCACGCCGCCTTGGATGGCCGCACCCACGGCAACCGCCTCATCCGGATTCACGTCCTTGCGCGGCTCCTTGCCGAACAAGTCCTTCACCGCCTGCTGCACCAAGGGCATGCGGGTCTGGCCGCCGACCAGAATGACTTCGCTCACGTCCTTCATGGACAAGCCCGCGTCCTTCAGCGCCGTTCGGCAGGGATCCATGGTCTTCTGCACCAGGTCCTCGACCAAAGACTCGAGCTTGGCGCGAGTCAGCTTCATGTTCAGGTGCTTGGGCCCCGCCGCGTCCGCAGTGATATAGGGCAGATTGACTTTGGTCTGCTGGCTCGAGGACAACTCGATCTTGGCCTTCTCGGCAGCCTCTTTCAGACGCTGCATGGCAAGCGGATCCTTGCGCACGTCGATGCCGCTTTCCTTTTTGAATTCGTCGGCGAGATAGTTGATGACGCGCAGGTCGAAGTCCTCGCCGCCCAGGAAAGTATCGCCGTTCGTCGACAGCACTTCGAACTGACGCTCACCGTCCACTTCGGCGATCTCGATCACCGACACGTCGAAGGTGCCGCCGCCCAAGTCATAGACCGCGATCTTGCGGTCGCCGCCGTCCTTATCGAGGCCGTAGGCCAGCGCCGCCGCGGTGGGCTCATTGATGATGCGTTTGACGTCCAGACCCGCAATGCGGCCGGCGTCCTTGGTTGCTTGCCGCTGCGAATCGTTGAAATAGGCCGGTACTGTGATCACCGCCTCAGTGACGGGCTCGCCCAAATAATCCTCGGCGGTCTTCTTCATTTTCATGAGAACCCGGGCCGACACCTCGGGAGGCGCCATTTTCTTGCCCTGCACTTCCACCCAGGCATCGCCGTTATCGGCCTTGACGATCTTGTAGGACACCATGCTCATGTCCTTTTTCACCACATCGTCGGTGAATTTGCGGCCGATCAGCCGCTTGACCGAAGCCACCGTGTTGCCCGGGTTGGTCACGGCCTGGCGCTTGGCGGATTGCCCGACCAGCACCTAGCGGTCAATTAGAAATTTTTTAGAGGACTTCTACAATGGGTAAAATGATTGGCATCGATCTCGGCACGACCAACTCCTGCGTCGCGATCATGGAGGGGGGCAAGCCGAAGGTCATCGAGAACAGTGAGGGCGATCGGACAACGCCGTCGATCGTTGCCTTTACCAAGGACGGCGAGGTGCTGGTCGGGCAATCCGCCAAGCGCCAGGCCGTGACCAACCCGGGCAACACGGTGGCTTCGGTCAAGCGGCTGATCGGCCGCAAA
>JANXZQ010000544.1 GCA_025355445.1 Gammaproteobacteria bacterium
GCCATTTGCAACTGGGACGAAGATGCGCTGACCATGGGGGTCGAGGCAGGCCGCGCTTCGTTCGACGCAAACTGTGTGCCGCAGTCGATTGTATTCTGCTCAACCAGTGCTCCTTTCTTGGATCGCGACGACGCCGTGGCCCTCGCGGCCGCACTCGATCTGCCGGAGTCCACCGACACATTGAACGTGGCCGCCTCCGTGCGCGCCGGCACACAAGGTCTGATCAATGCGCTGCGCCGCGCCGACCACGCCCCCACGCTGCTGGTGGCGAGCGATGCGCGGCTGACGCGCGCCGGCAGCCCGCAGGAAATGAGCTACGGCGACGCCGCCGCGGCAATGCTGCTCGGCGCCGCGCGCCCGGGTGCGCTCGCCACGGTGTTGGGCACGCGCAGCTTGATCAGTGACTTCGTCGATCACTATCGAATGAGCGGCTCGAAATTCGACTACGCGCTCGAGGAGCGCTGGGTACGCGATGAGTCGCTGATGAAACTGGTGCCCAAGGCCATTTCAGAACTGCTGGGAGCGGCGGGCGTTGACAGGAGCGCCGTGCGGCATTTCGCACTCCCTGCCGGCGCGGCAACTGCGAAGCGCATTGCGCAGGCCTGCGGCCTGGAACAGGCGCAGCGCGACGAACGCGTTCTCGCGCAATGCGGCGATGCCGGTGCCGCGCTGCCGCTGCTGCTGCTCAGCGCCGCGCTCGAAGCAGCCGCGCCCGGGGAATTGATCGTGGCCGTAGGCTTAGGTCAAGGCATCGATGCCCTGCTATTGCGAGCCGAAGCGGGGCTGCGCACGGCCGGCCGGCCGCTCAGTGATGCGCTGACGCGCAAGCGCGATGAAACCAGCTATGTGCGCTATCTGGCGCATCGCGGCCTGCTCGACGTCGATTTCGGCATGCGCGCCGAACGCGACCAGCGTACCGCGCATACCGTGGCATACCGCAAGCGCAGCGCGCTCAGCGCCTTCAAGGGCGGCCGCTGTCAGCGTTGTGGCACCGTGCAATTTCCACTCGCGCGTGTTTGCGTCAATCCCGAGTGCCGGGCCACAGACACTCAGCTACCGCATCGGCTCGCCGATTCGACGGGGCGGGTCAAGTCCTTCACCGAAGATTGGCAGGCCTACGCTGCCAGGCCGCCGTATCTCTACGGCAACGTCGAGTTCGCCGAGGGCGGCAATCTATTGATGGAATTCACCGACATTGAGCCCGGCGAACTCAAGGTCAACGACGCCGTACGCTTCGTATACCGCATCAAGGATGAGGATCGAGCGCGCGGCTTTCGTCGCTATTTCTGGAAGGCAACGACCGCCAAGGAGCCTGTTTGAGTATTCAGGCAGGCTCCTAACACCATGGCAAGCGGCATCAAGGACAAGGTGGTGATCTGCGGCATGGGCTGCTCGCAGTTCGGTGAGCGCTGGGGCTCAGGATCCGAGGACTTGATGGTAGAGGCCTTCACCGAGGCCCTCGCGGACTCCGGCATCGAGCGCGACCGCATCGAAGCGGCGTGGCTGGGAGTGTTTTTCGACGAGCAAAACACCGGCAAATCATCGCTGCCGCTGTCGATGGCGCTGCGGCTGCCCAATGTGCCCACGACACGCGTGGAAAACCTCTGCGCCACGGGTACCGAGGCGCTGCGCGGCGCCGTCTATGCCGTGGCCGCGGGCGCCTGCGACATCGCTCTCGCGATGGGCGTGGAGAAGCTCAAGGACACGGGCTTTAGCGGCCTACCGGAGCGCACCAAGGGAACCTTCGAGGATTTATACCTGCCCACCAACACGGCGCCCGGGGCGTTCGCGCAGTTGGCAAGCGCCTATGCCGAGCGTTACGGCTTTTCAATGCAGGATTTGAAGCGCGCCATGGCGCACATCTCGGTCAAGAGCCACGAGAATGCCACGCGCAATCCGAAAGCGCATCTGCGCAACCGCATCACCGAGCAGCAGGTGCTCGATGCGCCGGCCATCGCCTACCCGCTGGGCGTGCTCGATTGTTGCGGCGTCAGCGACGGCGCCGCTTGCGCCATTGTGACCACGCCCGAGATTGCGCGCAGCCTGGGCAAGCGCGATCTGGTGTCGGTACAGGCGATGCAGCTCGCGCCCAGCAATGGCGTAGAGATGGGACATCAATCCTGGGACGGCAGCCATACTCTGACCACGCCGATAGCCGCCGCGCGCGCCTATGCCGAGGCGGGGATCCGCAACCCCAGGGAGCAGATCGACCTGATCGAAGTGCATGATTGCTTCTCAATCACCGAGCTCGTGCTGATGGAAGATCTCGGCTTCTCCGAGCTCGGACGCGCGCCGCACGACGTGCTCGACGGCCGCTACGATCGCGACGGCGCCATCCCTTGCCAGATCGACGGCGGCCTGAAGTGCTTCGGCCATCCCATCGGCGCCACCGGACTGCGCATGGCCTACGAGATTTATTTGCAGCTGCTGGGCCGCGCCGGCGAACGGCAGTTGCGAGGCCGTGCAGGTCACGGCCCGGCGATCGGACTCACCCACAACTTGGGTGGAATTCCCAATCGCAATATCGCCAGTGTTTCCATCCTTGG
>JANXZQ010000546.1 GCA_025355445.1 Gammaproteobacteria bacterium
TGTCTTGAGGCCATCCCAACCGGGCGGCATGCGCATGTCGACGAAAGCCATGGCGTACGAGCGTCCCTCGCGCAGCGCCTGGCTCACCATGGCTACACCTTCTTCGCCCTGATGCGCGGAATCGATCTCGAAGTTCGGGCGCGCCGCAGTGGTCGCGGCATCGCCGAAAAGATTCGCCTCCAGCACATCGAGCGCGGCCTGCGCGGAATGTTCGGCCTGGGCGCCCAATACCTTGCGAAAATCCAAGTGAATGGCCGCATTGTCATCGATGATGAGAATACGCCGGTTCGCAAGAGGAGTCGTGTTGGGCACTGTCAGGCCGCCTTGGGGCTGCAGGGCAGCTCGAGCGTGAATATAGCGCCGCAGCCATGTCCGCCGCTATGCACGGTCAAGGAGCCGCCGAGATCCTGCGCGGCGAGCGCTCCGCTGTGCAGACCGAAGCCATGCCCGTCGGCGCGAGTGGTGAAGCCGTGAGTGAACAGACGCGACATGTTTTCCGCTGGGATGCCGACGCCATTGTCGATGACGCTGATGCGCACCGCCTCCGGAGCGGATTCGATGCGCAGAGTAATGATCTTGTCGGACCGCCCCGATTCGTCGCATGCGTACTTGGCATTGCGCACGAGATTGACCAGAATCTGCAGCACCTTGTGCTTGTCGACGGTGACGGGCGGAACTTCGGCGAATTCGCGCTGTAGCGTCACGCCATGGCGCACGAACGCGCCGGCATTCAAGCGCAGGCTGTCTTCCACCAGCTCCACCACGTCAATGGTCTCCGTGACGCCGCATAGCTTGGCATAGCTCTGCTGCATTGCCACCGTGTCCTTGATGTGCTCCAAGTTGTCGCGCAGCGATGCAAGCTCTTCCAGCGCCATCTTTTGATCGCCCATGAGCTGTTCGCCCAGCGAGACCAGATATTCGGGTATGCGCTTGCCGCGCTCATCATTGGCGATAAAATCTCCCACCGCGGTGCCCTTCTCCTGCAGCAGTGCAGCCAATCGGGTGACCCCCGGGGCCTTGGATTGCTTGACGCGATCGATGACGAGACTTGCCGAGATGTTGACACTGTTGAGGATGTTGCCGACATTGTGCAGGACGTTGGTCGCGACTTCGGCCATGCCCGCCTGGCGCGAGGCGCTCATGAGCTGCTTGTGCACGCGTTCGAGCTCTTCAGCGGCTGCCTTGCGGGCGGTGACGTCGCGTACGAACTCGACCGAGTATTCAGGAATGGCGTCGCTCTCGCGAACCAGGGCAGTCGTCGTGCGCACCCAGATGATGGTGCCATCCCGGCGCAGGTAACGCTTCTCGAAATCTGCAAATTGAATCTCGCCGCGCCACAGCCGCTCGAGCTCCCGTGTGACGCGGATTGCGTCCTCGGCGCAGGTCAGTTCGCCGCTCGTTTTATTTGCCAAGTCGACCGGCTCGAAGCCCAGCATGGCGCAGAACGCCTGGTTGAAGCGCAAGAATTTGCCGCTGCGATCGCCATACACGATGCCGACCGGTGCCTGGTCGAAGGTATTGTGGAACAAGGTTTCCGCGCGGCGCAATTCATCGCGCGCAGTAACCAGATCCGTAAAGTCGGTGATGGTGCCGACCCAGCCCGGAACACCGTTCGCGGCCACCACTTGCTCGGAGAAGTGGCGCATGGCCCCGTCGGCAGTGAGGGTGCGATAGGCGAACCGGCTCGGAATGCGCAACCGGCAGAATTCCGTCCAGGCTTGTTCCATGCGCTCCCTATCGTCGGGATGAACACGCTGCGCCCAGGTGTCCGTACTTTGATCGGGCTTGAGCCCGAAAATGCGCCGATACTCCGGATTGCTGTAACTCATGTTGCCGGCGGCATCCGTGTGGTAGATGGCCACTGGGGCGCTGTCGAGCAGGGCCTTGGCGGAAGCGGCGTCGGTTTGTGAAGCGGGCGCCGTGCTAGCGGGCGCAGCGGGTGCCGCCGCAAGCAGCACGAACTCCGACAACCGCGAGCGCAGTTCGATGCCGGCCACCGCCTGTTCGGCGAGCAGCAGCAGCGAGCTGCGCTGTGCGGCCGATAGCGGGCGCGCGGTCGTGTCGTATACGGCCAATGCGCCTAGTGCCTCGCCGGCCGTGGTGCGCAGTGCGCAGCCGGCGTAGGAGCGCACGCCGAGCGCGCCGGTCACCAGTTCGGAGTCTCGAAAGCGCTCATCCGCCGCCGCATCCGGCACTTCGAAAAGACCTTCGGCCTGCCCGGTGTAGTGGATGAATGGGTCTTCCCGCGGCGCGGTCCCGGACGGCAGTTCGGCCGTCGACGTGAACCAGGCGTCGCGATAGCCTATGACGGCCACTGAGGCCAAGGACGTTGCGCACGCCGCGGCGGCAAGCCGTGCGAGGCCGCTGAATACGGGATCTGGGGCCGGGCTCGGCGGGACGGCGGCAAGGGTCGGGGCGCGCCCTGGGGGCGTTCGACTGATGGGTTGCGAAATCATTGGCCAGGCATTCCCTTCAGCGCTTCCGTCGTTGGGCGCTCGCGCGCCGAATGTCATATGTTATCGGCACATTTTGTATTATTTGAATGTCAGAACGGGTGGCGAATACGTCACATCGCGCGGCCTAAGACGGCGAATTGCGTCGCAACTATGAGGATCTGCCAATGTATGGGCCCTGGAACCCGGGTATCCGCTCGCGGATGCCCCAGGAATTGCAGCACCAGTCGACGATATTTCGCCCTGAAAACGTCTTTATCGACGTCGCGGCCGTGCGAGAGCTGCAGGGACTCACCGGCTTTTCTTCCTCCGAGCTGGTGGCATTTCGGCCGCAAAGACTCGCCCTGCACGAGCTGCTGATCCGGGTGACCGCCGATTTCGCTGTGCCGGACGGATCGCGAATCGGCGATTTGGGAATCAACTTTCGCGAGATCGCGAGCCGCCTTTTCGAGCGTCATCTGGCGCCGCGGATGGATGAGATAGACGCGGCATTTACGCATGCGCGGCGCAATCTGTGCATTGCCATCGAAACCACCTTCTCGGAATTGGCGCCGGAGCGCGGTTGGGGTCCGGCACAAATCGCCGCGTGCGAACGCCGCGGCGACATGAGTGAAGACTCGCAGCAGAAGCTGGCTTGCCGCACGCTGGCGCGGGTGATGTCGGCGCTGTTTGCCACCCAAGGGTCTGCATGGGGCACGCGCGAGCTGATTGTCTCGATGGCGGCCGACATGGCCGGCAATGACTACGGCAGTGATTGCATCGGCCGCAGCATCGAGCCGCTGTTGCTGCAGGCGGCGAAGAGCGAGGGTTATCGGCTGCTGCCGCGCCAGGAGCGGCCGGTGGTCATCAACACCAAAGGGCCGTCCGCGGCGGGCAAAAGCACATTGAGGCCGTTGCAGAAGAAGCTCGCAGGCGACGTCGGCGTTGAATGGAGTGATTTCGCCTTGATCAGCCCCGACATCTGGCGCAAACAACTCCTCGACTACGGCTCACTCGGCGATGCGTACAAATATGCCGGAGCCTTTACGGCGGAGGAACTGCAAATCGTCGATCAGAAGCTCGACCGGTATATGGCCAAAAAACACCAGCGGGGCGAGATGACCCACCTGTTGATCGACCGGTTCCGCTTCGATAGCTTCGCAGCGGATTCGGACGAAGCGGGCAGCAATCTGCTGACCCGGTTCGGTCACACGGTGCATCTGTTCTTTTTGATAACTCCACCCGAGTCGTTGATCGAGCGGGCCTGGCAACGCGGTCTCGAGTTCGGCCGCTACAAGGCGGTGGATGACACTCTGGCGCATGCAGTGGAGGCGTACACGGGCATCCCCGACGTCTTCTTTACATGGGTTCGCCGCAGCGACAAGCGCATTCAATTCGAGTTTCTGGACAATACGGTGCGCTTGGGCGAGCGGCCGCGCACCGTCGCCTTCGGCGACAACGACACATTCAATATTCTCGATGTCACCGGCGCCCTGAATATCGAGCGCTATGGGCGCGTTAATGTGGATGCCGTGGCGCCCGAGTTTCTTTATGCGGATCGTGCGCTGCTTGCGCCCGAGCACAACACGCGATTTCTGCGGCGTTGCATCGCCGGATTTCACTTTGTGAATTTCGCCGACCAGGCTACCGGTCGAATCTACCTGCGCATCGAGTCGGGAGCGCCGGTATACGTTGACGCCGCTTTGCTGCAGGTGGCGATTGCGGATGGCGATACCTTGAGCGGCCTGCAGGCAGTTGCGCCGGGGGCATTGCGCGGCGACGTCGCACAAGCGGCGGGCCCGCAGTATCTGCACGGCGGCGGCGGCGGCGGCGGCGGGACCGGGAGCGAGACGACCCTCGGTCAGTGGGGAACTGGGCGCGGTTAGTCCAGAAAATCGCAGTAGCGATCGACGTGCGCCGCAAGATCGAGAGTGTGCTGACGCGTCAGCCGCTCTGCCAGTTCGGTGTCGCGACGCTCTAAGGCTTCGATAATTTTCAGATGATCGATGATGGAGCGCGCTGCACGGTCACTTTGCACGATGGTCGCGCGGCGAATGGCGCGCACGTGGAGGAGAAGGTTACGCGTCGCGTCGATAATAGTCTGCGAGCCGCCCAAGGCGATGACCGCCGTGTGAAATGCGATATTGGCGTCCGAGTACTCATCCAGATGTTCGGAGGGCGGCGAATTCTGGAACTCGTCGAACAGATGCCGCAGTTTGGCGATTTCCGCGTCCGTTGCCTGCAAGGTCGCAAGCCGGGCGGCCATGGATTCGAGCGCCGCCCACATCTGAATCATTTCGATCATTTCGCGCTTCGACTTGCGAATGATGTAGATGCCGCGCCGCGGAATGGTGCGGATGAACCCCTCCTGCTCGAGCAGCGACAGAGCTTCGCGAATCGGGGTGCGGCTGACTCCGAGGGCCGTGGTGAGTTGCCGCTCATCCAAGCGCAATTCCTGATTCGGATCGTAGATGTCGGTGTCGGCAATCGCGTTCTTCAAGAGCGCATAGGCCTGATCACGGAGACTCGTCGCATTCAGCGGCGCCAACGCCAGCGGAGCTGCAGAGGATGTGCGCTGTACCAGGGATGCGATCGTGTTCATTGGTCTCTCGAATACCTCAAACTGATTGTCCTTGAAGCGTCCGATGCGTGCTTGCCGGGGCGTTGCCGGCCGTGCTGCCAGGCGTGCGCTCGCGCGCGCCGAGTCCGGAAAAGCGTCCATGGCGGGCCGATTCTTCCAATATTGAAGCCGGCAGAGTCACATAGAGCATCGCCGACAGCCCGGCAAAGAACGTCATGCCGACGACAATAGATATCACAATTCCGATGGTTTGCATGACTACTTCCAGGCGGTTGGGGTTCGCGTTGGAGATATATTAATATTGAAATTGACTGTTCACTAATGAAACAACTTTACCCGGCATGCAATTTCTCTCACCTGTCGCGAAACGTCGGAAATTTCATGGCCGTTTTGGGTTTATCGTCGTTCCGCACAGCACCTGGCAGCTTGCTTGACACGCTGAAACTCGTTCATATATGGTATACCACGATAATAATACAAATGGTTGGCCGGGTTGATCTTCGGGTCGACCCGCGAAGATGGGAGCCTTGGCCTTGGGTACAAAGACAACGCAAGTACGCCCTGGTTCGGCCTATCCATGACGCATCGTCAGCCTAGCTTTCACACGTAAGCCCTAAATTGCGCCTCCGGTTCAGTTCGGGCGATCAAGGAGAACTGTGATGAGTGCGAACCTGAATTCCTCTTCATCGAAGTCGGCGCTTGCAAACCCCTGGGTGCAACTCGTCATCGGGGTCATTTGCATGGCCTCTGTGGCGAATCTGCAATATGGCTGGACGTTGTTCGTCGACCCCATCGACGCGAAGCATCACTGGGGGCGCGCCGCCATCCAGTTGGCGTTCACGCTCTTTGTTCTGATCGAAACGTGGCTGATTCCGGTCGAAGGCTACCTCGTCGATCGCTTTGGTCCGCGCTGGGTGGTCATAGCAGGCTCGATATTGGTTGCGACAGCGTGGGTTTTGAATTCCGTCGCGAGCACTCTACCGGTTCTGTACTTTGCGGCCGCGCTGGGCGGGATCGGCACCGGCTGCGTCTATGGCACCTGCGTCGGCAATGCGCTCAAGTGGTTTCCAGGCCGCCGGGGACTTGCCGCCGGAATCACCGCCGCAGGATTCGGCGCGGGGGCCGCCATTACGATCGGGCCGATCAAGACCATGATCACCGCGTCTGGTTATGAGCACGCATTCTTGGTGTTCGGACTTTTGCAAGGCGCGATCGTATTCGTCATGTCCTGGTTGCTGTTGACGCCTCCGGCTCAGCTGCTCGGGGCAAAGGTGAGAGCCAACCAGACGGCTCACGGGTACACCCCGGTCGAGGTGTTGAAAAGTCCGGTATTCTAAGTGTTATACGTGATGTTCGTGCTCATCGCCGCCGGCGGCCTTACTATGGCCGCGTCCATGGCACCGATCGCGAAGGACTTCAAGATCGACAAGTCGCCGGTCGAGCTGTTCGGTATGGCGGCGATGCCCGCTCTGGTGTTTGTCATCCAGCTCAATCGAATCTTCGACGGTGTAGGCCGGCCGTTCTTCGGCTGGTTGTCCGATCAGATCGGGCGCGAGTACACAATGGCACTCGCGTTCTTTGCCGGCGCGGCAGCGCTTTACACGCTCAGCCAGTCCGGATCGAACCCAACGACATTCGTGCTGGTCACCGCCATCTACTTCGGCGTGTACGGCGAGATCTTCAGTCTGTTTCCCGCCTCGCAGGGCGATACCTTCGGCGCCAAGTACGCCGCGTCGAATGCGGGCATGCTGTACACGGCAAAGGGCGCCGGCGCGTTGCTCGTGCCCGTTGCGGCCATTCTCGCGAAATCCCACGGCTGGGGCACCGTTTTCAGTGTTGCCATGACTTGCAACATCATCGCCGGACTGATGGCACTGTTCGTGCTCAAGCCCATGCGGGTGCGGCATTTCGCCAAGAGCCGCGACGCGTTCCCATCCGACGCGACCGAGAGAGCGGCGGGTACGAGCACCACCACGTAAGTACCGGCGAAACGGCCGGAAAGATTCGCTTTATATCGCGGGCCCCGCCGGGCAGCCGGGCCCGCGATCAGATTCACGAACTGGAGTCACTATGGCAACCGTAAATCCCACGGCGATTCAGCCCAAGCCCACGACGGCAGACGATACTCTGCAGCGCAAGAGCCGCGATGCCGGCGTGATCTCAGGCGGCCATCTGGTCGCCAAGGCGCTGAAGAACGAGGGCGTCGATACCATTTTCACGCTCTGCGGCGGCCACATCATCGACATCTACGATGGCTGTGTCGATGAAGGCATTCGCATCATCGACGTTCGGCACGAGCAGGTCGCCGCGCACGCGGCCGACGGCTACGCGCGCCAGACCGGCAAGTTGGGCTGCGTCGTTACCACCGCCGGACCCGGATGCACGAATGCTGTCACAGGTATCGCCACCGCATTCCGTTCGGAGAGCCCGGTTTTGCACATCGGCGGACAGGGTGCGCTCACCCAGCACAAGATGGGCTCGCTACAGGATCTGCCGCACGTCGAGCTGATGACGCCGATCACGAAGTTCGCCGCCACGGTGTCGAGCACGGAGCGCGTCGCGGACATGATCTCGATGGCGGCTCGGGAGGCGTTCAACGGCGCGACCGGCCCGGTGTACCTGGAGATTCCCCGCGACGTGCTCGACCGCGAGGTCGACATCAATAAGGCCGTCATCCCCCAGCCCGGCAAGTACCGCGCCTCGACGAAGTCGATCGGCGACCCGCGCGATATCGAGAAACTGGCCGACATCCTCGTCAATGCGGAGCGGCCGGCGATTCTTTACGGCCAGCAAGTGTGGACGGCGCGCGGGCACAAGGAGGCCATTGCGTTGCTGCGCGGATTGGATATCCCAGGGTATTTCAACGGCGCGAGCCGCGGGCTGCTGCCGCCCGGCGACCCGCATCACTTCGACCGCACGCGGACCCAGGCTTTCGCCAGCGCCGATGTCTTGTTGATCGTCGGCACACCCTTCGATTTTCGCATGGGTTACGGCAAACGCATCAGCAAGGACTTGACGCTGGTGCAGATCGACATGGATTACCGCACCGTCGGCAAAAACCGCGACATCAGTCTTGGGCTGGTCGGCGATCCGGGTGCCATCTTGGGCGCCGTATTGCAGGCGGCTTCGGGACGCATCAAGAACGACAAGCATCAGGCGCGCCGGCAGTGGCTGAAACAGCTCAGCGATGCGGAAACCGTCGCCGCCGACAAGCTGATGCCGCTGTTCAAGTCGAACAGTGTGCCGATCCATCCCTACCGCGTCGCTTGGGAGCTCAATGAGTTCCTCGGCGAGGACACGATCTACATCGGTGACGGCGGCGATGTGGTGACCATCTCTGCGCAGGCGGTGCGCCCGCGGGGTCCGGGACAGTGGATGGATCCGGGCGCTCTCGGTTCGTTGGGCGTCGGTACGGGTTTTGCCATTGCAGCAGGCCTTGCCAACCCGTCGAAGGAAGTCCTGTGCTACTACGGCGACGGTTCATTCGGGATGACCGCCTTCGACATGGAGACGGCCAACCGCTTCGGTGTGCCTTATCTCGCGGTCATCGGCAACAACTCAGCGATGAACCAGATCCGCTACGGACAGCTCGCGAAATACGGCGAGCAACGCGGCAATGTCGGCAATCTGCTGGGCGACGTTCCCTTCGGCAAGTTTGCCGAAATGCTCGGCGGCTATGGCGAAGAAGTGCGCGACCCCGCGCAGATCGCGCCGGCGCTGCAGCGCGGCCGCGAGTCCATTCACAAGCTGCGCCGCTCGGCGGTGGTCAACATTTGGGTCGACCCACGCGAATATGCGCCGGGCACCAAGAATCAGACGATGTACAAGTGAATGGACGGGAGCGAGCATGGGTAAGGCATTAGACGGGGTCCGCATTCTCGACTTCACGCATGTGCAGTCCGGGCCCACGTGCACGCAATTGCTGGCGTGGTTCGGGGCCGACGTGATCAAAGTCGAGAAGGCGGGCGCCGGCGACATCACGCGTGAACAACTACGTGATATTCCGGGCGTCGACAGCTTGTATTTTACGATGCTGAATCACAACAAGCGGTCGGTGACCCTCGACACCAAGAGTGAGAATGGCAAACGGGTTCTGGAGAAGCTCGTCAAATATTGCGACGTGCTGGTGGAGAACTTTGCGCCAGGGGCTCTCGATCGCATGGGATTCACCTGGGAGCGAATTCAAGAGCTCAATCCTCGCATGATCGTCGCATCGGTCAAGGGCTTCGGTCCGGGACCCTACGAGGAATGCAAGGTGTACGAAAACGTCGCGCAGTGCGCGGGGGGGTCCGCCTCGACCACGGGCTTCGACGACGGGCCGCCGCTTGTAACGGGAGCGCAAATCGGCGACAGCGGCACCGGGCTGCATCTGGCCCTCGGCATCGTGGCCGCCCTGTACCAGCGCAATGCCACGGGGCGCGGCCAGAAGGTTTTGGCGGCCATGCAGGACGGCGTGCTGAATCTGTGCCGCGTCAAGCTGCGGGATCAGCAGCGTCTCGATCGCACCCAAGTTATGAAGGAATATCCGCAGTTCCCGAACGGCAAGTTCGGCAGCGCCGTGCCGCGGGCCGCGAACGCGTCGGGAGGCGGTCAGCCGGGCACCATCGTCAAGTGCAAGGGCTGGGAAACGGACCCAAACGCTTATTTGTACTTCATCGCGCAGGCGCCGGTTTGGAAGGACATCTGCAAGATGATCGGCAAGGCGGATTGGATCACGCACCCCGACTTTGCCACTCCGGAGGTGCGCCTGCCTCGGCTCAAGGATGTATTCGCGGCGGTGGAGACCTGGACCGTCACGAAGACCAAATTCGAGGCCATGGCGCTGCTCAACGAGCATGACATACCCTGCGGCCCAATTCTGTCCATGGAGGAATTGGCCAATGAACCGTCGCTGCGCAAGAGCGGCACCATCGTGGAAGTGGATCCATCCGCAACGCGGCAAGTACTTGACGGTAGGCAACCCCATCAAGATGAGCGACAGCCCGACCGAGGTCAAGCGCTCGCCCTTGCTGGGCGAACACACCGACGAAGTATTGGCCGAACTCGGGTACGCGGCTGCGGACGTAGCCGCGCTGAGATCGGCAAAGGTGATATGACGATGGCGCGAGGCGCCGGACTCATCCCGGAGGTGTAACGGAGCGCAAGGATTCAAGAAAACGAGAGCCGGTGCACACGCTGCTGGGGGTGTGCAAACGCCGACGCAATGGTGGATGACGACGATCAGAAAGATTCAAACAGACGCGTTTTCACGAGGGAGCACATAATGTTCAAGTTCAAATTGGCAAGACCCGTGCTGGTGGCGCTTGCGGCATGCGCCGCCAGCGTCGCCTTCAATGGCGTCGTCTTTGCGGACGATGCCGCGGACAACAAAGCGCTCAAAGAGCAGATGCGCATCATGATGCAACGCATGGATGAGCTGCAAAAGCAAGTTCAGGCACTGAGCATGCATCAGGCGAACCCGCCGCCGGCAGTTCAGGCCGCGCCGGCCGCACCCTATGCCCCGCCGCCAGCGGCCGGTCCGCCGCCCATGGGCGCGGGTCCGGCGATCGCCAAGCAGAAAGCCGAAGAGAAAGAGCCGCTGCTGCACAAACTCCTGAGCGGCTTCTATGGAACGCTGGACGTTTCCTTGGATGACACCACCAAGGGCATGGACCATTTCGTCGCGTACGGGTAGAACTTGGTCGATCCGAACAATCCTAATTCGGGCTACGTACGCAACGCCACGCCGAAAGGCGGTGGCGCGGGTCCGGTGGGGCGTGTCGGCTACATGCCTGCATTGTCGACCAACAAATCGGTCTTCGGCTACCGGGGCGAGCACAAGATTGGCGACACCGCCGTCAGCTTCCTTTATCAGATTGAGACGCAGCCGGCCATTACCGCCTCTCCGGGGCTCAACACCTCGCAGTATCAGCAGTCAAACGTCGTCAAGGGGGCCATTGGTTACGGTGACACTTTCATCGGCTTCTCCGAGCCTACCTGGGGCAAGATAAAGTTCGACACGACGTATTCGCCCTACAAGAAATCGACGGACCGAATGAACCCGTTCTCAGGGATGCTGGGCGACTACGCAGTGATCATGGGTAACAGCGGCGGCGACAATCGGGTCGAGTTCGGGACCAGCATCGATCACTCAATCTGGTACGAGTCGCCCAAGTTCGGCAACGTATTTAGTTTCGATGCGCTGATCTCGCCGGGCCAGAACCGAACCTACGACAACGTGGTGCAATCCTCGGGTTCGTCCGATTGCAACGGCGGCAACCAGCCCGGGAGCGGAAACTTGTTGCTCAACTGCGATGACGGCGGATTCGACGAAGCATTCAGCGTCGACGTGAAATTCGAGAGTGGGCCTATCTATGCGACGGCTGCCTATGAGATCCACAAGCGGGTCAACCGCAACAGTGATGGCATCGGCGCGAACAATCCCATCTACGGCTATCTGCAGGGCACCAACTCCCCGCTGCTGGATTTTGCGACCTACAATTTCCTGGTGGGAGAATTTCCCGGCGTCGCGGCCAACGACGGTTACTCGCCGCCCTATTTGACCGATATTGCCGACGAGTCGGCGTTCAAGGCCGGAATTCAATATAAGTTTCCCTTCGGGCTCGCCGTCAGCGGAATCTACGAGTACCTGAAGCGTAGCCTGCCGGCCGATCTGCAATTTCAAAATGAGAGGCAAAGAAACGGCTTGTGGTTTGCACTGTCGCAGGATTTCGCCGAGAAGGACAATTTCAGCGTGGGCTGGGCGCATGCTGGGTCTACTCCCGGAGACCCGGGCGGACAGCACAACTATGATCCGACCAAGCGGGATGACTCGGCGAATATGGTCACGGCCGCGTGGAAGCACCACTTCGACAAGAGCTTGTACGTGTATATCGATGCGGCCGACACCATCAACAAGGGCAATGCCCACTACGATCTGGGAGCCGGCGGACGCGGCCTCACGACCGATTGTCATGATGGTACGAACACCACGGTCATCGACTACAGCAGTGCCGGCAACACGACCTGGGGCGGCTGCCGCGAGATTGGCTTTTCGACCGGCGTGAATTATAAGTTCTGAGCGCCGAGTGCGGCCCGGCCGGGGACCCTGTTGTGTCCCCGGCCGCTTGCCGTAATATTCATCGATGGAGCGTCATTGAAGATAGCAATCATTGGTGTCGGTGCGATCGGCGGCTTCGTGGGGATTCGCCTAGCGCTGGCCGGCGAGGACGTTACCTTCATTGCGCGCGGAGCGAATCTCGAGGCATTGCGTAGCCGCGGCATTCGCCTGATCGGCGCCGATGGTGTGGAAGAGGCCGTGCCGAGCGTCAGGGCGACCGAGGATTACGCAGCCGCCGGTCCTCAGGACGCGGTCATCCTCGCGATGAAAGCGCACCAGGTCGAGGCCGTGTGCCTCGACGTGCCGAAGTTGTTCGGACCCGACACTGTCGTCGTGCCGATGCAAAATGGAATTCCCTATTGGTATTTTCACCGCTATCCCGGCGCGCTCGCGGGGACTCGCGTCCAGAGCGTGGATCCCAGCGGATCGATCGGCGCCCACATACCATGCGAGCGCGTGATCGGCTGTGTGGTATATCCGGCCGCAGAATTGGTGGCGCCGGGAGTGATCAAGCATGTCGAAGGCAATCGGTTCCCGGTCGGCGAACTCGACGGCACGACGAGTGCGCGGGTTACTCAACTGTCGCAATGCTTCATCAAGAGCGGGCTGCAGGCCCCGGTGCTCACCGATATCCGCGCCGAGATATGGTTGAAGCTTTGGGGAAACCTGACATTCAATCCGATCAGCGCATTGTCCCGGGCCACGCTTGCCGGTATCTGCCAGTATCCGCCGAGCCGCGCGGTCGCGGCGGCCATGATGTCCGAGGCGCAAGCCATCGCCAATAAGCTGGGGATTACTTTCCGTGTATCCCTGGAGAAGCGTATTGCCGGTGCGGAGCGCGTCGGGCACCACAAGACCTCCATGCTGCAGGATGTCGAGTCCGCGCGCACGCTGGAGATCGACGCGCTGCTGGGTTCGGTGGTGGAACTGGCTCGATTGACCGACACGCCCACCCCGCACATCGATACGGTGTATGCGCTCACCAAACTGCTGGCGAAATCCCTGGACGAGGGCAAGGCATCGAGCGGCCAGCCGACTACCGCATGAACATTCACGAATATCAGGGCAAGGAAATTCTGTTGGCTACCCTGCTCAAGTCGGTGCTTTGAAGTGCACTGGGCGCGATTCCGCTCGAGTGACGGCCGCATCGGCTTCGGCACAGTCGAAGGCGAGTACATAGCCGAATATGAGGGTGATATGTTCGGCGCTTCGCTGCCGGCCAACCGCTCCCTGGCGCGAGGCGAATACATCCTGATCAGCCCGTGCCTGCCGTCGAAGATCGTGGCGCTCTGGAATAACTTCGGTGCGCTGAGTTTGAAGCTCGGCAAACCGGCACCGGCGCATCCCTTGTTTCTCATCAAGCCGGCCACCTCTGTGATCGGCCCGGGCGATGAGATCCGCAGGCCTGCAGGGTATGCCGGAAAGATCGCCTATGAGGGTGAACTGGGCATCGTCATCGCAAAGCGCTGCAAAGAAGTGCACCCGGACCATGCGGGCGATTACATCTTCGGCTACACCTGCGTCAACGACGTCACCGCTGCGGCCGTGCTCAACGAGAATGTCGATTTTGCGCAGTGGTGCCGATCTAAGGGCTACGACACCTTTGGCTGCTTGGGCCCCGTGATCGCCACCGGTTTGGATTGGCGGTCGCTGCGGGTAGTCACCCGGCTCGACGGTGTCGAACGGCAGAACTATCCCCTATCGGACATGACCATGTCGCCGCAGGATCTGGTGAGCAGGTTGTCCCACGACATGACGCTGCTGCCGGGGGATGTGATCGCTTGCGGTACGTCGATCGGAGTTGGATCGATCAAAGACGGCAGCGCGGTTGAGGTCACCATAGAGGGGATCGGCTCGCTGGTGAATGTGCTGAGCGGGAGTGCGAATTGACGGCGCCGCGGGTTCTACTGCGGCGGATGTTCGATGCGGCCATTGCTTCGGCGCAACCAGCCCTGTGCATTCCGCCGCACTTGCCTGAGCCGCCGCGCGGCAGGCTCATCGTCGTCGGCGCCGGCAAGGCCTCGGCGGCCATGGCGCAGGTGGTGGAACGAAATTGGCCGGGGCCGCTGTCTGGTCTCGTGGTCACGCGCCATGGCTATGCCGTGCCGTGCGAACGCATCGAGATCCTCGAAGCTGCGCACCCGGTGCCGGATGCCGCTGGAATGCAGGCCGCGCAGCGCATGCTCGAACTTGTGGGCGCGCTGCGCGAGGAGGATCTGGTGCTGTGCCTGTTCTCCGGCGGCGGCTCGGCGCTGCTGCCGCTGCCGGCTGCCGGCCTGACCCTGGAGCACAAGCAATTCGTGAATCGCGCGTTGCTGGCCAGCGGCGCCACCATCAGCGAAATAAATTGCGTGCGGCGCCATCTCTCCGGCATCAAGGGCGGCCGGCTGGCCGCCGCCTGCTACCCGGCGCGCGTACTCACACTGCTCATCTCCGACGTACCCGGCGACCGCCCGATCGACATCGCTTCCGGACCCACGGTGGCGGACCCGACCACGTGTGCCGACGCACTGACTATCATTCACCGCTACGGAATCGAGCTGCCGGCGGCGGTGCTTGATGTGCTGGAGAGCGGCCGGGGCGAGTCCGTGCTGCCCGGTGACATGCGCCTCGCGCACTCCGAGGTGCGCATCGTTGCCACGCCGCAGATGGCGCTCGAGGCCGCCGCGCGCGAAGCGGCGGCCGCGGGCATAGCGCCGTACATCATCGGTGACGCCATCGAGGGCGAGGCGCGCGACGTGGGCAAGGTGTTTGCCGGAATGGCCTTGCAAGTCGCCGAGCGGAGCCAGCCGTTCGCCGCTCCCTGTGTGCTGCTCTCAGGGGGCGAGACTACCGTCACGGTGCGCGGCAGCGGTCGCGGCGGTCGCAATGTTGAATACCTCCTGTCGTTGGCCATTGCACTGGACGGTCACGCGGGCATTTACGGCTTGGCCGGCGATACCGACGGGGTCGACGGCCAAGAAGAGATCGCGGGCGGCTGCATTGGGCCCGACTCCCTCGCGCGCGCCTGGTCACTGGGCATTCGCCCGAAGGACATGCTCGCCAACAACGACGCGCACAGTTTTTTCACGGCGCTCGGCGAATCGGTAATCACCGGCCCGACTCTCACCAATGTCAATGATTTCCGCGCCATTCTCATCGAATGATTCCAATCGCTGCCGTCAGCTAACCGGCTGAAAATAAAGGCGAAAAATATAGATTTGTGGCGTGCGTTTCCGGTCTGATTTTCGTACAATACTGTATATAAAACCAGCTATGGGAGCCGCAAATGGACGGTGGAAATACGGCGATCAGCCCCTCGATGTCGCTCGAAGAATTGGAGGCGCAAATCACCGAGCTTGCCGGGCAACTAAATGCGGCGAACTATCGTTGGCTGCTATTGATTGCCGAGTTCGATCGGCGCAAAGGCTGGGGCGACGGTAGATTGCCGTCCTGCGCACACTGGCTGAACTTCAAGTGCGGCCTGAATTTAGGGGCGGCCCGCGAGAAAGTGCGCGTCGCCCATGCGCTTCGCGAGTTGCCGAAGATCGCCGCCTCCATGGCGCGCGGGGAGCTCAGTTATTCGAAGGTACGGGCGCTGACCCGGGTGGCGTGTGCGGCGACGGAGGACACCTTGCTCACGATCGCCTTGCACGGGACCGCCCATCATGTGGAACGGCTGGTGAGCGGCTACAGGCGCGCCATGGATGCCGAAGAGCTGTCCCGAGAGGCGCGCCAGCACGCGAATCGCAGTGTGAGCTACGGCTTCGATGAGGACGGCAGCTTGCTACTCAAATGCCGATTGCCGGCCGAGGCCGGTGCGATGTTGATCCAGGCGCTCGACGCCGCCCTCGAGACCTTGCCCGATCGGGAAATCTCAGCCAACGTCGTGCAAGAACGCTCCATCACCTACCCGGCGCGGCGCGCCAACGCGCTGGGCGCACTGGCGGAGAGCTTTCTCGCCGACAGGAAGACTTCCTCCAAGACCGCCGATCGCTACCAAGTGATCGTGCACGTGGAGGCCGAGACCTTGCGCCAGGGCACCCCAGGACGCTGCGAGATCGAGAACGGACCCTCGATTCCCGCCGAGACGGCGCGGCGCCTCGCCTGCGATGCGGGACTGTTGCGCGTAATGGAGAACGAACACGGGGAACCCTTGGATGTCGGTCGCAAGACCCGCAGCATCCCGCCGGCCATTCGCCGCGCGCTCAATACCCGCGATGGCGGCTGCCGCTTCCCCGGCTGCACCCACCGGCGCTATGTGGATGCGCACCACATCGAGCACAGGGCGAATGGCGGAGAGACCAAAATCGCGAATCTCGTCACCCTGTGTCGTCTGCACCACCGCTTGGTGCACGAAGGTGAAATCCTCATCGAGACCCTGCCCGAGGGTGGCTGGCGCTTTGTGCATCATGACGGGCGGCACTTTGAGGTGATCCGCTGCACGCGGGTGTCGCCCGATGACTGGCCTGACTACGGAATAGAACCGAATGCCGCCGCCACCCGCTGGCGCGGCGAGCGCATGGATTACGACCTCGGCGTCTGGGTGCTGTGCAACCAGGCGATTCGCGCACGCAGCGCCGCGGACACTCTCGCGCATACCGCCCGCGAGCCTGCCTATGCTGCCCACGATCCTGCCGCTCACGGCCTTGACGACGTTGCCGCGGCAACGTCTCCCGAGTGTAATGATGGCGGTGACACGCGCGCTGCCCCGACACCGTGCCATGTGCCGCAGGAGCCAGACGAACCGTGGTGGAAGCGTGACTACGCAAGCTTAGGCTACAGCGTGAGCTGAGGCGGAACGGCAAGCAAGAGCCACAGCATCCAGGGAGTTATAACTACGCAACCTGCCCGAAGACGCGTACTGCGGGCATCGTAGAAGCTGTGGCTCGAGCTTGGCTTGCGGCGCGCCCATTGCTGGATAAATGTCGTTAGATTCCTCGCGCGAAAGAGTGCTTTTGGGGAGCCTGATATACGCTATGGATTGGCATCTGCGTAGTAACACCCCTTGCGATGCTCTCGAATACGCGTTTCATGAGATTCACGCGCGCGACATAGCCACGTGCCTCATGGTCTCCGCAGCGCTGACCGTCCGTCAGCCGCAGTCCATGGCGCACGAAAGCATCCCCCGCCCCCGCGCCGCAGAGATGAATCACCGCGGCGAGCTCCTGCTCGCGTTCCAGCGGGACGGAGTTCATGTGATGGCGCGCCAGCGCGCTGGCCACGCTGCGATCGAGGTATGCCGCGGTGAGTTCCACGGCGTGTGCAGGAATGACCCGTGTGTACAGGCGATTGAACCAGCACGAGTCCCAGTCGTTCCACGCACCGTCCTCGACGACGGCATGATGGCGGATGCAGAAGCGTCTGGCCTCGGCAAAAGTCCCATCGGTGATCTGGTACATCCCCACCGCGCTCGATGCGGGACGGTATACGTCGAAGGGCCGCGGGTTGAATGACCAGCGCCAGTAAGTGCGCACCACCGGATTGCCCGAGCCTTCGACCTGCGCCAGCGCCGCGAGCAACTCGGGGGACATTATGCTGGTGGAATATTTCCGGAACAGGGGCGCGTACTGCCGCCACGTCTCGGAGGGTATCTTGTTGAGCGTGCTGCTGACGGGAAAGAAAAGCTCCGACGGTTTGCGGATGACCTGGAACAACCAATTGAATGCGAACCACAGCAGTACTGTGGTCGCGAGGACAATCAACGCCTGCGCCGGCGTCGGCGCACCCCGGAATGCCCGCCACGCCTTGCGCCTTACACGCACACTCGGCCAGAGCCTTGCGATGCGCCAGCAGCGGCGGGACTTCGGCCGTCGCATCGGCTATTCCAGCCGCTCGACGTCGCGCAGAGTAGGAAACAGCTTCATCCACAGCAGCGCAATCGCGATGGTGCCCACACCGCCGAGTATGACAGCCGGGACCGCCCCGAAAAGCGCCGCGGTTAGGCCGCTCTCGAATTCACCGAGCTGATTGGACGCATTGACGAATAAATAGTTTACGGCGCCCACGCGGCCCCGCATCTCGTCCGGCGTCGACAGCTGTACCAGCGCGATGCGGATCACCACGCTTACTGTATCGGCTGCGCCCATGATGGCGAGCGCGAGAATCGACAGCCCGATCGACCGCGAGACCGCAAACACCACGGTCGCCAGGCCAAAAATGATCACCGCTTGGAACATTCGGACGCCGGCGCGCCGCGTGATGGCGTGGCGGGCGAGCACGCCGGACATGATCAACGCACCCACGGCGGGGGCGCCGCGCAGCACCCCGAGTCCCCAAGGTCCGGTGTGCAGTATGTCGCGAGCGTATATGGGCAGCAGCGCCGTGGCGCCGCCCAGCAGGACGGCGAATAAATCCAGCGAAATAGTCCCCAAGATTGCAGGGTTGCGGCGCACGAAGCCGACACCGGTAAAAAGCGTCGCAATAGTCGGCGGTTCTTTTACCGCGACCGGCCCGATGAGCTTGATGGCGCCGTTCAGAATCCCTGACAGCAGCCAAAATACTGCCATCATCACGTAGGGCGTGCCCGGCGCCACCGCATAAGCGAGCCCGCCCAGCGCCGGCCCGCTGATTGCCGATACCTGCCACGCGGCGGTCGCGACTGCGGTCGCCCTTTGCAGCATCCCTCGCGGCGCCACTGCGGGTATCAGCGCCGCGGCCGCCGGGCTTTCAAACGCGGTGGCGATGCCGAAAAGACCCAAGGCGGTGAAGATTTCCACGACGTTGAGCCAGCCGCCGAAGGTGCCCCATGCAAGGAACCCGCCGGCCAGCCCTTGGACGTACTGGCAAATTTGCACCACGCGCCGGCGGTCGTATCGATCCGCGACGTGGCCCGCGGCGAACACCAGCAGTGCGCTCGGAATGAACTGCACCAGTCCCACCATGCCAAGAGCGAATGCGCGGCCCGTCAGCGCATAGACCTGCCAGCCGATGGCGACGGTGCCGATCTGGTAAGAGAACTCTGAAAAAGCGCGCGCGGATACGAATAAGAGAAAGGGGCGGTGGCCCGCGAGCGTGGTCATCGAGGAATTTTACTTCGGACCGAGCAGTTCCACGATTGAACAAGGCCTGTGGCGGCTGTCGATCTGCAAGCTGATCAGTTTGTCCCAGCCATCCTTGCAGGCGCCGGTGGAGCCCGGCAGTACATAGATGACGGTGTTGCCGGCGATACCGGCACAGGCACGGGACTGCAGGGTGGAGACACCCACGGTTTCATAGGAAATGAGGTGCCACAACACCAGGAACCCCTCGAACTCTCGATCAAAGAGCTGGCGCAGTGCTTCGGGCGTCACATCCCGCGTTCGGAGGCCGGTACCGCCGTTGGTGATGACTACATCGACGCCGGGATCCTCGATCCATGCCCGCACCTGTCGCTGTATGCCGGCCATGTCGTCGCGTATCACGGCACGGGCCCGCAAGTGATGGCCGGCGGCGCCGATGCGTTCTGCCAGCAAATCACCCGATGTGTCATTGCCGGCATCCCGCGTATCCGAGATGGTCAAGACGGCCAACCCTAAGGCGGTGAACGCGCGTTCGGTGTCAATCTTTCCGCCCGGCATTGCGACCTCCCTTGGCCTTCAGCTCAATTTATCGCGGACGATTCTATATATCGCCTCGGTTTCGGCGCCGCAAAACTCGAGCAGCGTTTCCAATTCGGCGGTGGCTCGCTCGGCAAAGGCGCGGTCCTTGAGCGCCGGCGCATTGATGTAGACGTTGAGAGCGGCGCTGCGCAGTCCGGTAAAACCCGCCAGCACGCCGACGCCGCCGTCGCTGATGACGTTGAGGTAGCCCTGCTCGCTGGCGCGGCGCGAGAGCGCAATGACCTCAGCGCAGACGCGCGCGCAGTCCAGGGGCACTTCCGTGGCACGGCGCAGTCCGGCCTGGATCGCGGCTGTGCGCACCGCCTTGTCTTCCTCTGTGGATTTGGGCAGCTTGTACGCCGCGAGGATGCTGTCGAAGGCGGCAATGTCTTCGGCCACCATCGCCGTCAGCCGCCGCCGCACTCTTTCGGATTCGCTGAGCACGGATCTCATTTCGGCCTCAACAGTCTCGTAGCCCTTCTTGCCGATGGTGACATTGCACACCATGGATACCAGCGCGGCGCCCATGGCACCCATGATGGCCGCCGCACTGCCGCCGCCCGGAGTGGGGTTGCCGCCGGCAAGATCGTCCAGAAATTTCTCGACCGAACTTTGAGTCATCATCATGTGTTCGCCTACGGTGCAGAGCTAGCCGACCATCGTCTTGGCGATGGCGTATATTTCTTCGGCGTCGAGCAGCAAATCGTTCTGCTCGAACAGGCGCGCGATGCAGGCGCGGTGCAGCGCCAGCTTGAGCGCGCCGAAGCCGAGCGAGCCGAAGAGTATCTTGCCGTGCTTCAACGAGCCGCGATCACTCTGGCCCACGCCCTCGATTCCCGCCGGCGGCGAGGCGTTGGCGTCCGCGATCAACTCGAGGGCGGGGCTGTCCCGCCACTGGTTCTCGTCCAGCAAGGTAACACCGGCGGCGCCCGTGGCGAGCACAATGTGCGCTCCGGCTATCGCTGCGCAGCGCTCGGTATTAGTGGGGGCTTCGATGGGCTCCACCACGATACCGAAGCGCCCATGGATCGAGTCGCACGCAGCCTGGACCACGTCCCGCTTGCGGCCGGTGATGGCCACCGCCGCGCCTTCGCGGGCCAGCAATACAGCGGCACGTTGACCGACCGGACCCGAACCGCCGAGCACGACGGCACGCTTGCCGGCGAGGGCGCGACCGTGCGCGAGCCATGCCACCGCGGCCGCGGCCGTGGTGTTGCAGCCGTTGCTGTCGAACATCACGGAGACGCGGAATTTGGCGAAGAACTTCTTGCGGACCGCGGTGAACACTGCTTCGCCCTCGAGCATGTTGCCGCCGCCGATGAAAATCGCCGTATTTTTCTTGTCCTTGAGGCCTCGAGTGAAGATCGCGCCCTCGACGAGGCCGCCGACATTCCGGGTATTGACTCCGCCATAGGCCGAAATGTGATCGGCGCCACCGTCGTAGCCCACGACGTTGTCGAAAACCGAGGCGAGGGCGTCGGTATCGAACTGGTACAGCAGTTTCTTCATTGGAGCGCGATGATGCGTGCCCAGCGTCGCCAGATCAAGTCACGCCGGCGCTGAATCAAGTCACGAGGTTCTGCGGCGAGCCGGCTGCCCAGTGCTCGATATTGTCGATCAATTGGTCGGCCAGGAACTGCATGGCCCCATCCGAGGCCCAGGCAATGTGCGGCGTGAGAATGAAATTCGGGCGGCGTACGTCGAGCAGCGGGTGGCCGTTCTTGGGGGGCTCGACCGTCAGCACATCGAAGCCGGCGCCCGCAATCAGCCCCTCATCGAGTGCCTGAATCAATGCCGCCTCGTCGACCAGGCCGCCGCGGGCGGTGTTGATTAGCAGGGCATTGCGTTTCATTTTGCGAAAGGCACCGATGTCGATCAGGTTGCGAGTGGACGGCAGCAATGGGCAATGCAGCGAGATGACATCGGATTGTGCCAGGACCTCCTCGTGCGGGGTGAATGCAACGCCTGCCATCTTCGGCGGCGGATGATCGGCGAACAGCACGCGCATGCCGAAGGCGCGCCCAATCGCCGCTGTGCTCTGGCCGATCGCGCCTTCGCCGATGATGCCGAGCGTGCTGCCGTAAAGATCGCCGATATCATGAGTGAAGAAGCAGAATTGGTCGGATTTGTTCCACACGCCGTTCTCGACGTCCTGGCGGTACGCGAGCAGATTGCGCCGCAAAGCCAAGATCATCGCGAAGGCGTGTTCAGGCACGGTATGCACCGCGTAATTGCGAATGTTGGCGACGGCGATGCCGTGCTCTTGGCAGTAGGGTATGTCCACGACGTCATAGCCGGTGGCCGCCACCGCGATCATCTTGAGTTGCGGCAATAGACGCAGCACGTCGGCGCGCATCGGCACCTTGTTGATGATTGCGACGGCCGCACCCGCAAGACGCGGCACGATCTGCGCGGCGGCGGTCTTTTCGTGCTCGACGTATTCGCCGCCAAGAGCCGGCTTGCGCACGTTGGCCTTGAGCGAGGCGCGGTCCAGAAACACCACGCGCATGCTCATGCTGCGTTGGCGCCGATCACGGGTGAATGAGTGCGCCAATAGTTCTGCGCGGCTGCCACGCCGCTGCCGGGTTCGAGTTTGACCCCTACGTCGAGCATGGCCATCTCGGATCCGGCAATGGCGCCGAGCAGCATGAGTTCGTTCAGATCGCCCAAGTGACCGATGCGGAACAGTTTGCCGGCGACCTTGGAGAGACCTGCACCCAGCGCGAGGTTGTAGCGCTTGAAGGCGCGTGCGATGACCTCGGAGCCATTGATGCCGTCCGGCACCATGATGGCGGTCACCGTATCGGAGAACCATCGCGGAGCACTGGCACACAGCTTCAACTTCCACCCCTCGAGCGCCGCGGCCCGCACCCCGCCCGCGAGGTAGTGGTGGCGGTGGAACACATTGTCCAGACCTTCCTCGGCGAGCATGGCCAAGGACTCGCGCAGGCCGTACAACATGGGAATGGAGGGTGTGTATGGAAAATAGCCTGAGGCGTTGGAGGTCACCATATCGCCGTAGTCGAAGTAGCAGCGCCGCGAAGTCGCGCCCTTGGCCGCCACGAGCGCCTTTTCGCTGACACAGGTCACACCCATGCCGGCGGGCAGCATCAAGCCCTTCTGCGAGCCGCTGACACAGACATCGACGCCCCAGTCGTCCATGCGAAAGTCGATGCTGCCGAGCGCGCTCACCGAGTCTACGAATAGCAAGGCCGGATGCCCAACGCTGTCCATCGCTTGACGGACGGCGGCGACGTCGCTGGTGACCCCGGTGGCGGTCTCGTTCTGGCACACCAGAACGGCCTTGATCTTGTGCTGCTTATCGGCGCTGAGGCAGGCGAGATAGCGGTCGATCGGAGCGCCTTCCCCCCAGGGCGTCTCCAGCAGTTCCACCTCGAAGCCGAGACGTGTACACATGTCCGCCCACAGATGGCTGAATTGCCCGAACCGGGCGGTGAGCACTTTGTCGCCCGGATTCAGGCAGTTGGTGAGCGCTGCTTCCCAGCATCCAGTACCGGAGGACGGAAAGATGATGGGACTGCCAGTCACCGTCTTGAACACCGGCTTCAGGCCGTTCAGGCAGGCGCGGGACAATTCAGGAAAAATGGGTGAGCGGTGGTCCTCCATCGCTACCGTCATCGCGCGCAACACTCGGTCGGGAACGTTAGTGGGTCCGGGAACGAATAGAAAATTGCGGCCAGCCATTCGGGGCTCCTTTTAGTTTGATTCTACCCCGAGATCCCAATTGATGATATATGAGATATCTTCTTGGGACGGGGGACATGCATGCGAATTGCCATCGTAGGTCAGAGCGACTTCGGAAAGGCGGTTCTTGAGGCCTTTTTGGCCCGGCGCGACACGGTCGCTGCGGTGTTCTGCGCCCCGGAAAAGCCGGGCGCCGCCGCCGATTCGCTGCGGCTGGCGGCAGAACAGCACCAGGTCCCGATCCATCAGTTCGGGTCGCTTAAGGCTGAGGAGGCGCATCGGACCTTGCGCGCCCTCGAGACGGATCTGGGGGTCATGGCCTACGTACTGCAATTCGCACCGCAGAACTTCGTCTCGATTCCTCGCCACGGCATGATTCAGTACCACCCGTCGCTGTTGCCTCAATATCGGGGTCCGAGTTCCATCAACTGGCCCACTATCCGTGGCGACACGCGGACCGGGCTCACCATCTTTCGGCCCAACGATGGTCTGGACGAGGGCCCGATCATCCTGCAGAAAGAAACTCCCATCGGTCCCGACGACACGCTCGGCAGCGTGTATTTCGATCGCCTGTTTCCGATGGGGCTTGCGGCCTTGCAGGAAGCGGCGGACCTGGTGGTGAACGGCAACGGAATCGCCAGAACCCAGGACGAGTCGCAAGCGAGCTACGAGGGTTGGTGCCGGGAGCCCGAAGCGCGCGTCAACTGGCATAACCACGTCGATGTGGTCTACAACCTCATTCGTGGGTGCGATCCGGCCCCCGGCGCGTGGACGACGTTCAAGGGCAAGAAACTGCAGGTTCACGCCGCCCGCAAGCATCCGGCGCGCACTTTCGGACAGGTCAAAGGCGTCATCGGTGCGGTCACTGCAATCGGCGAGCAGGGCGTTTTCGTCACAGCACAGGGCGGACAGATCGAAGTGTCCAAACTGCGTTACGACGGCGGCAAGAAAATGCCCGCACTCCAGCTGTGCGCTGAAGCGGGGCTTGCTTTGGGCACCATTCTAGGCGGTTAGAACAGGCCCACCACGCGGCCTTGCGCATCGATGTCGATCTTGTCCGCGGACGGTACCTTGGGTAGTCCGGGCATGGTCATGACGTCACCGCACACCACCACGATGAACTCCGCGCCCGCCGCGAGCCGCACTTCCCGGATGTTGACCATATGCCCGCTCGGCGCTCCGCGCAGGCCCGGATCGGTGGAGAATGAGTACTGGGTCTTGGCGATGCATACCGGGTAGTGCCCATAGGTCTTCTGCAGTTCATCGAACCGCGCGCGAATCTTCGAGTCGCCCGAAATGTCCGACGCCCCGTAGATTTGGGTGGCAATGGTCTTGACCTTGTCCCACAAGGACTGCTTCTCGTCATAGACGAAACGAAAATTCGGTCCGCCCTTGTCGGCGACCTCCACCACTTTGCGCGCGAGGTCGGTCGCGCCGGCGCCGCCTTCGGCCCAATGGCGCGCGAGCACCAGCGGGACGTCGAGCGCGGCCATTTTCTTCGCGAGCAGGCCATGCTCCGCGTCAGTGTCGGCGGTGAAATGGTTCACTGAAACCACGCAGGGCAGCCCGTATTGATTGCGCACATTGCTGACGTGCCGTTCCAGATTCGCGAGGCCCTTCTCGAGCGCCGCAAGGTTTTCCTTGTTGATTTCCTTGAGATCCGCGCCGCCGTGAAATTTCAGAGCCCGCACGGTCGCTACGATCACCACCGCGGCCGGCCGCAGTCCGGACTTGCGGCACTTGATGTCGATAAATTTTTCGGCGCCGAGGTCGGCGCCGAAGCCGGCTTCGGTCACCACGTAATCGGCAAGTTTCAGCGCCGTCGTCGTCGCGAGCACCGAATTGCAGCCATGCGCGATGTTCGCGAAGGGTCCGCCATGGATGAAGGCGGGATTGTTCTCCAGCGTCTGCACCAAGTTCGGCTTCAAGGCCTCCTTGAGCAATACGGTCATCGCGCCCTGAGCCTTGAGGTCTCTGGCGTGGATGGGCGTCAAGTCGCGACGGTAGCCGACCACTATGTTTCCGAGCCTTTCCTTCAGATCGACCAGGCTGTTCGCCAGGCAGAAGATGGCCATGACTTCAGACGCGACCACGATGTCGAAACCATCCTGGCGTGGGAAGCCGTTGCCGGGACCTCCCAATCCGACCGTAATATCGCGCAACGCCCGATCATTCATGTCCATCACCCGCTTCCAGGCGATGCGACGCACGTCGAAGCCGAGTTCATTGCCGTGGTGGATGTGGTTGTCAATGAGCGCCGAAAGCAGGTTGTGCGCGAGTCCGATTGCGCTGAAGTCGCCGGTGAAATGCAGGTTGATGTCTTCCATCGGCACGACCTGTGCGTAGCCGCCGCCGGCCGCACCGCCTTTCATCCCGAACACCGGGCCCAGACTCGGCTCGCGCAGGCAAATGACCGCTTTCTTGCCGATCTTGTTGAGCGCGTCGCCGAGACCCACGGTGGTGGTGGTCTTGCCCTCGCCCGCGGGGGTGGGACTCAAGGCCGTGACCAGAATGAGCTTGCCGTCCGGCTTATCCTTCAGGCTGTCGATGTAATCGAGTGCGATCTTCGCCTTGAAATGGCCGTAGTTTTCAATGCTGGCGGCCGGGATTCCCAAGCGAGCGGCGATCTCGCCGATGGGCTTCAAGGTTGCTTTTTGGGCGATCTCGATGTCGGAACTCACGTGTACTCCTCATCTTTAGCGGGCGTCGACTATAGCAGCTACGGCGGGCGGCTCAAACGCGCCGGAGCGACGTCCGCTTGCTCATCTGCGGCATCTGTTCTTTAGATCGTTAGGACGATTTTGCCAATATGGTTGGACGTCTCCATGAGCCGATGCGCTTCGCTGGCCTGCGCCAGTGGAAAGGTGGCGTGAATGACCGGGCGCACGCGCCCAGCGGCCAGCAGCGGCCAGATGTTTTTGCGGACCGCCGCGGCGACTTCCGCCTTCTGCGCGACCGTTCTTGCACGCAGGGTCGATCCGGTGAGCGTGAGCCGCTTGGTGAGTATCATCCCCAGGTTGATTTCGGCCTTCGACCCGCCGAGAAGTGAGATGACTACGATGCGACCCTCGAGCGCGGCGATGTCCATATTGCGCGCGACGTAGCTCCCGGCAACCATGTCCAATGTGACATCAACACCCTTGCCGTCGGTCTGGGCGCGCATCACTTCGACGAAATCCTCGGTGTGGTAATTGATCCCGCGGATGGCGCCGAGCCGCTCGCAGGCGCGCGCCTTGACATCGGAACCAGCCGTCGCAAAGGCGCTCGCTCCCCATGCCGCAGCCAGCTGGATCGCGGTGGTGCCGATGCCGCTGGTCCCGCCGTGAATGAGAACGATATCTCCCGCCTTGCATCGGCCGCGATCGAAGAGGTTGGTCCAGACCGTGAAGTAAGTTTCCGGTATCGCGGCCGCTTCCACCATGCTGATCCCGTCAGGAATGGGCAGGCACAGCGGCGCCGCCGCGACCGCATACGCGGCGTAGCCCCCGCCGGGCAGCAATGCGGTCACCTTCTCGCCGATCGACAGGCGCGAAACTTTGGGCCCCAGCGCAACAATTTCCCCGGCAATTTCAAGGCCGGGCAGATCGGAGGCTCCGGCGGGCGGCGGATAGCGGCCCTGGCGCTGCATCACATCCGGGCGGTTGACCCCGGCGGCCGCGACCTTCACCAGCACCTCTTCGTCGCCGGGTTTTGGAACCGGGCGCGTGGCGGTTTTCAGCTGCTCTGGTCCGCCGGGCGCGGCAATCTCGACCACTTGCATTTCAAGGGGCAAATCGTGCATGGAGTTCTCCTGGTTGTCTGCGTTGCCGGGAGGTAATCTTACGCACAGCGGACAGCCGCACCCACTGCCCACCGACGACCCCGCCGCACAATATGTTCATACGCCAGCTCGAATATCTCGTCACCCTCGCCCGCGAAAAGCATTTCGCAAAGGCCGCCGAAATCTGCCATGTATCGCAGCCGGCGCTGTCGTCTGGGATCCGTAGTTTGGAGAAGGAACTTGGCGTCATGATCGTGCGGCGGGGACGTCGTTTCCTAGGGTTGACGGCCGAAGGCGAGCGAGTTCTGGTGTGGGCGCAGCAGACATTGGCTTCGCTGTCGTACATGCGCGAGGACGCGACCACCGCAAAATCATCGATGAGCGGGACGCTGCGAATCGGCTCCATTCCAACGACCATGACCATCGCGGCCTTGCTGACTGCGCCGTGCATCGCCGCCTATCCGAACATACGCTACGTGCTGTCGTCTCTGACCGCCGACGCCATTGTCGCGCAGCTCGACCAATTTGAGCTCGATCTCGGCCTTACCTATCTCGATGACACGGTGATCGAGGGATTCGAAAAACTGCATCTGTTCGATGAACGCTACGTGCTCTTGGCCGACCGCAAGGTTTCCCTGGAACCCACCCTGACGTGGGAGCACGCGGCGCGGCTGCCGCTTTGCTTGCTGACCGGCAGGATGCGCAATCGACAGGTTATCGACGCCGCCTTTCGGCGCGCCGGCGTTCAGCCCAGCGTGATTCTCGAGACGGACTCCCTGTTCTCGCTCTATGCCCACGTCAGCGAGGCGGGGCTGTTCAGCGTGGTGCCGCACAGCCTGCTCAATTTCTTCGATCTCAAAAATCGCGTGCAGGCGCGGCCGCTGCTGCCGCACCTTACCCGCGCCATTGGCCTGATCGCTCGCAACCAGCCTTCGCTCGCTCCGATTACGGGAGCGGTGTGGGAAATTGCGCGCGGTCTCAATCTGCAGCCGAGATTCGACCTGGCGCTCGCCTGATTAGCCCCTCACCGCCGCTGATTCGCCGCGCTTATCGCATGATTCGTTCAAACGATTAGAGATTTCCCCTGCTTGATTCCACACTGAAATCGCCCCATGTCGAGGGAGCGAGGAATATCCATGGACTGCAAAGTTGAACTTGATCATTACGAATTGCTGATCGACGGCAAGCGCGTCGCGCCCGCCGGAGGTGAGTACTCCATCGATCTGAATCCTGCCACCGAAGAGCCGATTGCCGAAGTGGCGGTGGGAGGAATTGCTGATGTGGACCGGGCTGTGCGCGCCGCGCGTGCGGCGCTCAAGGTCTGGGGCGGGATGCGGGCGGCGGAGCGCGGACGCATCTTGCAGCGCGCCGCAACCCTGATCGAAGAGCATCGGGAGGAACTGATCGAGCTCGAGAGCTTGGATCCCGGCGCGCCCCGACGCGTTGACCTACACCGTGCGCGAGCCGGTCGGCGTCGTGGCCGCCATCGTGCCGTGGAATTTCCCGCTCATGATCGGCATGTGGAAAATCGCGCCGGCCTTGGCCTGCGGCTGCACCTTGGTCGTCAAGCCCGCCGAACTCACGCCGCTCAGCATGTTGCGCGTTGCGGAGTTGTTTCTCGAAGCGGGCCTGCCGCCCGGGGCGCTCAATGTGGTGTGCGGCAAGGGCAGCGTGGTCGGCGAAGCGCTGGTGCGGCATTCCGGCGTCGACAAGGTGACGTTCACGGGTTCGCCCAGAGTAGGGCGGGGGATATTGCAGGGGGCCGCCGGCAACTTCAAGAAGGTGACGCTCGAGCTCGGCGGCAAGTCCGCCAATGTAATCTTTGCAGACGCCAATCTGGATCGCGCGGCGCGCTCGGCGGCCTCCGGCATCTTTTTCAACGCCGGGCAGGTATGTTCCGCCGGCTCGCGCGTATTGGTTCAGCGGCCGGTGTATGACGAAGTGGTGCAGCGCCTGGCTGAACGTGCGCGCGCCATCCGCGTCGGCGATCCGACCGCGCCGCAGACTACGATGGGGCCGGTGATTTCGTCCGGACAGATGAAAACCGTGCTCGATTATATCGAGGTCGGCAAGGCCGAGGGAGCATCCGCGGTCACGGGCGGCGCGCGCTTCGGTGACATCGGCTACTTCGTCGAACCGACGGTGTTTGCCAATGTCGAGCACTAAATGCGCATCTCACAAGAGGAGATTTTCGGGCCGGTGCTGTGCGTGATTCCCTTTGACGACGAGGCGGACGCGCTGCGCATCGCCAATGGCACCGCTTACAGCCTGGCTGCGGGCGTGTGGAGCGCGGACATCGGACGTGTGCATCGCATGGCCGCGGGCCTGAAGGCCGGCACGGTGTGGATCAATACCTATGGATATACCGATGTGCGATTGCCCTGGGGAGGGTCGGGGGAGTCGGGTTTCGGCCGCGAGCACGGCGAATCCGCTATCGAGAATTTCACCGAGCCGAAGGCGATCTGGCTGGCGCTGGAGCAATGAGCCAGGGTTGAACGGTGAATGCCGTGTTGGCGCTGGCGCAGGAGCGAGGCCGGGCGGTCGGTCTGTATACGCCTGTCGGCTCTTCCCGATAGAATGCGGCGTCTAGCCCCAGCTTGGGATCGCATTGACTACGGCGTATATCACCCACCCCGATTGCCTGCGCCACGAGATGGGCGCCGGGCACCCCGAATGCCCGGCTCGTTTGGGTGCGGTCAACGAACAGATGCGCTCCTGCGGAATGCTGGATGAGTTGCGTTGCCTGGAAGCGCCTTTGGCGGACACCGCGGACATCAAGAGGGTCCATCATTCGGGCTATGTCGATCTGATCTTCGAGAATGCACCGACCGAAGGCTATGTGCAGCTCGATCCCGATACGGCGATGAATCCGTATTCCTTGAGCGCCGCGCGCCGCGCCGCAGGCGCCGGACTGCTTGCCGTCGATGAGGTGATGGCCGGACGGTCGCCGAACGCTTTTTGCGCGGTTCGGCCCTGCGGACATCATGCGACGCAGGCGCGCTCGATGGGATTTTGCATCTTCAACAATATCGGCGTTGCCGCTGCGTATGCACTCGAGAAAATAGGCCTGGAGCGGGTTGCCATCATCGATTTCGACGTACACCACGGCAACGGCACCGAGGACATGTTCAGTCAGCCGCAATGGCGGGATCGCGTGCTGATGGCGAGTTTTTTCCAGCACCCCTTTTACCCCTACAGCGGCGCCGTCAATCCCGCGTCCAATATGATCAACATCCCGCTGGCCGAGGGCAGCGGTGGCGATGTGGTCAAGGAGGCCGTCGCAACGAAGTGGCTGCCTGCTCTCGAGAACTTCAAGCCGCAGATGATATTCATCTCCGCCGGATTCGATGCGCACCGCGATGACTTATTGGGCGGCATGGCGCTCATCGAAGCCGACTATGCGTGGATCACCCGGGAAATGATGACTCTGGCGGCGGAGCATTCGCAGAATCGCATCGTTTCGATGCTCGAGGGCGGATATAATCTTGCCGCGCTTGGGCGCAGCGCGGTGGCGCATGTGAGGACATTGAGCGGGGGTTGAAGTCATGGTGAGCGGTATCAGCGAGAAAGACGGTTCCTCCGATGAGTCTATCGGCAGGCCGGCAGAATGGCGCGAGGGGCGTTACGAGAAAGCCGGCCTTCCGGTCAAAGAGACGGTGATCAAAAAGCCGGGAGAAGGCAATGCGCCGCCCGATACCACGAGCACGCCGGTAACCAAGAAAGACTACGAGCAGCCCTGAACGGCGCCCCAGCGCAGCAGCGCTGATAGCCGCTTAGCCGGCGTCGCCGCCGGGAGGTTCCTTGGGGGTAGCCATCGTTTTCGCAGCTAGTCGACGCAGTGCCTCGCGCGGCAGCTCGTCGAGACCCGCCTCACCGTGCGCAGCCATTTTCCGGCGCATGCTCTTGGTCCAGAATTTGGCGATGTGATTGGCGATGCCCGCGACGGCGTCCTCGCGCACCGGCTCTGAACGAAAGAAGTTGCCGATGTCATTCGCCATCTTGACCAAGTGGTCGGCGCTGTTGTGATCTGCACCGGCGTGCTCCGCGACGCTCGAATCCGTACTCACTGGGCCGCTACTTGGACACGAACAGGACATCGGCGTCCACAAGGCGTTCCTGGGTTTCGGTGAACTCCCGGAAACGCTTCTGCCACTCCGACGGCTGGCTGACCCGGGTGGCCTGCACGGCGGTCACCTTGTACTCGGGGCAATTCGTCGCCCAGTCCGAATTGTCGGTGGTGATCACATTGGCGCCGGATTCGGGGAAGTGGAACGTCGTGTAAACCACTCCCGGCTGCACGCGTTCGGTGACCTTGGCGCGCAGCACCGTGTCGCCGGCGCGGCTGGCGATGCCCACCCAGTCGCCCTCGGCGATGCCGCGCTCTTCGGCATCATGCGGATGCATTTCCACGCGATCTTCATCGTGCCAGCGGTTGTTCTCCGTGCGCCGCGTCTGCGCGCCGACGTTGTACTGACTCAGGATGCGTCCGGTGGTCAGGATCAGCGGGTAGCGGGCATTGACCTTCTCCGCGGTGGGCACGTACTCCGTGACCAGGAATTTCCCCTTGCCGCGCACGAACTCGCCGACGTGCATGGTCGGAGTGCCCTCGGGATGCGCGGCGTTGCAAGGCCATTGAATGCTGCCGAGCTCATCGATGCGGGCAAAACTCACGCCGGTGAACGTCGGCGTCAGGCGGGCGATCTCGTCCATGATCTCGGAGGGGTGGGTGTAATTCATCGGGTAGCCCACGGCATTCGAGAGCAGCTGGGTGATTTCCCAATCGGCATAGCCCGATTTGGGCTTCATCACCTTGCGCACCCGCGAGATGCGCCGCTCGGCATTGGTGAAGGTGCCGTCCTTTTCCAGGAACGACGAGCCCGGCAGAAACACGTGGGCGAACTTCGCCGACTCGTTCAGGAACAAGTCCTGAACGATGATGCACTCCATCGAGGTCAGGGCGGCCGTGACATGCTGCGTATTCGGATCGGACTGCGCGATGTCCTCGCATTCGATGTACAGGCCCTTGAATTCGCCGTCGAGCGCCGCCTCGAACATGTTCG
>JANXZQ010000006.1 GCA_025355445.1 Gammaproteobacteria bacterium
GAATAATCGCGCGTATTGACGCAAGAATGATGCGCATTGCATGATTCGTTTCCCCAGAGTACAGATTGATATGAAAACAGAGACAAACTCGCCCCGACGTCCTGCCAGGCTGGTATATGCCGCTGCTCTTATGCTGGTGACACTACTGATATCAGTAGTCTTTATCAAGCATTTCGACGGACAGAATGTGCAGTTCGCACAGGCCGCTACGGGGAGTGACATAACTCATTCCAAGCCAGCGCATGGCCCTGCCGCAGCTGCGGCTACTGCCGCATCAGCCGCCTCGGCCGCATCCGCGGCGAGCACGGAACCGCCGAACCCCTTCAAGGCTTTTCTGGAAAACGGCAAGGCCGCGGCCCCTGTGCCGAAAAGGGCGTCGCCGACGCCCGCTTCTGCGGCAGTGCATCCGGTCGATCCGTTCAAGGCCTTCCTCGAAAGCGGCCAGGGCGCCGCGGCGCAGAGTGCGCCCGCCCCGAGTGTCCCACCGAAGCAACCCGACGCCCAGGATGCGAGCGCTGCGGACCCTTTCAAGGAAGCGCTGGAGCGGCAGCAACTTCAGCAACAACACTAAAGCCCCAGACGACCGTTTTTGGCACCGTCGTGAACGCGGGCGGCGCAAACTGTAGCGGCTGCGGCTAGCGCGCCGTCGATGCCAACGCCCAGCGCACTGACTACAAATGCGAAGCTTTTAAGTCCGCCCGGGTGCGCGCCTGTATCGCAATGATAGATGCGGTCCAAAGCCAGAACCCAGTATGTCCGTCAAAAATTGCCGCTTGCCGGCGATTTTCCGCGATCGACAAAGAGCCAAATGTTTCGCGGAAACAGGAACTTAGGTTTGAATTTCGATTGGGGCCGATTGATGGCGAAGGGTATGTTTCTATTCCCACTCAATCGTCTCAGGCACGTATAAGCTACTGAAAAATCTACACTTCTTGGCAGGGCACGCCAAATTTACCGTCACATCTACCGGCAAAAAAATTCCGCTTGGGCGCGATAGAAGGCGATAGATGCCGAAAGGGCGCACGGGCTTTAGCAGCCTTCCGAAGCGCTCCTCGCCCATCACGAATCCTGCAGCTTCTCTTGCAACCACACCTTTGTACCAGGCGTGCGTATTCCGCCAACCTCACGCATCCAAAGTCCCCTGCGAATCGTATAGGTACACCAACAGTCGACCCATCTCGCTTCTTAGCTGGTTTGCTGGTTTGACCGACGTTACTTAACCAAACGAGGGGACACCGATGAAGAATCATCTTTTGTGTCGCGCGCTCCTATGCGGGGCCGCGACGTTGATAGCAGGGAGCGTGGCCGTTGCGGCCAGCCACAGGGAGGCGCCGCTGATTGCCATGGATCCGGCGGCCGACAACACCGACGTGTATGCGTTTGTCAGCTATGACAAATACAATCTCGATCGGCAGCCGGACGATCGGCGCGTGACTTTCATTCTTAACGTTAATCCAGGACAGGACCCGGGCGACGCGCCCAACTACTACAATTTTGCCGATGACGTGCTCTACCGCATCAATATCGACAACGATGAAAATGGCAAGGCCGACGACGACGTCTACGAGTTTCGATTCAAGACGGAAAACCGGCCGATTGGCGGACCTGGCGGACTCACTTCACCGGTACCTTATCTTGGCAATACGCACATCACGAATGCGCTTCCCCTGCAGGGAATTATTGCACTCGATGGTCCGGGCTCGGAAGGGTTAACGCGGCGGCAAACCTATTCCGTCACCGAGATTCGCGACGGGAAGCGCAGGGAACTGTTCCACGATCAGCTCCTGATTGCCGTCCCGTCCAATGCCGGTCCGGCGACCATGCCGGATTATCCGGCCCTCGCAAACCAGGGGATTTACACCGACGCGCAAAGCGGAATGCGGGTATTCGCCGGGCAGCGGGCGGAGACGTTTTACATCGATCTCGGGGCGGTATTCGACACCCTCAATCTGCGTCGCTACCTGCCGTTGCTGACCGCGGCGGAGGACAGCGATTTTGTGAACCCCTTCGGCGTTAACCGTTTCAGCGGGTCGAACATCAGCACGATCGCGATCGAGGTACCGATCAGCAAGATCACCAGCGACGGCCGGCCCGCGGCGAAGACCAAGCACCCGGTGATCGGGATGTATGCCAGCACTTACCGGCGCAAGACCATGGAGTGGATGCAGGTGTCGCGTATGGCGAACCCTCTGGTCAACGAGCTCATCATCACCACGCCCACCAAGGACAAGTGGAATGCGGGCGCGCCGGAAAACGAGGCGAATCTCCAGGCGTTCTATAAGGATCCGGTGATCGCCACGGAACTGAACCTGGTGTACGGTGTGCCGGTCGTTACGCTTGACGGCTCCCCCACTCATGCTCGCACCGACCTCATGGGCATTCTGCTCAAGTACCCGGGTCAAGCCTTGGATGGCGCGAACTGCGGCCAGCCGTGTGCGGAACTGTTGCGGCTCGATCTGCGCGTGGCCCCCACCGCTCCGGAGAACCAGAGCCGGCTGGGTGCGGCGCTGAGCGCCGACAAGGCAGGCTATCCAAACGGCAGACGCCCCAATGACGACGTGACCGACATTACCATTCGAGTAGCCGGCGGAGTCAATTACATCAACGCCCGTGCCGGCGACGGTGTCAACTTCTTGGCCGGCGCGCCGGGGCAGGTTGGGGTGGACATCACGAAGAACGGCATCGCCAGGAACTTCCCTTTCCTGCCCACACCCTACGACGGCAAGAATCGTCGTCATGTGGATTGCGATGAAAGCGGCCCCGGCGCCAATCCTTGCGGGCCGCTAGTGCCTTAGGGCAAGGCAAGGCAAGAGCATTCTCCGCGCAACCTTCTATCTCCATAGCCAAGATGTCAGTACGAGGTAAGGGGTTGCGCGGAGTCTTGCGTTTAGGGGCGAGCGGGATTGCGCTGCTGTTCGCGCTCGGGGTGGCGGCATCACCGTTCGTCCCGACCGACGATGAGCAGGTGCTCGAACGCCTCCCGGGGGGCAACAGGCCGCAATTCCGCCAACTCAAGGCTCTACGGTCCTCGGCCGCGCTGGCGCCGAACGATATCGCGCGTGCGACGATCCTTGCGGCAGCCTACATTCGGGCCTCTCGTCTTGAAGGTGATCCGCGCTTCAACAGTTATGCGCAGGCGGCGCTGACGCCCTGGTGGAACGATCCCGAGGCTCCGATCCCGGTGCTAATGCTTCGGGCGACGATCCTGCAGAGTCGCCACGAATTCGATGCAGCCCTCGCCGATCTCGACAAGGTATTAAGGCGGGATCCGCGCAATCCGCAAGCCCTGCTCACGCGTGCTACGGTGCTGACGGTGCGCGGCAAATACGCGCCCGCACGCGACGACTGCAGCGGGCTCCACGACATCGTGCCGGCCATTTACGCGGCAGCCTGCATCGCGGCGATCGATTCGGTGACTGGCGGGGCCGCAGCGGCTCACGAGAACCTGCAGCGCACCCTGAACGAGGGCGCGCATATCGACAGCGGGGGACGCGCATGGGCCGAGACCCTGCTCGGCGAAATTGCTCACCGGCGTGGCGATCCGGCGGCTGAACGCCATTTCCGCGCCGCGTTGAATGCGGGTGAACGCGACCTGTACCTGCTTGGCGCATACAGTGATTGGCTGCTCGACCAGGGGCGCGGCGAGGAAGTGATCTCTCTGCTCCAGAACGAGAGCCGCGTCGACCCGTTGTTACTGCGCCTCGCCTTGGCACAACGTTCGATGAAGCGTCCGGAAGCGTCCGCATCGATCGATGCCCTAGGTGCACGATTCGATGCGAGTCACGCGCGCGCCGACACCGTCCACCAACGCGAGAACGCGCGCTTCGAGCTTTTCCTGCGCGACGATGCCCAGAGCGCCTTGACGCTCGCGCTCGCCAATTGGAAGGTTCAGCGCGAACCCGCCGATTTGCGTGTCCTTGCAGAAGCGGCCGTGGCCAGCGGCGATGCTGGAGCGCTCGGCGTCGTCAGGCAATGGATGGCCGACACCGGTTTCGAGTACGCGGCGGTGTCGACCGTGTTGCGGCAACACGGCGTCGCGAAATGAGGCGTGCGGTATTACTCCTCGCGATTGTGCTGGCTGTTAGCTTCGCAAGGGCGGCGCACGCGCACAAGCCATCAGACAGCTATTTGACGCTCAAGGTGGCCGGCAACACGATCGACGGGCAGTGGGACATCGCGCTGCGCGACCTCGACTACGCGCTGGGTCTCGACGCCAACGAGGACGGAAACATCACCTGGGGTGAGGTGAAGGCGAGGCACGCGGACATCGCGGCGTATGCGTTCGCGCGTCTGAGACTCGGACCCCCTGGCGCGCCGTGTCCGGTGCAGGTCCGCCAGCATTTGATCGACAACCACAGCGACGGCGCCTACGAGGTGCTGCGCTTCACGGTACGCTGCGCCGCGGCGCCAAAGGTTATCGCTGTGGGCTACCGGCTGTTCTTCGATCTCGATCCGCAACACCGTGGGTTACTGCGTCTCGAATATCAGGGCGCTACACAGACGGGCATCTTCAGCGCGGAAGCACCCGAACAAGCGTTCACGATGGGTGCGTCATCGCGATGGAGCCAATTTCTGGACTACTGCCGTGAGGGTGTACACCACATCTGGACCGGGTTCGATCACCTGCTTTTCTTGCTATCGCTGCTGTTACCGGCGGTACTTGTCCGCCCGCCCGCGCGCGGCCACGGGTGGCAGCCGGCGCAAAGTTTCTCAGGCGCCCTTCTTGACGTCGTGAAGGTCGTGAGTGCGTTCACGCTGGCGCATTCGATCACCCTGGCGCTTGCCGCGCTCGGCGTGGTCAACCTGCCTTCACGCTGGGTCGAATCAGCGATTGCGTTGTCGGTGGTGCTTGCGGCGCTCAACAACATCCTGCCGACCGTCTACGAGAGGCGCTGGGTAATTGCATTCTGCTTTGGTCTCATCCACGGCTTTGGATTCGCATCGGTGCTTGCTGATCTGGGGCTGCCCCCGGGATCGCTGCTGCTCGCGTTGGTCGCGTTCAATCTAGGTGTGGAACTGGGGCAGCTTGTCATTGTCGGCGTATTTTTGCCGGGCGCCTACCTCCTGCGTGCCAGCGGCTTCTACAGAAGCTTCGTGCTCACCGCCGGATCGGCAGTGATAGCCCTAACCGCGTCGATCTGGCTCATCCAACGCGCGTTCAATGTGCGGATCATCGGGGGGTAGCGATCGACACGATGCCAATCTGAAAGGCCTCTTTGTAGGCGATTTCCCAAGGACTCGAGTCTCTCGTGTTGCCCGAGCTCGTGTGAGAAACTGTCGGCACGGCATTTGAACGGATCGATCTAAGCAGACCGACGATCCCTAACGCGATGCAGTCCGCGGACGATCGGGTTCCGGCAACGACTTTCGTTATAGGAAGGTCTGACAGTGGCCGTATGCTGCCGGCGGCTGCGCTCTTATTGCCCCACTCTCTACGTCAACCTTCCGCAGCAATGGATTAAACTGTTGCTCCGGTTCGTCCGTCGAGATGCCGAGCGAAGCGATGAGCGCTCCTCGCTCCGCTCGCAGAAGCATTTGAGACAGTGATCGCGATGACACCGAGTTCGCCGCCAACTGCTTGGCTTTGCCCTGGATCCCCGTTAACCACCCATTGCATCGCTAGCCAAGTACCCATCCTGCGTTTCCCACGAGCCGCGGGAATTCGGTAACAGGGATCTCTGCGCTCGTGGGACCCTGACCGCCGCGACGCCACATTAGTTCACTATCAGCGCGGGTGATGAACTCCAGAAATCTCGAAGCCCGGCGATGCGCAATGCCTGCGATGTCTTTATTTGCAGCGTTTTTCGCTATCGGGCACTGCAATTGACGGTATTTCCTGGCGCCGGAATCCCGGGGAAATAATTACCGTCAGATTTACCGTCAAAAGGTTTCGCTTGGGGGCGAAACGTCAAATTTATGGCGTAGCAACAACCCTGGCTCTTCAAGGACTTGCGCGTATAGGCGATCGATCGTGATAGGTACCGAAAGGCCCTTTTCACTCCCACTCAATAATCTCCTGGCGTTTTAACTCACTGGCATATAAGTAATTTCCTTGCGGCCACATCAAAAAGTCCGTCACCAAGTACGACAAAAATTTGCGCTTGAAGGCGATCGATGGCGAATGACGTCGTAGACGATTTCAACACGACCAATCATTCGCACTTAATTTTTGACGTACCGCATACATCTCACCCCGCAAGCTGGACGAGATGTTCCGTCGAAGCACCAACCACCGCAGTAGGCCGAATGCCCTGATCGAAGGTCACGAATCGACCTTTGTTTCTAACCGCCAGTGCAAGCAGATACCGATCTGTAATCTGTTTCGGCCCCAGTAGCTCGGTGCGCTTGAAGACTTCAGTATCGGTGAGGCTCACATTATCTGGCCAGAACCGATGGTGCTCAGTTGCCTTCGCCGTCGCGAGGCGTTCCAGGATTGCAGCCACGGGTAGCGGATTCATATAGCCAGGACTTGCCATGATGCGGGCAGTACCGTTCTCCGTGATTGGGCAGGACGCCCACCCATGCTGAAGTTGAGCAGCCAGCCAGGCTGTGGCCACGGTATGTCCGACATGGTCGCTATCGAGAAGCGCAATCAGAACATTGACGTCGAACAGCGCTCGCACTCAGTACGCATCCTGTTCCCGCAGTCGATCGATCTGCTCGTTCGTAACTAATCCGCCCCGGCTTTCAAAAGGTACGAAGCCTCCAACTCCGGCACGAGTTGATTTGGCTGGAGCACTGGTAAGTGCGCGACGGGCGAGATCGGACAGCACAGCTCCCGCCGTACTGTCTGACTGGCGGGCGAGACTTTTGGCAGCCTCAAGGACGTCGTCATCAATTTCTAGGGTGGTACGCATTGGTCTACTCCCCCACTCACTATACGCATCAGATGCGTCCGCATCAAATGCAGAATTCGGGCTGTTAAGGACACCCGCCATCTCAAAATACCGAAAACTGCATTTTAATCATGGAGTTGGTGATCCACGCGCGCTTCCACCTCGGCCGCCTCGAGCGAGAGGTTCTGAACCGTCGCCCAGCGCACCCGCCGCGCGCGTCATGCTCGAACGATCCGGTGAAACCGTTGAGGCGCTGGCCGAGACCTACACTCAGCACATCGACAACCTCATACTCGACGCGCTGAGGCAGGCGCAGCAAAATGCAGCGCAGATCACTCAATAAGTAAGCGGCAAATCGCGCGACACCGTTAACGGGATCGAAGTCGGCAGGTCAGCCCGCCCAGAATCGCTGCAAGTGCCACAGGGCCTTGATGCCGCCCAGGGGATCCGTCTGATCTTCCTTATGGCATTCCTCCCTCCGGTCATTGTCGGCTGGCGGCCCCGTAATCAGCCCGCGCTGACGGCGCGAATAACAGGAGCTGTCAGCGCGGGGAAGCGCCCGGACGGAGACTGGTCCGCGACCGCGACCTGCTCGGTCCAGAGCACGTTGCGCCGCGCCACGAATGGACTCTTTGCCAGGGCTTCGAGCGTGCAGGGCTGCGAAAACAGGTAACCCTGTCCGGCCACGCAACCGAGGTGCAGCAGCGCCACGACCTGCGACTCGAGTTCGATGCCCTCGGCGATCGAGTCGAGCCCGAGCGTATCGCCCAGCGTGATGACCGCGCGCGCAAGCTCCGGGCCATCGTCGGCGTGCGTCAGGCGGCTGACGAATGACCGGTCGATCTTCA
>JANXZQ010000111.1 GCA_025355445.1 Gammaproteobacteria bacterium
GCCGGATCAATACCATCGCTATCGAACGGCGCACCGCTGCGCTGCGTATTACTGCCGCCGCTTGGAGCGGCGCTTCGTTAGCCGCGGGCAGGCGCGAATCGAGGGGCTGGTGCGCGAGCTGCGCAAGTTCTATCGCCTGGGTAGCGCGGCGAAGTTACAGCACGCACTGGCGTGATGCGGCGGGCCGTCGAGACTACTCTTCGTCCTTTGTATTCCCTTCGTCCTTGTTGTCCGCAGCTTGCTTCTTGAGCTTGATGGCCTCGCTGAGGCGGCGCAAATCTTTCTTCACGGAGGTCGGCGGGCGTTTGCCCAGCTTGCCGCTGTCGTACGGGTCGTAGCCCTTCTTGTTGCCGTGCGGGTTGGCGCGCACGGTGTCGAACGGTGTCGGCGCATCCTCGGCGATTGACAGGGCGGGATGCTCGAGCTTTTGCAGCCGTTCGGCCGAGACCTCGCGGGCGAAGGCGCCGGTGGCAATCGACCATTCCCAAACGGCGTTGCCCTTGTCGTCGAATTGGACGCGGCCGGTGCTGCCCTTGGCGGCGGGTTTGACCTCGGCAGCGGCGTCCTCGGCGTCGCCATCGGGAGCGGGTTGCTGAGAGGATTTTGAGTGTTCGGCGCTCATACATCCTTTTTAAGGGATACGCGAGTTAAGTCAACCCGAACCCATCGAAAGCTGGCTCGCCGTCACATTTGTAAGTGGTATTGCGCCCGCAACAGGCCCACCGCGGTTTTACCGTCATTCCACTCGCCGCGCAGCACCCTCCCGATCACGTCGGTCAGCGGCAGCCATTGCACTTCGAGTTCCTCGTCGGCATCCGGCGCGGCGGCGCCCAGTTTGAGGTCCTGGGCCAGATAGAGGTGAATGACTTCGGTGAAAATGCCGGGCGCCGGCAGGAATGTGCCAAGAGCGGTCCAGCGCGCTGCGGAGACTCCGGTTTCTTCATGTAATTCGCGGATGGCGCAGGCCTCCGGCGGCTCTCCCTGGTCGAGTTTGCCGGCGGGAATTTCCCACAGAAAATCCATGGTGCCGTGCCGATATTGGCGCACTACGCAGACGCGGCCATCGCCGTCCACGGCCACCACGGCGGAGGCTCCGGGGTGGCGCACGAAATCCAGGTCGTGTTCGCGGCCGCCGGCATAGAGCAACCGTTCGGTCGAGACGTCGATGATGCGGCCGCTCCAAATGTGTTGGCTGGCAATGATCTTTGGTTTTTGCATGGCGCGAGTTTATCTCGGTGTGATCTGTATCCGCGCGCATAAACCGCTGATGCGCGACCTTGTGGCGCAGAGTCAAGCTCATTGCATCGTATTCTGGATATACGTACAGTACCGGCACAATCTCATGATGAAAGCCAAGACCAGCGCCTTCGATGCGCTCAACCCCATGCAGCGCCGGGCCGCCACCTTCGGCACGCCGGCGGCCGATAAGGGCGGGGTGACGGCGGGTCCCATGCTGATTCTGGCGGGCGCGGGTACCGGCAAGACCAATACCGTGGCGCACCGCACCGCGCATCTGGTGGTGAACGGCGTGGACCCGGCGCGCATTCTCATGCTGACTTTCACGCGCCGCGCCGCCCAGGAAATGATCCGGCGCACGCAGAACATCGTGGCGGAAGTGATGGCGGACCGCGGCCGGGCAGGCGATCGCAGCGTGGCGACGCGCCTGTTGTGGTCGGGGACCTTTCATTCGGTGGGCAACCGCATACTGCGCCTGTATGCCAAGCACTTGGGGCTCGATCCGAATTTCACGGTCCTCGATCGCGCCGATGCGGCGGACTTGATGGATGTGGTGCGTCACGAATTGGGATTCTCGGCCAAGGACAAGCGCTTTCCGCGCAAGGTTGCCTGCCTCGCCATCTATTCCTATCGGGTCAACACGCGGCTGACGCTGAAGCAAACTCTCGAGGAACAATACCCATGGTGCCGCGAGTGGGAGGCTGACCTCACGCGCCTGTACCGCGAGTACGTGGGGCGCAAGCAAAAGCATAGGGTGCTGGATTTCGACGATCTGCTGCTGTACTGGCATGTGATGATGCAAAATCCCACGCTGGCGCAGAGCTTGTCGAAGAATTTCGATCATGTGCTGGTGGATGAGTACCAGGACACGAGCAGCCTGCAGGGCGAGGTGATCCACGCGCTCAAGCCGGACGGCCAAGGGGTCACGGTGGTGGGCGATGACGCGCAGGCCATCTATTCTTTCCGCGCCGCGGCGGTGGAGAATATTTTAGGTTTTGCCGATCGCTACAAGCCCAAGGCCGAGGTCGTAGTGCTGTCGCAGAACTATCGCTCGACTCAACAGATTCTGGATTCGGCGAATGCGCTCATGGCAGACGGCGCGCGTCAGCATCGCAAGACCTTGCTCGGCATGCGGCAATCGAACCAAAAGCCGTTTTACGTGACCATGGACGACGCCCAGGCTCAAGCCGAGTACATTTCCGGCAAGATATTGCAGACGCGCGAGGTCGGCGGCTCGCTCAAGCGCCACGCCATCCTATTCCGCAGCTCGCACCACAGCGACGTGCTCGAAGTCGAATTCTCCAAGCGCAAAATTCCCTATGTGAAGTACGGCGGACTTAAGTTCCTGGAGGCAGCACACGTCAAGGACATGATGTCGGTGCTGCGCTGGGCGGATAATCCGCGCAATTCCGTGGCGGCCTTTCGAGTGCTGAAGCTGATCCAAGGCATCGGCCCGGGGCATGCGAAACAAGCGCTCGATTATCACGAAGCCCAGGACTACAGCGTCAAGGCGCTGGTCGCCTTCGATGCGCCGCAGCCGGTAAAAATGGAGTGGAAGAGATTTTGCGCGCTATTGGAAAGACTCGCCGACCCGGCGACACCCTGGGCAGGCCAGGTCGGGCTGGTGCGCGAGTGGTACAAGCCGCAGCTCGAGCGCATTTACGATGCGCCGTGGACGCGTATGGGCGATTTGGAACAATTGGAAACGCTGGCGACGCAGCATGTAAGCCGCGAGCGATTCCTGACCGAGCTGACCTTGGATCCGCCGGTGGCCAGCGGCGATCAGTCCACCGGCGCCTCGAAGGACGAAGACTACGTCATTCTGTCCACCATCCACTCGGCCAAGGGCCAGGAATGGGACATCGTGTATGTGCTGAATGTTTCGGACGGCAACTTTCCGTCGGAATTCTCCACCGGCAAGCCGGAGATGATCGAAGAGGAGCGGCGCTTGCTGTACGTGGCAATGACTCG
>JANXZQ010000151.1 GCA_025355445.1 Gammaproteobacteria bacterium
GGCTCGATCTTGATGACCTCGGCTCCCATGTCGCCCAGCAACTGGCCGCAGAAGGGTCCTGCGAGCAATGTGCCCAGCTCGAGAACGCGCAGATCCGACAAGGCGCCATGCTCAAAGGTCACCGCTGTAGTCATTTCATCCCCGTCCCACCAGTCTCAACCCGCCCTCTGATGCCGATAATGTATACAAGTGTGCGCAACTCACCAAGCCGGATTGCCTTGCCTGCCGTGCACGTTGCCGCTTTTGTAGCCAAAATGGCTGCCGTTTCGTCTTGTAAGAACCCTGGCCAGTGCGTTAATCTGGAGACATTGTATACAATATAGAACCGTGATGAAAATCAAATTCGTGGAGGTCGGTCCGCGCGACGGCTTACAGGCCCAGTCCGTAGCGCTTGACACCAAGGGCAAGCTCGCGTTGATCGAGCGGGTCCTCGCCGCGGGGGTGAGGCGGCTCGAGGTGGCGAGTTTCGTCAATCCGCGCAAAGTGCCGCAGATGGCGGACGCTGAGGCGCTGTTTGCGGCGCTGCCAACACGTCCTGAAGTTTCCTACATTGGGATGGTGTTGAACCGGCGCGGCTTCGAACGGGCGCGAGCTGCCGGTTGCCGCGAGATCGGAATGGTGGTTGTGGCGAGCGACACATTCAACCGGCGCAATCAAGGCGCCGGCACGGACGAGTCTATCGCCGCGTGGCTCGAGATCGCTTCGGCGGCGCGCGGGGACGGCATTTCAGTGAACCTCACGATCGCCGCAGCATTCGGTTGTCCCTTTGAGGGCGAGGTCGGTCCGGCGCGGGTGGTCGAGATTGCCGAGCGCTGCGCGCGCGGCGAGCCTGTCGACATCGCCATTGCAGATACGGTCGGCGTCGGGGTGCCGACGCAAGTGACGGATCTGGTTGGCCGACTGAACGCAGCGCTGCCCGGACTGCCGCTGCGCGCCCATTTTCACAATACCCGTAACATCGGCATCGCCAATGCCTACGCGGCGGTGCAGGCCGGCGTGCAGAGTTTGGATGCCAGCGTCGGCGGCATCGGCGGCTGCCCATTCGCCCCGGCGGCGACCGGCAACATTGCCTCAGAGGATCTGCTGTATATGTTGGAGCGCATGGGAGTTGAAACCGGCGTGTCGTTAGAGGGCATGATCGAAACGGGCCTATGGCTTGAGACTGCCATGGGCCAGACAATGCCGGGCATGGTGATGAAGGCCGGCTTGTTTCCGAGCGGCAAAGCAGAAATGAGGGGCGCAAAATGACGTATCGATTGGGCGTCGATGTGGGAGGCACCTTCACCGATTTGTTCCTTGTGAATGAGAAGACTGGCAAGGTGTTCACCGCCAAGGTGCCGAGCACGCCGGCCGACCAGTCCATTGGCGTGCTGCTCGGCATCGAGCGGGTCTGTCGCGAGGCCAATATCCATCCGCACGAAATCGATCATGTGATGCACGGCACCACGGTTGCCACCAACACGGTTCTGACGGGCACCGGCGCCAAATGTGGACTGGTAACCACGCGGGGTTACCGCCAAGTGCTGCAGATCGCCCGCTCCTTCGTACCGGGCGGGTTGGGCGGATGGGTGATCTACAATAAATCACTGCCGATGGCCCCGCTTGCCTGCACCATTGAAGCCCACGAGCGCATTGGCGCGAAAGGTGACATTGTGCAAAACCTCGACGAGGGGCAAATGCGTGCCGCTCTTCGCGGGCTCAAAGCACACGCCATCGAAGCGTTAACCGTATCGCTGATCAACTCTTTCGCGAACCCCGTTCATGAGCGGCGGATTCGCGATCTGGCGGAGGCCGAACTGCCGGGAATTCCGGTGTCGCTGTCTTCCGATGTGGTGCCCGAAATGCAGGAATACGAGCGGACGGTCACCACGGTCGCCAATTCTTACGTGCGCCCAAAGGTTTCCCGCTATATCGCGAACCTTAAAACCAACATTGAGCACATCGCGCAGGACGTAAAGCTTCACATCCTGCGCTCTGACGGTGGCCTTGCCGGTGCTAAGGCAGCGGAAGAGTTCCCGGTGAATCTCTTGATGTCCGGCCCCGCCGGCGGGGTGACGGGTGCTTTGTGGGTTGCCGCGCAGGCGGGTTTCCCGAACCTCTTGACGGTCGATGTCGGTGGCACCTCAACCGATGTTGCCTTGATACAAAATGGCGAACCGCGACTGCGCCGCGAAACCACCGTCGGCGACGTAATCGTGCGAGCCTCCTCCGTGGACATTCGCACTGTCGGTGCCGGTGGCGGATCGATTGCCCACGTACCCGAATTGACCAAGGCGCTGCGTGTCGGCCCGCAGTCGGCGGGCGCCGATCCAGGGCCTGCGGCCTACGCGCGGGGCGGCACCGAACCGACCGTAACCGACGCCAACGTGGTGCTCGGATATCTCCCCGCTCAGCAGAAGCTCGGCGGCGAGATGACCCTCAATCGCGAATTGTCGAGTAAGGCGGTGCAAAAGATCGCAGCCGCTCTCGGTCTCTCGTTGGAAGAAGCCGCGCTGGGGATTTACAGCATCGTCAACGAAAATATGGTGGGCGCGCTGCGCCTGGTGTCGGTCGAACAGGGTTACGACCCCCGGGACTACGCCTTGATCGCCTTTGGCGGCGCGGGGCCCTTGCATGCCAATGCGCTTGCGCGCCTGTTGGGATCCTGGCCGGCCATCATTCCGCCGGGCCCTGGGGTGCTCTGTGCACTGGGCGATGCCACGACGGCGGTTCGCGATGAGCGAGCGCGCACGTATGTGAGGCGATTTTCGGACTCCTCGGCTGACTCTCTCGTACAGATTTTGGGGGAGCTCGCTGAAGCGGCGGCGAAGTCTCTGGAACGTGAGGGTGTTCCGCGCAGTGAGATCCGAAAGAATTACCAGGTCGACTTGCGTTATCACGGGCAGGGGCTGCGCCTCACGATACCGGTGGATTTGGCCGAGCTTAAGAAGCTGGGCCTCAAGGCAATAGCGGATCGATTCGACGCAGAGCATCGGCGCTTGTTTACCTTTGCGCTCGAACTTGAGCACGAGCTGGTCACGCTACGGGCTTCCGTGCAGGGGCGCGGTATCAAGGTAACTCGGAGCAAAATCGCCAAGGGTCGACCGGATGCCGGCGCCGCTGTGGTGGGCAAGCAAATGGCATTCATGGAGGGTAAGCGTGTTACTGCGCGGGTATATGATCGAGCGCTACTTAGAGCCGGCAACCGGCTCGCGGGGCCAGCGATCGTCATGGAAATGGATTCGACGACCGTCATTCTGCCCAAACACCATGCCAAGGTCGATTCGCTGGGGAATATGCTCATTTATCCGGACAAGTATGTCGTCGCCAAGCGCAACGCGCGCGCTGGCAAACATGTCGGCAACAAGGCTTAAGGAGCAGCGCAATGCCAGCTAAAATCGTTCAGCGCAATCGTAAGCGCATCAATCGCGTCAAAGTGGACACCGTCACCATCGATATAATCGAAAGTGCATTGCGAAATGCGCGGTTCGAAATGGATACCGTGCTTTTTCGTACGGCGATGTCACCGGGTATCCGTGAACAACACGATGAATTCCCGATGATTGCGAATCTTGAAGGCAAAATGGTGGTCGGGCAATTCGGCTCCTTTATCTGGGGCTTCATGCAAGGGTATGAAGGAACGATCGAGGACGGCGACATCTTCCTCACGAATGATCCATATTCGGTGAACGGTGCGATTAGTCACGCCAACGATTGGTTGATGTTGATGCCCATTTACCGCAACGGCCGACTCATTGCGTGGGCGGCGATGTTCGGTCACATGACGGACGTCGGTGGCAAAGTGCCCGGCTCCCTGCCAACCGATGCCAGGACTATCTACGAAGAGGGTGTCACCGTGCCTCCGGTGAAGATGTACAAGCAGGGCACGCTCAACGAGGATGTACTGAAGATCCTGCTGCATAACTGTCGACTGCCACACTGGAATCTCTCCGATTTCAATGCAATCACGGCAGCGCTGCGGACCGCCAATACTCGCTGCATTGAGATTAGTGAACGCTTTGGAGACGACGTTTTCCACTCTGCCATGGCTGAAATGCTGGATCGCAACAAGCGCGCCATGCGGGAACTGATTGTGCGGACGGTTCCCGAGAAAAAGCAGTATTTCGAAGACTACCTGTGCGACGACGGTCTCGACATGGGACCCTACAAGATTGCTTGTACCATGTGGCGCGAAGGCAATAAGTGCATCTTCGATTTCACCGGCACCGACCCGCAATCAATCTCCTCGATTAACTTTCTCCTGAACGAGGAGATGTTCAAGATGTTTGCGGGTGTGTACATGATCATGGTGTTCGACCCCCAAATTCTTTTCAACGATGGATTCTACGATTTGATGGAAGTTCGAATTCCCTCCGGAACACTATTGAAGCCGCTAAAGCCCGCGGCATTGTCCTGCCGCACACATGCGCTAGGGCGCATCTTCGATGTATTAGGAGGTCTGCTGGGGCAAGGGAATCCGCAGTTCATGTGTGCCGCCGGCTTTTCCGACTCACCACATTTCATGTATTCAGGCTATGACAAACACGGCGATTGGTTCCAGCTATACCAGATTACCTTTGGCGGCATCCCCGGCAAGCCCTTTGGCGATGGTCCCGACGGGCACTCGCTCTGGCCGTCCTTTACCAATGTGCCGAACGAGTTTCTCGAGAGCTATTTTCCTCTGCGAGTCGAGACTTACGAGACGATTCCGGATACGGGCGGCGCCGGCAAAAACCGCGGTGGCAACGGCTTGCGCATAGGGTATCGATTTCTGGAGCCCGGTGAAATATCGATTCACGATGATCGCTGGCTCACCTATCCTTGGGGTGTCAACGGCGGCCTGCCCGGCGCCCGCAGCCGAAAACTCCTGGTTCGGCAAGACGGTACAGAAGAAATATTGCGCTCAAAAGTCGATCACGTGAGAGTGCTGGAGGGAGATCTGCTTATCGCTGATACCTGGGGCGGTGGCGGATGCGGTGATCCGCTCGAGCGCGATGTCGAGAAGGTCCTGTTTGATGTGGAGGCCGGATTGGTAACCGTCGAGGGCGCAAAACGCTACGGCGTGATCTTGGCTGCGAAAGGGCGCGTGGACACCGCAGCGACTGATAAACTGCGTGCTGAAATGAAGAAAGTCCGAGGCAACGCCAAATTGTTTGATCGGGGCTTTGATTCGATCCACGAACTGAAGGAACGCTGTCTTCGTGAAACGGGACTGAGGCCGCCGTTGCAGCCGCAGTTTACGAAGTGGGCCTCCAAGGCGGTCGCAGCGGGAAGCACCTGATGCGAGCCGCAGAGAAGGCCTATTCGTCTGTGCGCGACGGCATTTTGCAGGGTCGCTACGACGCCGGTCTGCGTTTGACGGAACACGAATTGGCGCAAACCGTCGGCGTCAGCCGCACGCCGATTCGCGAGGCCCTGCGACGGCTGCATGCCGAAGGTCTGGTGCATTTTGAGCCCAATCACGGCGCCATCGTCGCCTCCTTCGAATTTGAGGATGCGGAAGAGATTTTTGAATTGCGTGCGTTGTTGGAACCGATCAGCGCGCGACGCGCCGCCGAGCGGGCTTCTCGCGAAGTGATTCAAGAACTTCGGGCTTTCGCCGACCAACAGCTGCTGGAGTCGACCCGGCGCACAGCGAACTATTTGGCGCGCATCGGCGATCTGAATGATCGCTTCCACCGGCTGATACAGAAGACTGCTGACAGTGCCAGGCTGTCAAAAACCCTATCCGGTCTGATCGAGGCGCCGCTAATTCTGCGCACTTTCCGTCAATACACACCAGTCGAACTGCGTCGAAGCGCGGACCAACACTTGGAACTGGTGAACGCAATCGAGGCGCACGATCCCATGTGGGCACATAGTGTCATGCACGCCCATATTTTGACGGGGCGCGCCAGCTATCTGCGCGGACGACTCAACGCCGTTAACGGGCGGAAGAAATGAACGGCGTCGGCGTGATGTCATTCAGGGACGTCGCTTTCTCGCAGAGCCTTTCCTGATCCCGCGCCATGGCGGAAACTCTGCAACAAAACTATGAGAAAGGTGGTTTTGGGCATCACTTGATTCCGGGAGCGAAACCGGTGCTACTCATCGTTGATTTTGTGCAGGCCTATCTTGCGGTTGACTCACCGCTTTATGCGGGCGTGGAGGACGCGCATGTGGCCGCCATTCGCCTGCTGCAAGCTGCTCGCGCAGCATCGATGACGATCGTGCACACCAACGTGGAATATCAACCGGGCGGCCGCGACGGTGGTGTCTTCTTTAGAAAAGTACCCGCTCTCGTGTGTTTCGAACGTGGTGCGAATTCGAAGTGGGCGGCTTTCGCGAGGGGGCTTGAGCCCGTTGCCGGAGAGACGGTGATCACGAAGCAATACGCGAGTGCCTTCTTCGCCACGCCTTTGGCTTCGATGCTGGCGGCATTGGGTGTCGATACCGTCATCATTGCCGGAGTGTCGACCAGTGGCTGTGTGCGTGCTACCGCGGTCGACTGCTGTCAGCACGGGTTTATTCCGCTGGTTGTGCGCGAGGCGGTGGGTGATCGCGCCCCTGGGCCCCACGAGTCGAACTTGTTCGACCTGCAGGCGAAGTACGCGGAGGTTATTTCGCAAGCGGCCGCAGAAAATTACATCCTCCAAGTCGCGCGCCATCAGGGCCCCGGGACGTAAGGCCAGTCCGCGAGTTAATGACCGTCATAAGCCGCCAATTGTTGCTGCAGAAAGTCGGCCGCGGTGACCACGTGACCGTCTGACAATCGAATCGTATATGGGATGCCGGATGTGGAGGATTTTGAAGCGCACAAGCGAATGAAAACTTCGGCTGTTACCACGTGATCGACTGTGTTTGAGCAAACGACATGCGTGCTGTGAGTAGGAACAAACCAACAGTCATATCTTGATGTAGTCGCATGTGAGCCTCCGATTACATGGATGATATTATATTGCCCAGCGGTCCGTTAAAACGACTGGGAAGGGCTTGTGAGCGCTACCGGGGCACCCTTTCCTCATCGGTGACGCGCCAAAAGACCACAACGATACCGAGGACGCATTAAATGACATGGCAACTGGCCATAAGGGCTGCAGCGCAACCTCGATTGTTGAGAGCGAGTCTATGCTTGCTGATATTGACCGCAATGCTGAGCGGGGCTGCTTGCACCTCGCTGGCCAAAGAAGGCCTCTCAGGTAGAACGGTGAGCAATGTGCTGCCCGCCACTGACACTCCTTTGGGCCGGCTCAATCAGGCTTTGATGGCCGCGCACGGCAGCAAATCAGGGTTCAAAATGGTATCGGTCGGTGTTCAGGGGCTAGTCGCGCGTATCGACATGATAGACGCCGCGCAACGAACCCTCGATGTGCAATCTTATATTTTTCGCAACGACAAATCGGGCAGGGAAGTCGTTAAGGCATTGATCCGAGCGGCGGACCGCGGTGTGCGGGTCCGCGTGTTGGTCGATGACGGCGAGACGATCTCGGGCGACGAGAAGATACTCTCATTGTCAGCACACGCAGGGCTCGAAGTCCGCATCTTTAATCCTCTGGTTTACCGCGGCCACAATCGAATCCGCCGAGCCGCAGAATTCCTATTCGATAAAGCACGTGTCGACTATCGCATGCATGACAAGCTCATGGTCGCTGACAATGCTGTTGGAATTATCGGCGGGCGAAATATTGGCGATCAGTATTTCCAGATCGATCCCCAATCGCAATTTGGTGATGATGACGTAATCGTAGCCGGCCCTGTCGTCCCGCAGCTCTCACAAGTATTCGATCGTTTTTGGAACGATCCTATCGCGGTGCCTGCGCCGGCAATAGACAGGGGCCATACTAACGGTCAAGCGCTGGATCGGTACATCGCTGAACTCGCCCAAAGTTCACCTGCGCAGCACACGGGCGAGGACGATTCGTTGACAGACGAGCGCCCATTCCAGGACCTATTGAGTGGGAAGATCATGCTTCACTGGGCCGCAGCAAAAGTGATCTATGACAGTCCAGACAAAAAAGAAGTCGAAAAAGGTAAGTTGCCCGGGAGCCTGATTTACGGGGCAATAACTGAGCAGATGAAGGAAACTGCGACCGAGTTGCTCACGGTCACGGCTTATTTCATCCCGTCGAAGGATGAACTGAGTGAATTGAAAGCTGCCCGGGAACGGCACGTGCGCGTGGGCGTTTTGACTAACTCTCTAAAGGCGGCTCCCAGTTCTGAGGCCCACTCAGGTTACATGCATTATCGAGTGCGATTGCTTCAGGAAGGAGTGGAGTTGTATGAAGTGCGGGCACTGCTGGGCAGCGCCCGAGGGAGCGGACAAGGGCAGAAGATATCTCGCCACGGCAACTACGCCTTGCACGCTAAATTACTGATCTTTGATCGTAGACGTCTATTCGTAGGCTCTATGAACGTCGACCAACGGTCCAAACACTTGAACACGGAAATCGGACTTCTTATTGACAGCCCGGAGTTGTCGGCTGAAGTGATCACGCGGTTCGACGCGCTGACGGGTCCGAACAACTCTTATCGCCTTTCTCTTCAAGGCAATGGGACGCATCCGCGGCTGCGATGGACCACGCGGGAAGGGGGCACAACTGTAAACTACGATACCGAGCCGGCCGACAACGTCTGGCAACGACTTAAAGTCAGGTTGCTGACTTGGCTTCCCCTCGACCGTGAACTATAGCGGTCCTAACATTCCACACCTGAACGGCAACCGCCGAGTCGCCTAACCGATCAGTGCAGCGCGCCAAATACTTTCGAGACGATGGCGCTGCCGGCCGCGGCAGGATTTTGCCGGATGGTGTGCTCTTCTTCGTTTATCATGAGGTACAAGCCATCCAATGTCTTGTGAGTGACATACTCCTCGATATTGGCGGCATCACCCTTGACGAGACCGAGTTTGACCCCCTGGCCCGCAAGGCGATCGTATTTCTGTGCCAAGCCGACCCGATCCGTCGCCTTCTTCACGATCGGTAGGAACTTCACGGCCAACGGCGCGGCGGTCTTGCTGCGAAAGAAATTTGTCACCGATCCATCGCCGCCGGTGAGAATGGCCTTTGCATCGTCTAAGGACATTGTTTTGACCGCGTTAACCATAAGGTCCTTCGCTTCGGGGACGGCTTGTTCGGCAGCATGATTCATCGCCTCGACCAACTCATCCGCCGCCTTGCCTTGTCCAAGCATGCGCATGCCTTTGGCGACCTCATCGAGGGCCGGCGGCAAAGGGATTTTGACCTTGGGGTTATTGAGAAATCCACCCGCAACGCCCAGTTTATTAATGGCCGAGGCCGCTCCCTTGTCGAGTGCCCCCTTGATGCCCTGAGCAGCATCCCGATTCGTCAGGTCGGCAAGGCCGAGAGCGTCAGCGGCCCCGAGATAGAGACACGCCAACAGCCCCACCAGGCGAAGCGACCGCAAATATGGCGCACGCATACCACTCTCCTTGATGACCTTACCGTCACCTGAGTATAGCGCTTCGCGTTTCGTGGGGGCCATCGACCGTGTGATATGGATCATAAACACTCCTGCTTCTTAGTGGTCACTAGGATTGGCGGTTGGTATCGATAAACAAAACACTGCTCCGTGGCCCTCGGCGCTTTCGACCCACGCACTTCCGCGGTGTTTTTCTGACACGACCCGAACGAACACAATGGCTTCGCTGTTTCCGTGTAGACAGAACAGCTGTACCTTTCCCGTATCAGGCGAAAACTTCACCGCGTTGTTGAGCAGATTCACAATGGCGCGGGCCAGGAGTTGGCGGTCGCCGCGCACGGTCACAGAATCCTCGGGCACGGTCGCGATGATCGACAAGTGCCGTGCCTGCGCTGCGGCCCACACCTCGTCATAGGCGTCTTGGACGGCGTCGCGCAGGTCGAAATCGGCTCCGCGTGTGGGGCAGAGCCGTTCTATAAGGATCAAAGACCTTGCAGTTTCGACTATCGTTTAGTGAGCGCGTCGCGAATCTGTTCCAAGAGTACTTCCTGACGCGGCGGCGGCGGTGGTGGTGCGTCAGCTGCCGGCGCGGGCGCCTTCTTCAGTTTATTGATGGCGCGAATCATGATGAAGATCACGATTGCAATGATGAGGAAATCAAATACCGTCTGCAGAAAAGCGCCGTACTTGAGTAATACGGGGGCCCCTTTCGGATCGGTGCCGACGGCGACCGCCAAGTCGCTGAAATTGATCCCACCAACCAGAATGCCGAGCGGCGGCATGACGACATCCCCGACGAGTGAGGAGACGATCTTGCCGAATGCGGCGCCGATGATGATACCCACCGCCATATCGACCACATTACCCTTCATCGCAAATTCTTTGAATTCGCTGCCAATACTCATAGTTGTTTTCCCTTGTGAATCGACGATTAGACGTTGTCGAACATTTCGAACGAATCGACCGTGTACTTTAGGGTCGCGACCTCCCTTTTAATCAGCTCGATTGTACGGTACCGCCCGGCGTCAGCTTGTTGATCGCCTGCGGCAGAGCCTGAGCGAGCTTTTGTGCCAGGTCCTGCGGATGCAGGCCGAATTTCACCGCGAGCGCCTGCATCGTATCCGCGCCGAATGCAGTATGCACTTGATCGGGCGAAATCGGCAGATTGGCGCCGCTCCCCACCCACGACTGCACCGTGGCCCCCAGGCCCTGCTGCTGCATTTGGGTAACGATACCCTGCACTCCACCGTGTTTTTCAATCAATCCACTGACCACGGACGCCATTTCGCCGCCCACCAATCCGCCCAACAATCCGTCGAGTAATCCCATGATCTTTTGCTCCAGTGATTGATCAGCAGTTAAAACGCGTAAACCAGATTGAGGGTCGTCAATGTGTCGAGCTTTTTCAGTCCTGCCGGTGGCTTGGTGTTGTCCTGGATGGCGTAGCCTAGACTTAGCGCCAGTTTGGTGGACATTTTCACAGCCAGCGCCAATGAATTCGTCACCAGGGTGTCGGCCGACGCGACGTTGACGAGTAATTTGTCGGACAGAGTGGTGGTGTTGGTCAGCGCCTGCGAATAGTTCACGCCGACGGTGCCCATGACGCCGCTCTGCGAGGGCTCCAAGGTCCTGCCGATCACCGCGCCGGAGGCGGGGTCTTTCGTAATATCTTCGGGGCGCACGACTTGGTATCCGACGCCTACCTGTGCGCTCAGCTGAGTCGCCGTGGTATTGATGATCTTGTAACCGAGCCCCGCCGCGCCGCTCGCCTGATAGGCAAAACCACTGAACATGTCGTGCGCGTAGCGCAGAGCGCCGAATGTGTACAGGTCCTGGGTGAGACTGTAGTTGGACTGCCATAGCGCATCCCAGCGCTCGGCGGAGAGAATGCCGGTACTGCGTCCATACAGCCCACCCAAATGGAACATGTGGTCCCACGGACCGTCCAGATAAGCCATGTCGATCGCGGCGTTGGCCGCTTTGGACACTGTATTTCCCGTTGAGGAAACATAGCCCGCCTGGCCCTTTCCGGTCCAGACATTTTGCGGGGGCGGTGGCGGCGGTGTGTCATCGCACATTGCCACGACCGGTGCCAACAGTGAAAGAGACAATGCTAATGCGGGTAAGTTATTCATGCTGAATCCTTGGATTGATTGTGCTCAAGGATCGCCGCGTCATCGGCGATCCTTGAGGCGTACCGAGTTATTGGCAGGCCTTGCCGTGATCGGGGCGGTTGCCCTGAGCAGTCGCTTGCGCCTCGGTCATATAGGAACCGTTCTTGGTCTTCCCGTACCAACGATCAGACGGGCAGTGATATACCTTGCTGCTGGTATTGACCCACACCTGTCCGGGACCGCCGCCGGGAGCGGCGGCCGCAGGCGGCGTTGCTTTTTGCTTGGCCGTCGAGACGGCGGCCACGGCCGGAGTTGCCGCGGCTGCCGATGATGCAGTTGCGGCCGGCGCGGCGGGAGCGGCAGGAGCAGCAGCGGAAGGAGCAGCAGGTGCTTCGGCGCTGCCGGGAGCGGGGGCCGCCGGCGCTGCGTACCAATCCTGTACTCCCTTGTGCCCGTGGCAAGCCCCCTTTTTGACTGGCCCCGACCAATAGCTGCCGTCTCGGCACAAGCCGGTTGACCCTGCGGGCGCCGCGGGCGACGTTTGGGCCATGCTGGCCGCTGAGAACAACAGCCCCACCATCAGTGTAATAGATGAAATTTTGCGCAACATGAGTGTCTCCTGGTAGATGTCTAAAACTCGTTACTATCGAGTCAGCGTGTCTTGGCGGGTAGGATGGCAGGTTACGATTCAGGGAAATGTAAAACACTGTCAAATGGATGATTCGGTTTCAGCGCTATCGCCCGGGAGGGGCACCGCTTGGGCTATGATTGAGTCCTCAATCCAAGGCGAAAAATCCATGAAATCAGCCAAGATCCTAGCTTTTATCGTCGGCGGCCTGGTGCTCGCGCTGCTGATCGGCGTGCTCCTTGTGTCCCTCCTGGTCAACCCCAACGATTTCAAGCCAAAAATCGCCGCGACGGTGAAGGACTCGACAGGCCGGGAGCTGAACTTGAAAGGAGATATCAAGCTCTCCGTGTTCCCCTGGGTGGCCCTGCAATTGGGGCCGGCGAGTTTGGGCAATCCGCCGGGGTTCGGCGATGCGCCGTTCCTGTCCTTCAACCGCGCAGACGTGCGGGTCAAGCTTCTACCGCTCCTGTCCAAACGCCTGGAAGTGGCGCGGGTGGTGCTGGACGGTCTGGATTTGCGCTTGGTGAAGCACGCCGATGGCAAGTCCAATTGGCAGATGGACGAGAAGGACGCCACCCCGGCCAAACCTGCGGCCCCAGAATCCGGCGGCCCGGCGCTTAAGTCCATTGCAGGCATCGCGGTCACCCACGGCCGGGTGAGCTACAACGAGTACGTGATCGAGAATTTGGATTTCGAGACGGGGGCGATTTCCAGCCATCAAGCGGTCCCCGTGTCCCTGACGCTCAATGCCAGCCGCGGCATTGCCGGGGAAACCTTTGCCCTCACCGCCAAACTCAATGTTGAGGATAACGCGGACACCAAGGATATTCGGATCGCGGCGCTCACTGTGAGCGGCATCGTCGACCGCCCCACGGGGACACGGCTGCACTATGAACTGGCGACGCCGCAGCTGGTCGCGAATCTCGACAAGCAAACCTTGAGCCTGCCGGAGTTTTCCTTGAATCTAGGCGCCGCCAAGGTCACAGGAAAACTGGCGGGCACGAAGATCGTCGATGACATGCATCTCACCGGCTCCATCGCCTTGGCGCCGTTGGTGCTCAAGGAGTTCGTGGCGAACCTCGGCATTGCGTTGCCCAAAACACAGGACTCCAAAGCGCTGTCCTCGCTCTCGCTCGGCAGCGCGTTCCGCTACGACGCCGACGGCGCGACGCTGGATGACCTGCAGATCAAATTGGATGACACCACGCTGAAAGGGGACATCAAGGTAGGTCTCGGAAAAACCGAATCCGTGAAGTTCAAGCTCGCCGCGGACCGCATTGATCTCGATCGTTATCGCCCGCCCGTGGGCAGCACGCCGGATCCGAAAAGCGCCGCAGCGAATCAGCCCAAGCCCAAAGCGCCGGCAGATACCTCGGAGCCCATGATGGCGCAGGGCACGTTCACGCTTGGCACCGCGCATGCGGCGGGGCTCGATTTCACCAATCTCTTGGTCACGGTGGACATGAAGGACAATGTCACGCACCTGCACCCCTTGGAGGCGCAGCTCTACGGCGGCAAGTACTCGGGGGATCTCACCTACGATGCGCGCACCGCGACGCCCGCGATCAGCATGGATGAACATTTATCGAGCGTGGATTTGGCGCAGCTGCTGGCCAATACCAAAGCCAAGGGCCGGGCATCGGGCAAGGCCAATGTGAACATCAAGGGTGCGGCGCGCGGCGCCGGCGCCGACGACATCATGAAAACTTTGACCGGGCACTTCGATGCCAACGTCGCGAATGGCGCGCTCGAGGGCATGGATGTGGGCTATGAGCTGGCGATGGCGCAGGCGCTCCTCAACAAGAGCTTGAGCACCTCCGTACCCAACACCCACAAGACCGCGTTCGATGCCTTTAAAGTGAGCGCACTCATCACCAATGGCATTGCCGAGACCAAGGATCTGGCCATTTCTTCGGCCGTGATCAAGGTGGCCGGCCAGGGCACCATCAACCTGCCCACTAGCGGTATCAACATGACGCTGCTGGCGAGTGTCATGAAAACCGCCAGTACCACGACCGTGGAAATCCCGTTGAAAGTGACCGGCACGTACACGGACCCCTCGGTCAAGCCGGATCTCACCGAAGCGGCCAAAGGGGAACTCAAGCAGAAGGCGGTGGACGCGCTGAAAAAGCATGGCCTCGACTTGAACAGCTTGTTCAAAAGGAAATGAACGCGACGCCTAAGGCCTTCGCACGCCCTACCGGGTGTGGGTGTCGGATTTCCGCGGCGAATCCTTCGCCGTGAAATTCAGGCCCATTGTCAACGAGTAAGGGCCCCCCAAAGGCTCCTTCCTTTTCAACCAGATGTGGTGACGCCCAGCGCGACGTGCGCGCGCACCCCGAAATAACCCTTGGTCGATGCAATCACCAGCGGAACCGCGCCAAAGAAAATGAAGACGAGATCGCCCGGCAGGCGCAGCCATTCGATCAGGTGGGCTCGTCCACTGCCGATGTAATCCAGGCTGCGCGCATGCCAGTAGCCGTGCTGCACGACATCCCAGACTTGCAGCACGCCGCTGGGGAACAGGCTGAACATCACCATCATCGCCAAGCCAATGTTGGTCCCGAAAAAAGCAGTCTTGACGCATTTTTCGATGCCCGCCCAGCGCGCGTCGTCGCTGGTTTGACGCAGCACGAATACCATTAACGCGATCGCCAGCATTCCGAACACGCCCATCATGGCAGCGTGACCGTGGTTGGGCGTCAATTGCGTGCCGACTTCGTAATAACTGACGATCGGAAGATTGATCAGGAATCCGAACATTCCGGCGCCGACGAAGTTCCAGAAGCCAACCGCCATTAGAAAGTAAAACGTCCACTTGTGCGGAATCGCAATTGGCTTGCCGGTGACTTCGCCCTCGCTGCGCGTCGTACGTACGAAATCCCACGCGTCGAGCGTCAGCAGAGTCAAGGGCACCACTTCCAGCACGGAAAACAGCGCCGACATCGCCATGTTGAAGCCGGTCTGGCCCGTGAAATACCAGTGATGGCCGGTACCGATAAGGCCGCCGAGGAAGTACAGAATCGCATCCAGATAGATCACTCGCAACGCCGTGTTGCGGCGGGTCAGACCGAGCTGGTAGAGGGCCAGTGCCACTATCGTTGTCGCGAAGAACTCGAAGAAGCCCTCGACCCATAGATGGATGATCCAGAAGCGCCAGGTGTCGACCACGGTGTAATTGGTCTTCGCACCGAAGAAAAGCGCCGGAAGATAGAACACTGGGATGGCCAGAGCGGCGACGAAAAACATCCATACGATCGGCCGTGCTTCGACTCTTTCTACTTTGCTGGGACGCGCCACCCACCAAAGCAGCGCAAACCACACCAAAAGGCCTATCGCCAGCAGGTATTGCCAGATGCGGCCGAGCTCCAGATATTCCCAGCCCTGGTTGCCGATCCAGAACCACCAGCGGCCCAGCAGTTGCGAGATGCCGGCCCATTCGCCGAGCAGACTGCCGGCGATCACGGCGACGAACGCGACGAATAGCAGGTGCGTCCACATCGCAAGACCGCGCGGCTCGTCGCGGCGCAGGGTACGACCCAGGAACAGTGCGGCCGCTACGTACGAGGTGGCGATCCACATGATGGCGCTCTGCAAATGCCAGGTACGCATCAAATTGCTCGGAAAGATGTTCTCGAGTTGGAAGCCATAGAAACTGCTCGGGTCGGCGCGATAATGCGCGGTGGCGCCGCCAACCAGGGTCTGGAACAGAAATACCAGCGCGACGACGACATAGAACTTCACCAGCGCCCGCTGACCGGGACTGGCTTCGCCGGGCCGTGCGTAGGGGCGCATCACATGGCCGCGACTTATCCAGCCCAGGTAGTCGAACTTTCCGAATGCCAGAAGGACCGTGGCGATACCGGCGAGCAACACCAGCAAGCTCAATGCGCTCCACAGAATCGCGCCCGGGACCGGGGTATTGCCCACACTGGGATCGTAGGGAAAGTTGTTGGTGTAGGAATGATTCTCACCGGGCCGATTTGCCACCGACGCCCATGCCGCCCAAGTCACGAACGCGGTGAACGCGCGCAGTTCGGCCGGGTCGCTGATCAAGTTCGGTTTCAACCCCCCGTTGTCAGCGGGGCGCTTGAAGTAGTCGGTCCAGTAGCCAATCTGCTGCTGCCACGCCTGCGTCTCTGCTGAAGTCAGCGTCAGAACACCGTTGACGGGATCGTAGCGATTGGCCTTCAGCACCAGCGCAACTTCAGCTTGCAGTCCGGCGCGCTGCATCGGGTCCAGTTGATCGAGCGGCTTACCGAATTGCGTGTGCGCCAGCGCCGCGGCGGTATCCTGGCCCATCCAATGCAAGGCCGCTGCCGAATAGTCCGGTCCGAGGTAGGCGCCATGACCCCAAATGCTGCCGTTATCCATCAATCCGTATTTCAGGAACACTGCCTGCCCGTCGCCTACATCGGCGTCGGTGAACAGAGGCTTGCCCTGCGGATCGGCAACTAGGTGCGGAATCGGCGGCGCGTTGCGGTAGGCGAGTGCCGTGATCGCAATCAGCACAGTGAAGCCGATCACCATGACGATCACGATGGCGCGCAGCCACCAGGGAGACAGCGGGTTCTCGTCCGCAGGATTGGCGATCGCATTGCTTGCGGGCGTGGTCAAAGTCGCGGTCATGACGGTTCCCTGCTCTTTATCAAGTCGCGCAAAATTTTATCAGGTCTACCGCGGAGTGTCCGGCCGCTGGGGCAGCAAAAGAGTGAATGCGGCTCAATCGGCCGCCGCACGCCAACCACTAGTGGAGCGATAAAATACAGTGGCTCACTCCTGCGGTCGGTGCGGTCCCGTACAGTGTCTGATGTCCCGATCAACGGTAGAATGCGAAAACCGCATATGCTGGTATCGCAGGTACCGGCCACGATCCATAGAAATATGCAGTCGGCCGTCGTCAATCTGGAAAAGGACAAATGACTCTTTATGCCCGATAGTTAAGACAAATGCTTCAGATCCCGCACAACAGCGCCACAGGGCGCTTTCGAGGTGGGACAATGAAGGGGGCGCAACACTCGGCGGCCATCAAGTAGGCATAAGCCCGGGCGCAGCTCAATCCGAGGTCCCCCCGTTGACAAATTCCGAGTTGGTGCAGCTTCGCGTTCGCGTCATTGCGCTGGAGAACTTGGTGATCTCCTTACTAGCACAAAGCCCAGAGCGGCAGCTCGATCTGGTGCGTGAAATGGCCGCTTACATCTCTCCGCGTCCGGGGTTCACTCCGCATCATTTGACGATCCGCGCGGCGGCCGAGATGATCCACTTGGTTGAACGCGCCGGGCATTTCCGGAACCTACCGCCCCCATGAGCGCGCCGCGGGACGGCGACGTTGTGCTCTCTGCTGCGGCATAGGTCAACTCGCCTCGCACGATCCGCGCGGGCGCTGTCATCGGATGCACCATGGTGTGTTTGGCATCGAGGATATGCACGACCTCGATACCACGAACGCACAGCGCGTCGGAGATCATCGATCGATGACAGCGCCACCACACCGCTTCTGCGCACATGATCGCCGTGCGTGCATGGTTTGCCACCTTCAGTAGCTGCGTCAGCCCGTGCTCGAATTCTGCGCTCGACATGTAGTCGGCGTAGCCTCGAAACGAGGCGTTGCGCCACGCCGTATTGGGCGAACCGGGCAAAACGCGACGACGACCGCCAAGCGCTTGCAACCAGTGATAGCAGATCGAATGTGTGGCGAGCGTCGCGGCGAGTGCTTCCTTTCCGTACTGAGGGTATTTCCGCGACCCAGGGAAGCTGCGCACATCCGCGGTTACCGTGATGCGGGCTCCGGCGAGCAAACCTAAGAACTCCTCTATCGGGCGTGTCGAATGACCGATCGTCCAGATCGTCGCCGGCATTTGGGCAGGCTTGGATGGTCGCATCGCTCAATCGATCTTGTGCAGCGCGGAACCTTTATGCATCGCGACGTGATCGGTTTTGTCGCTCTTGATCTCGTACTGCGGATCCTCGGCGCTCGCGTGATGAGTGTAACCCTTGTAATCGGTGTCTCTCTTGTGCACCTGCGTGATCTTGCCGCTCACGTGGCCCGCTTCGGAATTCCAGCGTACGTGATCGCCAACTTTGAATGTCGCACTCATTTGAGTAACTCACTTGAAATTAGAAAGATCACGACAGCAACGACTTGGCGCGCGAACACACGTTGTCGACCGTGAACCCGTATTCGCGCAGCACCGTTTCGCCCGGCGCCGATGCGCCGAAGCGGTCGACGGCGATCACGTCGCCCGCGTCGCCAACATAGCGATGCCAACCTTGAGCGGCCCCCGCTTCGACCGCGAGTCGGGCACGCACCGTCGGCGGAAGCACCGCGTCCCGATCGCCTTTGGGCAGCGCATCGAACAGGTCCCAACTCGGCATCGAGACACAACGCACGGCGATCCCTTCGACTTGCAGCCGTTCAGCGGCCGCCACGATCAGGCCCACCTCGGAGCCGCTCGCGATCAGGATCAATTGCGGCGTGCCATTCGCTGCGTCCTTAAGCACATAGGCGCCGCGACGCACTCCCTGCGCCGACGCATAGCGATGGCGATCCAATGTCGGAACGGCTTGGCGTGACAACACGAGCAGCACCGGGCGACCTCTCGATTCCAGGGCGACCTGCCAGGCGACCGCGGTTTCGTTGGCATCACCGGGACGCAGCAGGGTCAGGTCCGGAATCGCGCGCAGGTTCGCCAGTTGCTCGATGGGCTGGTGGGTCGGGCCGTCCTCCCCGAGCGCGATGCTGTCGTGCGTGAACACATGGATCACGTGCAGGTGGGATAACGCGGCGAGACGGATCGGCGGGCGCATGTAGTCAGAAAAGATCAGAAACGTCGCGCCGTAAGGGATGATGCCACCGTGCGCCGCCATGCCGTTCATGATCGCGCCCATCGCATGTTCGCGCACGCCAAAGTGCAGATTGCGGCCGGCATAGCTCCATCCGCCCCCCTCAGAACCTTGGGTATCCTCGCCCGACGCCGCTGGAGGATTGAAATCGCCTAAACCTTTCAGTCCTGTCTTCGTTGAAGGGTCCAAATCGGCCGAGCCGCCGGTCAACGCCGGCAGTTTCGGCGCGATCGCATTCATGACTTGGCTCGATGCTTCGCGCGTGGCGATGCCCTTCGCGTCCGCTGGAAACACCGGAATGTCCGTATCCCACCCTGCGGGTAAATCGTCGCACAGGCTGATTTTTAATTCTAAGGCGAGTTCGGGAAAGGCGTTGGTGTATGCGGTGAGGCGATCGTTCCAGTCTGCTTCACTTTCCGAGCCGCGATCAAGAGCCTTCCGACAATGCGCGAGCGCCGCACCGGGCACGAGAAACTCAGGCGCAGTCGGCCAATTCAATTTCTCCTTCGTTTTGCGTACATCGTCCACACCCAGCGGTGAACCGTGCGCTTTGAAGCTATCCTGCTCGGGCGAACCGTAGCCAATATGCGTGCGTACCAGGATCAGCGACGGCCCTCGTGTGTACTCACGCGCTTGTGTCAATGCTAGATCGATCGCCGCGAGATCGTTGCCGTCATCGACCCGTATCGTGTGCCAGCCGTAGGCGCGGAAGCGCGCCGCGCGATCTTCCGTAAACGTGATATTGGTACCGGCAGACAGTGTCACGTCATTGTCGTCGTAAAGGCAGGTCAGTTTGCCCAGTTTGAGATGCCCAGCCAACGAGGCTGCCTCCGCTCCCACGCCTTCCATCAGATCGCCATCGCTGACCATCGCATAGGTGTGATGATCGATGAGAGTGTGCCCGGAGCGGTTATAGCGCGCGGCGAGCTGGGCTTCGCCGATGGCCATGCCGACGGCATTCGCCATGCCTTGCCCCAAAGGTCCCGTCGTGACCTCTACACCCGGCGTGTGTCCGCGTTCCGGATGCCCCGGCGTCTTGCTGCCCCATTGGCGGAACCGGCGAAGCTCATCGAGGGAGAGCGCGTAGCCAGTCAGATACAGTAGGCCGTAGAGCAACGCCGAGGCGTGTCCGGCCGAGAGTACGAAGCGATCGCGGTCGACCCAATCCGGATTGCTTGGGTTATACCTAAGAAAGCGTGTCCACAACACATACGCCATCGGGGCTGCACCGAGCGGCATGCCGGGATGACCGCTGTCTGCCTCTTGCACCATGTCCACGGAAAGAAACCGGATCATGTTTACACATTGCTGATCGAGAAGCTCTGACACTTGTGACTCCCACTTAGGTGCGTGATCGCGGCGGCATAGTCATGCACGAATTCAATAGATGCGATTCGTTGGACCATTTAAAACCCACTTCGTTCTCGCAGCGTAGCCGTTCGCCTCGTGCGCAAGGATCGTCAAGTCGGTGACGCATGTTATGCAAGTGCGCAAGTCTTAATAGCGACCGCCATGGACACCCTCTGTGGGCATACGTACGTCAGCGGACCGACGTCAAGACCCAATTCGTGCCTATTGGAGTTGGCTTGGAACCATTCATTTAACTGGCTCGCAAGACGCATCCCGGCCGGCGCGCACCGCCGGCGGTGAGTGCCCGGGTGCAAATCCGCTCTACGGACTTTCCGACTTCAATCATTGAAAATCGCGCTGGATATCGTCGCGAATCCGGTCGCGGACGGCCTCATCGAGGAACGTCGCATCCAGCAGCAGTAACAGGTGCTCTTTCTTCACAATGCCGCGAGTCGCGAGCTCGCGGTTGAACACGATATCTTTCTCGCGCCGCGCTACGTATTTGGCGATCGCCAGATCGTGCGGGTCCAGGCACAGGCCGCTGACGCCCGCGGTGTCCCCGGGCGGCAGATTCACCAGCCTTCCTTTCCAGCCTTTGGGCAGCGTCGCTGTCTTCTCATCTACCGGGTCCGCGTAGTACCCATGCGTCTCGTGAAACCGCGAATCTTGCCCGATCATGTTCAGCCATTCCGTTCGATCGGGTCTCTTCTTGGCGATCAAATCCACCTCGAACGATCTGAGGATCTCATCGGGTAAATTCGGGTGCTTACCATGCAAGGACTGGCTACCGATGATGATGAACTGCGTCTCGCCGGTGATTTCGCCGGCGGCACGCAAAATGTGATCAACCTGTTGCTTCTTCATTGAGACGTCTTACGACTTCGCGCGGCAACAAGCCGACATAGGGCGGAGACTGACGAAGCCGATTGGAATACTCGTCGCGACCCAACATGGCCGCAAACAATTTGCCGTCATTCGTATCCTCGAGCAGAGTCTGCCATTCGCCATAGACCGGGCCCCAGACGCCGTTCCTCTGCCACCGATGCAGATTACCCAGACTATGGGCTCGGATGAGGTTCGGGGTAAATCGTGAGGCAACCTCGGCCGCGAGCTTTCGCTTGAGCTCGTCCAGCACTTCGTGCGAACTGGCCGACTTATCGATCGGGCGAATGCCGCGTTCGTTGAGCTGCAGGAAATCTCCCTCGCCAATGCCCCACACTTGCAGGACTGTCTTCGGCACGATTATGCCGAGTGAAGTGCCGATGCGGCGCAAGACGAGCTTCATTGACTTATTATAATATATTATAATATTGGTGACAAGCAGCCTATAGCGATTCATTCATTGTCGAGGAGTATCCTCGATTGACGCTACGTGACATACGCGCAGCCATTGATTTTGAGACTAATCGCGAACAAGCGGTATAAGCGTAGCTGCGGACCTAACTCCACGCATGTCCTTGCTGATCGACGAGAATGTTCCGGAGTCCGTGGCGGATTTCTTCGCATCTCGTGTCCACACAGTTCGATATGTCCACGATGAGCTGGCGCGACGACGATTTGCCGTGTGGCCGCCACAATTCAAGGTCGAGATCTGCGGCCTCGTATGACGATCACGCGCCGCCGCTTAAGCGACTGAGCAGTCCAGTGCGCCGGCGCACATCAGCACATACTTTCTGCAAGCTGCCGGGATGGCGAACCTTGAGTCTTCCAGCCGCCGTCGCGAACGCGCTGGTGGCCTTGACGACGTCCTCAACGATGCGCGCCGCGCGTGCGACGCCCCATTCATCCGCTAGTGCGATTATTTCCATACCGGTCGGGCAGGCAAAGCCTTGCTGAAAAGACAGGGTGTGTTCGCCTCGACCGCTGATGTCCGGTACTAAATCGAACGCCGGTGCCAGGCGAAATCCATCGGGACGCGCAAGCATCCAGAAATTCTTGAGGTGATCATCAATATTGCCGATAGCGGCGTTGAAGACCATGTGCCGATACAGCGCGGCCAAGTCATCCGCAGGGGAAGCAGAATGTTTGCGCAACACTTGAGCGAGCTCAGAATAGCCGTGCACATAGATGCCGGGACGCTCTTTGCACAGCGTGCGCAGACTCACCATGTGGTACCGACCGTCCTCGGCACTGACGTCGAAACGCTTGACCATGAGCACGCGCCGAGCGCCGATCGTCTGCAATCGCGACTCCGGGACTTCAAGTCCCGCGCGCCGAGCCAGCGTCAGACATGTTGCTTCGAGGCCAACGACGTCATAGGCATCATCGCGTGCGCGACTGGGGAATTTAGCGAGCCACTCTCCGGACTCATCGTGTACGAGCGCCTTGGGCCTCGCGCCGCCAGCGCGGCTGCTGCCCTCCAGGAGACGGCGAAACTCATCGCCCGGTGGCAGTGTCCCGGCCTCGAATTGTGCGGCCGCCGCCAAGAGCTTTGACAGCTCGGTGCTGGGAACACTTTGATCGGGATGAGGGGCGGTATCGGTCGCCGTAAATAGGAGTGCCCCGGTGCCGCCGCCGCGCATGCGCAGCAGCATCTCAGGTAATGTCGGCGTCCCGACATCGGTAATCGCCGCAGCGAGCAAGCGCCGACCCCAATCGTCCGGGAGCGCATCGTCGAACACCGCAAGAGGTGGATACAGCATCTCGGCGCGAAATCGTCGCGCGGCATCCAAAGGGAGAGACACCGGATCAAGCGCGAAGGCGCCGGCCTCGCTCGCCCACGCACGCGTGTATTCGAACTCGGATTCGAAACGCCCGCTGTTGCGGTCCGGAGCCGTCGTGGCCAACTCTCCGACCAGGCGGATCGCCCCCTCCCGGCGTCGCACCCAGACAAATATATGCTTGATCAAGCTCGTCTCGATGCGCGCTGTCTGCTGCGGGTACGCGGCATGCGCGCCTGCTCGAGGAGGCTCGCCTTGTGGGCCAACACGCCGTTCAGGTCATCGAGATGGTCAAGAACCCACAAGGCCTTGACCCAAGCGCCGATCTGAACCGTGGCCGTGCCATGCTCCATCGACCGGAGCGTTCCTGCGCTCACTCCAAGGCGCTGCGCGAAGACGGTCATGGTGTCATTACGCGCGAGACGCAATGTCTTCAGGCGGATCCCGAGCTCCGACAGATATTGCTGCTGCTCTTTAACATCTATCATAATGTAGATAAATGGCCACTTGTCGCCAGAACTAACAGTATAGCAGAGATTAATTATCACTGCAGTCAGCCGGCATCACCTCCACCGAAGTAGCTCCCTCTGGTGGCATCAAGGAATCGGGTACCGGCCGCATCGGAACTTGCACTTGAGTTGATGACGCGCGGCGGTGCCGCCGCTGGCAAGCATCGATCGCTCGACAGGGGGACCGTCGTCGAGGGCGCGCGTTCGGCGATCGGGAGCTGCCATTGACGGACCAGACGGCGTTCATGGAGACTCAAAGCAAGCTTGCGGCTTTCAAACAACGCTAGTCGCGTTGTTGCCTGACCACTCAGCACCGTAGGCATTAACTGACTCGGAATGACGTCACGCGACAATTGCGTCTCAGCGTTGCGTGGTCATACTGGCACTTCGAACTGGTTGGCTAATTGGTCTCTTCGATACACGACGAAAGCCGTCAGAAATTCACCGGCTCACTCGCAATCTTCCCGTCACTTAATGGAGAATCGTATGACTCGGTTACTCGCCCCCTTGGCAATCGCCGCAATGATGTTGGTCGGCTCATATACCTTTGCCGATGACGAAGTCAGTCAAGCAGGAATGGCACAGCAGCATAAAATGATGAAGGACTGCATGGCCAAGCACGCAGCAGAGGACACCCGCATGACCAAAGGCGATATGGAAAAAATATGCAAAGAGGAAGTCAAGTCGCAAATGAATAACTCGAACGCGATGTCGGACTCACCTCAAAAATAGAAGCCGCGCGCTAAGTTGGCGGCGAACAACCTACGTATCGGTTGACTCGCCGCCAAATGTCTAACCAAATGTCTAATTAGTCATCGTCGCCGCCGAAACCGCTTTGGCTGCGACCGATATCCATAACCGTTTACGCTCGTCGGATTGCCCATTTGTAGGGTCATTGCTGTAGGCCGTTCCCTCCCTCAGAAGTCTTTGGCCGCCTACATCAATCTGGCAACGCAAGGCGCTTACTGAAATCTCGCTTTGGCGAGCAACCCCAGCGCTTATTCAGCACACAAACCAGGGGAAATCACATGGCCGGTAAAAACACCGCAGTCTTCGGAATCTACAAATCAGGTGAGTCCGCAGAACGCGCCGTTGACTCCATTATCGCCGCCGGATTCCCCAGCTCCAATATTTCCGTGCTACTTCCCGATACACGTAGCACCAAAGAATTCGCTCATGAGAAGGATACCAAGGCTCCCGAGGGAACTACTGCCGGCGTGACCACGGGTGGTGTCATTGGCGGCACACTGGGCGTGCTTGCCGGCGTTGGCGCCTTGGCTATTCCGGGCGTAGGTCCTCTCATCGCGGCCGGTCCGATCATGGCAGGCCTGGCGGGATTAGGTGTGGGCGGCGCCATTGGCGGCGTCGTCGGGGCATTGGTTGGCATGGGGATCCCTGAATATGAAGCAAAACGCTATGAGGGTCAGGTGAAAGGCGGCGGCACGCTGTTATCCGTGCATTGCGACTCGTCCGAGGAAGTCTCTCGCGCCAAAGACCTTTTGAAATCAACGGGCGCGACCGACATCGCCTCCTCTGGCGAGAGCGCTAGCACGACCTCAACCACGCGGGTGGCATAAGCCTTCCTCGGCACAGCGCAGCGCCTAAGTATAACGCTTGGGAAAAGACAACGGAGTCACCATGAAAAAACGCTATTTCTTTTTGGTCCTTGCCTCTGTTCTCGCGGGATTGGCGGCTCAGAGCGCGGTCGCTCAAACGCCCCGGGCAGTGTCGTCCGACACCGCGACCCCTACGACGCGTGCAGATAACAGCAAAGCCAACAAAATGGACAGCACCAATACCACCGCGACGGCGGATGCGCAGAAAGACAATGCCAACGATCGGAAGATTACGCAGAGCATTCGCAAAAGCGTGATGGCGGATAAGTCGCTCTCAACCTATGCGCACAACGTAAAGATTGTAGCGATCAACGGCAGCGTGACATTGAACGGCGTGGTTCGCTCGGATCAAGAAAGGGCCAGCATCGAGGCGAAGGCCGTCGCGGTGGCTGGCCAAAGTCACGTGGTCAACGATCTCAAAGTCACACCGAAGTCTTAAGCGAGATTATTCGAGCCCAATAGCCTTGCATAAAATAGAGAGTCACTATGCTGCATTACGCCATCGTATTTCTAGTCGTTGCTTTAATTGCTGCCGTCTTCGGATTCGGCGGCATCGCCGCCGGTGCCGCAGGCATCGCGAAAGTGCTATTTGTCGTATTCCTGATCGGCGCGATCGTGAGTTTCTTTATGCATAGTCGGCGAAGGGTCTAATTCGGCGGTTTTCACCCCGAGCTTCTGCGCCCTAATCCAGCTATTCGTCCGGGAATCCAGTAGATCGAGCGGCACAACGCCGCCGTTCAGCATCTGGTCGTGGAAGGTACGCCGGTCGAATTTCGCCCCAAGGGCCTTCTCTGCGCGGGCACGAAGCTCGCGGAACTTCAATTGTCCCAGCTTGTAGGAGAGCGCCTGCGCGGGCCACGCGATGTAGCGATCCGTTTCGGACTGGATGGTGGGCTCGTCGATGGCGCCGGACTGGCGAAAGAAAGCGACCACTTGATCGCGGCTCCAACCTTCCGAGTGCAGCCCGGTATCGACCACAAGCCGCACCGCGCGAAACAGCTCACTGGAGAGGCGGCCGTAGTCGCTCACCGGATCCTGGTAGAACCCCACTTCCTTGCCGAGTTGTTCGGCATACAGCGCCCAACCCTCGATGTATCCGGAGTTCTGGCTATGCTGGCGGAACTTGGGCAGCCCCACCATCTGCTGCGCCACCGACAGCTGCATGTGGTGTCCCGGAATGCCCTCGTGATACGCCGTGGCCTCGTCGTCGATCAGCGAGCGCTGGGCAAAGTTGGACACCGCTACGACGATGCGGCCGGGACGTTTGCCGTCGGGAGTGCCGGTTTGGTAATGAGTGGCGTTGGCTGCCTGGAATGCCGGCATGGCTTCGACGGTGACCGGCGAACCCGGGATGTAAGTAAACAGGGTCGGCAGCTTGGGCTGCATCTGGTCGACGTATTGACGGAAGACCTCGACGATCTGCTCGGCGGAGGTGGGCTTGTACTTGGGGTCGGTCTCGACTGATGCACGGAACGCTGCCAAATCCGCGAATCCTGCCTTGTGCGCAATGCCGGTCATTTCAGTCTGAATACGCTCGATCTCTTGCAGACCGATGCGATGAATTTGCTCGGGAGATAGGTCGCTGACCGTGGTGCGGCTATGGATGTTGTTCAGATAGCGGCGCGCGCCTCCGGGAAGCGAGGCGGCACTCAGTACGGTGCGGCCGTGCGGCGCGTACTCCGCGACGATGAAACCTGCAAATGCCCGGTAGGCGGGCAGTACTTCATTGTTGACCGCATCGGTGATCGCCCGAGTCAGGCGTTGCTGATCGTCCGCGGAGATACTCGCTGGAAATTTCCGGGTGGGCAGCAGGAACGGATCCGCATCGATGACTCCTTGGCACTGCCCGGGAACCTTGTCGATGAGAAAACGCACCGGCATGAGGTTGTCCTTCAAGCCCGCGCGCAATACCTCTTGAGTCTGGGTGAAGACCCGGGTTATTTGCCGCAAGCGCGCGATGTAGTCCTCGTACTGCTTCACCGAGTCGAAGGGCACGGCCAACGGCAGGTCGGCGAGTCGCACGTGCGGGCCATCCATCTGGCTCACCGGCATCTCGTATTCCCTGAAGGCATGATTTTCCATGCGCTGGCGCAGCGTGGCGCTCAGAACCGCATGCGATAGCACGTCTTGCTCGGGGAGACCGGCGGTGGAAATCGCATCCAGACGGGTGAGGAAGGTTTGATCCCTGGCCTGCTGGTCGGCAATTCCCGCGAGCGAGTAGTCGTCCAGCCTATCGTTGTAGCGGTAGTCCCCGTAGCCCGTCGCACGTTCGGGATGCGCCTTGAGCTCGGACTGGTAGTAATCCTCAAAGAGTGAGTTCTGCGCCGCAACCCGGGAATCGACTGAAGCCGGCGCGGCGCCGAAAGAGGTGCCGGCAGCGACGCAGAAACAACAGGCGCCGAGCAGCAGAGAGAGGTATTTTTTTTGCATGCTGGTAGGCTAACGGCTCTGGTATCGGGAATGCAATCATGACGTTCAAAACTTGGCTGTTGTTCTTGGTGATGGAGACGGCGCTGTCCCTGTCGCCGGGGCCGGCGGTATTCTACGTGGTGTCGCAGGGCGTGCGCGGTGCGTTGCGGCGCGCTCTGCCGGCGGCCGCCGGCATCATCAGCGCCAACGCCATTTACTTCACGCTGTCGGCCACCAGCTTGGGCGCGATTATTGCCGCCAGCGCGCGGTTTTTTACGATTGCCAAATGGGCGGGCGCGGCCTACCTGATTTATCTGGGAATCAAGGCGCTGCTCTCGGCGGGCGCGAGCCATGCCGTGGCTCTGGGGGAAATCGCGCCGGTGGAACAGGGCGATCGGCGCCGTGTCTACTTGGGAGCGCTCACATTGCAACTCGCGAACCCCAAGGCGCTTTTGTTCTTTTTGGCGCTGCTGCCGCAATTCATCGACCCGGCGCAAGCGGTCGTGCCGCAGATGCTGATACTGGCGGTCACTTCGATGCTGCCGGAATTCTGCATACTGTTGGGTTATGGCTGGCTCGCTCACCGCGCGCTGCGTGCATCGGCGAAGTTCGGCGTGTCGAGTAATATGAACCGCTGGCTGGCCTGGATCGAGGGCGCAGGTTTGTTCGGCTGCGCAACTCTGGTGTTGAAATTCAATCGAGCCCCATAAGAGTGAGTACAGGGAGAGTGACCATCAGACCGCTCTGCGCCTTCCGCATCGCTTACGCAATAGTCTTCGCCGCGGCTTGCGCCGCGAGCGCCGCCGCGGCTGACGCGTCGCCGCCCGTACCGCAGCGCGTGCACAGGTTTCTACGCGTCGAAATCTCACCCAACGCCGCGTTCGTGGCATCCATCGAAGGCGACTCGCCGCCGAACGGATTTTATCCGCCGCTGCGGGATCTCGTGATCAGACGCGTGCGCGACGGTGCGGCGACCAAGATTTCGTTGCCCTGCGGCGCGGTTGCGGAGTGCTGGCCGGGTGCTCCGGCGTGGACCCCGGATGGCAGGCATTTGAGCTTCAGCCTGCGGACGCCGGGAAGTCATGCGCGCGCGGTATACACGGTGGCGGCCGACGGCAGCGGTCTCAGCAAGCTGTTGGATTTCGGCGGGACCATCGAGGATCTCAAGTACGGTCCGGACGGACGCTTAAGTATGCTGGCCACGGAAAATGCCAACAAGGAGCTCGGCGCAACGGAGGCGGGCGCGCCCATCGCCGGAGATCTGGATGCGGCAACTCCGGAACAGCGCATCGCCGTTCTCGACAAGAACAATGTGCGCTGGGTGTCGCCGCCCGATCTATTCGTTTACGAATACGATTGGCGCCCGGGCGGAAGAGGGTTCGTGGGTACTGCTGCGCCCGGCGATGGCGATAACAATTGGTGGAGCGCCAAGCTGTACGCGTTCGCGGACGCCGGCGGCCTTGCCAAGGTCATCTATACCCCCAGGGATATGCGTCAGCAGATTGCCACGCCGAAGGTGTCGCGCGACGGCTCTACCGTGGCCTTCATTGCGGGAATCATGAGCGATTTTGGTTCCACCGGCGGTGACGTGTACACGTTGCCCGTAGAAGGCGGCCGCGCCCTCAACATCACGCCTACGATGCGCGCATCGGCCACTGCACTGGCCTGGAATTGCGATGGCCGGCTGCATGCGCAGCTGCTCGCCGGAGATAAGACCCAATTGGTGGATCTCGGTCTGGGCCGCGAACCGGCGACACCGGTGGCCATGTGGAACGGTCAGGAAACTTTGAGCAATGGCGACGGCTATGTGTCGGTCGCTTGCCCGACGGGCGTTACGGCTGCGGCGCGAGAATCCTTTACGGCAGCCCCGGAGATACTGGTCGGCGCCTCCGGACACTGGCGGTATCTGACATCGGTCAATGCCGAGTTGCACACTCCGGCGCGGGTCAAGAGCATTTGGTGGCAGAGCGATGGCTTCAATGTGCAGGGGTGGCTGTTGCTGCCCGAGCATGCGAATGGAAGCCTGCCGATGGTGACCAACGTTCACGGCGGCCCGGCCGCTGCCGCGACGCCGTTCTTCGCCGGACCCGGACTCACCACCACGCTGCTCGAACATGGTTACGCCCTGTTTCGGCCGAACCCGCGCGGCAGCTACGGTCAAGGCGAGAATTTTACCCTGGCGAACGTCCGCGATTTCGGCCATGGCGATCTGCGCGATATCCTGGCCGGCATTGATGCCGCGGCGAAGGCCGCGCCCATTGATACCGCACGCCTGGGAATTATCGGCGGCAGCTATGGCGGGTTCATGACCATGTGGGCCGTGACTCAGACCAACCGCTTCAAAGCGGCGGTGGCGGCCGCCGGCATCAGCAACTGGCTGTCTTACTACGGCGAGAACGGCATCGACGCCTGGATGCTGCCGTATTTTGGCGCGTCCGCATACGACGATCCCGCCATCTACGCGCAGTCCTCGGCGATCAACTACATGCGCAACGTGAAGACACCGACCTTCGCCTACGTCGGCGAGCGGGATATCGAGTGCCCGGCGCCGCAGACGCAGGAGTTCTGGCACGCCATGAAGGCCATGAACGTGCCGACGTCCATCATGATCTACCCGGGGGAAGGTCATGGTCTGCGCGATCCCGTTCACAGCGCCGACGCCATGCAGCGCACTCTGGACTGGTTCGATCGCTATCTGAAGTGACGGCCGGCCGACGGAGCTTGGCACAGGGCTTGCTATTTCCGGGGTATGAATGCAACACCCCCGGTATCGCAAACCCCCATCGCATCCGATCCGGCGCAAATTAGCGGCCCAGCCTCGGTCAATTCCGTCACTTCCGGCGGCAAACGTGCGGACTTTGCCGCGGCACTCTGCAAGGCGGGCGCCAAACCCAACCGAAAGCCGGCCCCCAGCATGGCCGGTTCCGGCGCGGCCGGCTACAGCCCGGACGGCGGGCAATTGCCGGGGACGGGCAATCTCTCGCCGCCTCCGACAGTATCGGCGGGGACAACCGGCGCGGCACCGGATGCTGTGTCTTCCGGCCGTTTGGGGTCGGTGGGCGATTCCGGCTCGGCTGCGGCCATGGGTCCCTCCGACGGCGCAGCTACCGCGGCGCCGGGCACGGCTCAAATTGCCGCGGTCACACCCGGCCTCGCACCCACACTGACGTTCTCGCTGGACCTGTTGGCCGGTGCCGGTAAGCCGGGCGCCGGTGAGCCGGCCTCGCAAAAGGCAGACGCCGCGGCCCTTGCCGGAGCGGCATCCACCGCCGCGACGCCCGCCGCCGCGACGCCCGCCGTCGCGACGCCCGCCGCTGCGACCCTGGATGTAGGCGTCGCCGCAGAGCGTGCCACGGTGCCGGGGGGTGCTTCCGTCGGGGGTCGCGCTGCGATCACGACGGGCACTTCCCCGCGCGCAAGTTTGACGGCGGCGTCGGCCGTTGCGGCGAACGCTGCGGCGACGTCTGCCTCTAGCGGAGCTTCTGGCAGTGCGGCGGCTCAGGCAAATGCCACAGCGTCCGATCCCTCGTCACTAGGGGCAACCGCGGCTGTCATGGGGGCGGCGACCGGTGCGGTCGCCGAATCCCAAGCAACCGTCGATTCCACTTTGTCCCCTGCTATCGACTCGGCGACGCCTGCCGCCGGCAGCGCAGCGGTGGCAGCGGGCGCTAACGGCGCACCCGCGCCGGGACTTCCGGTTCCGGCCGGCCGCCCCGCAGCCGCCGCAGCGACCGCGACGGCCGCGTCAACCGCTGCGGTGGCCACGGCATCCGCGGGCACCATCGGCACGGACAAGCATGCACACAGCGACAGCGGTGATTCCTTGCTCTTGGATGTTTCGGCCGGTTCCGCGGGCGCCGCGCAATTGTCCGTCAATGCGGCCGGCGCAGCGGCGCCCGGCGCGACCGACGCCGCTGCGCCGCCGACCTTGAAAGTCACGGCGGGGGTGGATAGTGCCGAGTTCGGACAGGGTCTTGCTGACCGTCTGTCTTGGATGGTGGACAACAATCTATCCAGCGCGAAATTGCAGGTCAATCCCCCGCAGCTCGGGCCCATCGAAGTGCGCATCGTGTTGCAGGGTAACCACGCGCAGGTGTGGCTCACCAGCCATAGCGCGGTAACCCGCGATGCACTGGAGTCGAGCTCGCCCAAGCTGCGCGAGATGCTCGGCGCTCAAGGATTCGGCCAGGTCAGCGTCGACATTTCGCAGCGCAATTTTCAGGAACGCTCCGCCTATGCGCAGCCCTACGAGAGATCTTCCGTCGCAACCGCCGGCTCTCCCGCGGTATCCGCAGTTGCGGCCGCTCTGCCGCGGCTCTCAAACGGCGCAGTCGATGCCTACGCTTGATCTTTAGGCCATTCCGCCGTTGATGGAAATGATTTGTCCGGTGACGTAGCCGGCTTCCGCGGAAGCGAGAAAGGCCACCAAGGCGGCAACTTCTTCCGCGCTGCCGGCGCGCTTCATCGGCACCATGTCGGCGATGGCGGCGGCATCAAAAGCCACGTCGCCCATGCCGCTGGAAATAATCCCCGGCGCCACGGCATTGACGGTGATGCCGCGGCTCGCCAATTCGAGGCTCAGCGCCTTGGTGGCGGCGTTCAGCGCGCCCTTGGCCGCCGCGTAGTTCACCTGGCCGCGGTTGCCGAGCAACGCCGTGACCGAGGATATGCTTATGATGCGGCCCCAGCGCGTGCGAATCATGGGCAGCATCAGCGGCTGCGTCACGTTGTAGAATCCATTCACCGACACGTCGATGACGCCGTGCCATTGCTGCGGACTCATTCCCGGGAACACGGCGTCGTCGTGAATGCCGGCGTTGTTTACCAGTACCTGCACCGGTCCATCCTCGAGCAATTTGTCCACTGCTGCGCGCGTCGCGGTTGCGTCGGTCAGATCGAATAGCACCGCAGCCGCCGCGCCGCCCGCGGCCACGATGGACTCGACGACGGCTTGCGCCGCGGCGGCGCTGCGATGGGCGTGTACATAAACGAAGCAGCCGGCAGTGCTCAGCCGCCGGCAAATGGCCGAGCCGATTCCGCCGCTGCCGCCCGTTACCAAGGCACGAATCGCCGTTTTACTCATCGTTCAACCGTCTATTTGGCATCGAAGACCACCGTAGCCCGGCCGCGCAGCAGCGACTGTACCCCGCAGGCTACTGCAAATTCATACAGCGCAGTGCGGCCGTCGCCCGCGAGCAGCAGGGCATCGCAAATCAGGTCGGCTTGCAGGTCATCGAAGCGCAGCACGTGCAGCCGCACATCCCGCAGGCCGGCGAGAAATCCAGCCGCGGGTGGTGCTTCGGCCAGGGCCCTGGCGCGGGCTCCAGCCGCGAGCGCGCCATGTACGGCCATCGCCTGTGCGGCATATTCGATTCCACAAGCGACGCTGAGGCGGCCCTGCGAGCGCAGTGGATTGTCGGTGGCGCGATGCGTGCCGCTGCGGCAGCGAACATGCTGCGCATCCCATTCGACGATCTCATCGAGCAGGCACATGCGGTCGCGGTGGGGAATGTTTCTCTCGATCCAGGCGCGGTCTAAGTGCACGGCTGTACCTGGACCGCGACGCGCGACACATCGAGATATTCGAGGATGGCGCGCCCGGCCTGCCCTCGGGCCAGCAAACGCAGCAAGGGGAGCGAGCGCGCCGCAGGAATTGCGCCGCGCAATTCTTCCAAGGCCGGATCAGCCATTCGTTCAAAGGCGTCGGCGGTGAGCATTGCGTCCAATCTCGCCGACGAAGAGGCGCGCCGTTGCGGAGTCAACACCAGGGCGACGCCGAAGGCATCGGGCAGCGGACGCTTCGCGTGCAGCGGCTGCGGGTATTCCGAGTCATAGGCGACCAGCAGCACCGGCGCGCCGTCGACCACGACCTGGCTCATGGCCTCGAGCAGGCCGGCATTGAAGCTCGCATCGAAGGCGCACAACACGTTCGATTCGGCCATCGCGCGGGTGGCGATGCTCCAATAGCCGGCGGCGGCGTTGTGCACCGAATTGGCAAAGCGCGTGGGCGAAATTTCGCGGCCCGCCAGCGCCAGGGCTTGACACAGTTCGTGGCAGTTTTGTCCATCGCCGCCCGAGGATGCGAACACGCTGGCGAGTTGCGCGGGATCCTCGCCGGCCTGCGCCGTGGCCTCGATGGCTATCGCCAGCGCCAGCTTGACCACGCGGCCGGTGCGCCGTCGTTCCGCGGGCGCCAAGTGTGTGGGCGCCGGCAATACCGCGGGCGCCGGCGCATACGCCGCCCGGCCCGCCAGCACCGCGGCCGCTTCGGGCCAGTTGGACAATCCGGGACCCAGTATCCCGAGGCCGCTTACGTAGGCGGATAGGCTCACCCTGCGCGCCCGAAGATCAGACTGCAGTTCGTGCCGCCGAAGCCGAAGGAATTGGAGAGCACCCGCAGCAGCGGGGCGCGGCGATTGTCCTTGATATAGTGTGCCGTCAGGGTGGGGTCGATGGTGCTCGTCTGTACTCCGCCCGGAATCAACCCGTTCTGAATGGCAAGAGCGCTGATGACCGCCTCCAAGGCACCGGCAGCACCTAAGGTATGACCGGTCGCGCCCTTGGTCGAACTACAAGGCGTCGTCGGGCCGAACAGACTGGTGACCGCCTGGCTTTCGGATCGGTCATTGCTCAGCGTCCCGGTGCCATGCAAATTGATGTAATCAATGTCGCCGGGCTCGAGCGCCGCGGCCTTGAGCGCGGCATGCATCGCGAGGCGTGCACCCAAGCCTTCGGGGTGCGGCGCCGACATATGGTAGGCATCGCTCGATTCGCCGAGACCCAGCAACAGCACGGAGCCGGCGGCGGTAATTTCCGGCGCCCGTTCGAGGACGGCAAAGGCTGCCGCCTCACCGATGGAAATACCGTCGCGCGCGACATCGAAAGGGCGGCACGGCCCCGGCGACGTCAGCTGCAGCGAGTGAAAACCGTACAGGGTGGTGAGGCATAGCGAGTCGACTCCGCCGACGAGGGCCGCATCGATGAGCCCGGCTTCGAGCATGCGCCGTGCCGAGCCAAAGGTTTTGGCGCTGGACGCACAGGCACAGGAGACGGCGACGGCAGGCCCTTGCAGGCTGCAACGTTGACGTACGTAATCGGCCACCGAAAATGAATTATGAGTGGTGCCGTACTCGAAGCTCGCAGGCAGCGCTCCGCTGACCGGGTCACGCGCGCGATAGGCAAGCTCGGTCTGCAGAATGCCGGCAGTGCTCGTACCCAAGAACACGCCCACGCGGTGCCGGCCCCAGCGCTCGGCCGCTTGCTGTACGGCCTCGTAGAAACCATCCTGGCGCAGGGCGAGCTCCGCCAGCCGGTTGTTGCGGCATTCGAATTTGCGCAGATTTTCCGGCAGCCGCACGGCGTCGACGCCGGCCACCTCGCCGACATGGGTGTCGATATCCACGGTTTCGAACTCGCAGCGTTCTAGGCCGCTGTGCTGTTCGATCAGGCTCTGTAAAGTTGCGGCCACACCCGTGCCGATGCAGCTGGTCGCGGTGAATGTTTTGATCAGCAAGGGCTTCATGCCGGTATTGCCGAGCGCAGCGTGACCGGGCGCAGTTGCCGTTCGGCGATGGCGTCGAGCAGCCGCGGCAGCACTTCCAGGATCACGGGTTGTCCGCTGCGGCCGCGCGCCGCATTGCCATCGTGCAGCAATAGAATGTCGCCGCCTTGCAGTTGGTCCGCCAGACGCCGGAACACGGTATCCACATCCGTGGTGACGGTGTCGAAGCCGCGGCGTGTCCAGCTCGCGAGCCGCAGTTGCAGGCGCGCCAGTATGGGATCGAGAAATGGATTGCGCAGGCCCGCCGGCGCACGAAAAAACTGCGGCATGCTGCCGGTGATGCGCAGGATGCCGTCCTGGGCGCGTGAAATCTCCGCGCTCATGCCGCCCGGGCCCAGCAGCGAGAAGTTATGCCGATGCCGCTGGCTGTGATTCTCGACGTCGTGTCCCAGTCGCACGATTTCTTGCGCCAGTTCGGGGAAGCGTTGTACTCGTTCGCCGACGCAAAAAAAGGTAGCACGCGCATGATGACGGGTGAGTGCCGACAAAACCTGAGGCGTGACTTCGGGATCCGGGCCATCGTCGATGGTAATGGCGACGTCTCCGGACGCCGCGTTGCGCACGGGCAGGCGCGTCATGTTCGGCCCCAGCCACTGGCTGCGCGGCCAAAGTCCCGCGGCGGCCAAGGCGACGTGATTCGCCGCGACCGCTCCTAAGCCCCACGGCCACGATTGCGGGCGCGCCAGCACTGCTGCCGCGGCGCCCAGATGCACGGCGGCGGATGCATACAACAGCGGCGAAGGTGACCAACGCCAGGGCGCGCGCCGATTGCTCACGTGAATCGCGAATCCAAAAAATTCTCCCATAGGCCGGACCAAGTGGCCCAATCGTGTCCGCCCGCGATCACATTCACCGCATTTGCAGGCAGCGTGTCCGCCAGCAGCTTATGCGCCGCGGAAAAGCGATCTTGCGCACCGTATCCCAGATATAGCGGCCGTGCATCGGCGCGACGCGTCTTTATATAGCGCCATATTCGGCGTTCTTCGTCGGTTTCCGCAAGTTCGCCCGGCTGCCATGCCGCAAGTCCCCGCGCCTGCACGATTTCCGCGGTTAAAATCCGATTTCCCAGGTAAGGAGCCAGCAGACACAGCCCGTCGAGTTCATCGGGATACGAGGCGGCATAGTCGAGGGCAATGAGCCCACCGAGCGAGATCCCGCCCATCCACAGCCTAATGCCCGCCGCCCGCGCCGGCAGCACGATGTCGGATCGCAGCCGCACGAGCGCGCCGCGATCGCCCACGTGCGCCAACTCCATGTCCACGAATATCAAGTCCAGGTCCAGCTGCCGTGCCCGTACCGCTTCGGCAAAGCCGGCGGTCAAAAAATCCTGTGCGGCGTGATAGGCGCCGGGCAGCCACACCATGCGTGTGGGCGCCGCGGCTGCTGCCACTGCCGGCCTTGTAATGCTACGCACGCGACTCGTCGGCGCGTGCCAGCACTGCCGCGAATAGCAGCGCCAAGAAGGCGCCCGGCGCCACCGTGGCGCCCAAGGCCACCAGCACGGGGATATGCGAGAACAACAGCAGCCCAAAGCCGATCACCGTACTCGCATTGGCGATCACCAAAGAGGCCAGCGTCAGTGGCTCGCTCCCCGACTCGTGGACGCTGGCTTGCCGGTCAAAGAACAGGGCGTAGTTGGAACCGACGGCAACGATGAGCAGCATGCCTACCAGGTGCAAAATAGTCAGCTGCACTCCGCTCAATACAAGTCCCGCCGCAACGCTGAGCACCGCCAGCAGCAGCGGCGCCATCACTCTCGCCACCCGCCATGGCGAGCGTAGCGCGATCGAGAGCAGCACGATGATGGCCAGCACGCCCGCCAGGGACATATGAATGGCCTCGGACAGATAACTGGCATACAAACCGTCGGATTCTTGCTTCAAGTCGAGCGCCCGCGCCTCGGAAAGCCCCGCAACTTGCAGCGCCGACCTCACCCGAGCCGTGTCGACTGCCTGCGATCCGGCCGCCGCATGCAGCGGCAGAATCGCGTTCCAACGATCCCTCTGATGCAGGATCAGCGCATCGAAGCCGGTGCTGAGCGATGTTCCCTGAAGATCCCGCGCGCCCAGCAGCGCGCCCTGCCGCGTCTTCTCGACATCAGTCAGAAAAGGCTGCAGTACAGCGTCGCTCAATTCCAAGCCGGGCGTGGCCTGCCGCAGGCTTGCACGCAGTTGGCCGGCATCGGGCAGGCTATCGCGGCGGGTTTTTTGCGTAGCCATGCTGGGCAAGTAATTCGCCGGACTGTCGAAACCGCCGATCACCTGGGCGTCCACCAAAGCCGTCAGCGGCTGGGCCGCGCGTTCTGCGAGCTCAAGCGCTGATTCGAGGGTCGGAGCGGAGACGATCACCAGCTCGCGGACATCGGCGGCTCCCAAATCGCCGCGCAACTTCGCGTCAAAGTCCTGGTCCGCCATGGATATCGGACTCAACGCCGCGAGCTCACGATTCCACATCGTAGTTTCATGTCGGATCAGCACGACGAGCGCCGCCGCTGCCAGCAGCAGGGCGAGCGCCGCAACGAGCATGCGGTTCAGTTGCCGCGCAGGACGCAGCAACCCGGCAACCCGGGAGCCCAAGGGTGCGACGTCACGTATCGCGAAGCCGCTCGGCAGCAGTGCCGGCAGCACGAAGCGCGTCACCAAAGCTGCAGCCACCAGCCCGCTGATGGAGTACAGGCCCAGTTGGGCAAGGCCGGGGAAACCCGAGGGAAGCAGCGACACGAAGCCGCAAACGGAAGTCAACATCCCGAGACGGATGGTGGGCCACCATGCCCGCTGCCAGCTCTGCGCGGCCGTCGCGTCCTGCCGCAGACGGTGCGATTGAACGAAAAAATAAATGGAATAATCCACCGACTCGCCGATCAACGTGATGCCGAAGCCCAGGGTAATGCCGTGAACGGCGCCGAAGCCCAAGGCAACGGCGGCGATGCCGATCACCGCACCGCTCGCCACGGGCGCAAGACCGAGCGCCAACGCGGTGAATGACCGGTATACGGCAAACAATAAACTGACCACCAGGATGGCGCTGACGATCGACAGACGGATGGCGGCGCGTTCGATCTTTGCGCGCGCAGCGACGGCGAATACGCCGGGCCCGCTCATTTTCAATTGCAGAGCTTGGGCACCGTTCTGCGTGGACTCGGGCACCGCCGCGGCGAAGGCCGCGCGGATCGCCTCAATGGCGCGTTGCTGGGCATCGGTATCGGAGCCTCCGGCCGTGGTTTGCGCCGCGAGGAGGGCGCGCGAGCCGTCGCGGGAAACCCAGATGCCGTCGCCGGTCGCCGGCTGGGGCATGCGTTCCAGCTCCTCGACGATGTGCAGCATTTCGCCCGTCGGGTCGCTCGGCAGCAGGGACTTGAGCATCAATCCGGCGGCGCGCTTTTCCGCCGATGGACTGCACGGCGCCATTGCGGACACGATCGAGGAGCTGGCGTCGACCGCCGGATTGATGC
>JANXZQ010000197.1 GCA_025355445.1 Gammaproteobacteria bacterium
GAAGGCGAGGTCGGCTCCTCGACCATGCCGCACAAGGTCAATCCGATCGACTTCGAGAATGCCGAGGGCAACTTAGGGTTGGCCAACGCCCTGCTGGGCCATCTCGCCGACAAGCTTCCCCTATCGCGCTTGCAGCGTGACCTCACCGATTCCACGGTGCTGCGCAATGTCGGCGTGGCGATCGGCCACTCGATGGTGAGCTACGGATCGCTGGCTCAGGGCTTGGGCAAAATTGAACTCGACGAGGTGCGGGTGGCGGACGACCTGGATCGCGCCTGGGAGGTGCTGGGCGAAGCCGTACAAACCGTGATGCGTGCACACGGCATTCCCGAAGCCTACGAGCGCCTGAAATCCTTCACCCGCGGCCGGCCGATAGACAAAGCGGCCATGCGCGAATTCATTGCATCCCTGGATCTGCCGGCGCCTGAGAAAGAGCGGCTGCTGCGCTTGGAACCGAAGGACTATGTGGGCCTGGCGCCCATGCTGGCGAAGCGGCGGCGTCGGCAATAACCCTAAGGTTTTGCAGGATTTGCCGTCCGAAACGTGACGCAGTTAGTACGGGCCATTCCAGGCCTGACGGTACTATCCCTCAAAGGACCTCCTATTGAGGCAGTGATTTATGGCGGGAAGTACGCAAGCACAGAACAACCCAGGTTCGGGAACCCGCACCCTCCTTACGACCATGCCCGAGGTTCGCGAGGCCAGCCTCAAGGTTGCCAAGTCGGCGCAGCGCCTGCTGTCGATTTTTACGCAAGATTTGGAACCTCTGATCTACGGCGAGGAACTGTTCCTCGAAGCCATCAAACGCCTGGTATTGGCGCGTTCCTATGCCAAAGTGCGAGTTCTGCTCGCCGATCCTTCGCGTGCCATGGTCGACAACAATCGCTTCCTCGCCCTGGCGCGACGCCTCACCAGCTGCATCGACCTGCGCGCGATGAGTCCCGAGTACCCCGCCAGCGCCGGCGCGTTCATCATTGCCGACGACAAGGCCCTGGTGTATCGATTACAGGCCGACCGCTGGGATGGGATCTCGGACATGAACGATCCAGCCGTGGTTCGCCGCTATCTGAACTTCTTCGACGAAGTGTGGCAGACGAGCATGCAAGAATCGCAAATGCGCCAAATGCTCATGTAGCATTGTCGGGCGCGCTGCGCGCCGGCATGCGCGCCCCGCTATAATGGTGGGATGCAGTTTCCCGATCCCAAACTCGCAGGTACCGTCATCGTCGGCATGTCGGGCGGCGTCGATTCGGCGGTCGCCGCATTGCTATTACAGCGAGCAGGTTTCGCCGTGCAGGCGCTGTTCATGTCCAACTGGGACAACGACGACGACGCCTACTGCACCAGCGCCGGCGATTTTCAAGATGCACGCCGGGTCTGCGATGCCTTGCACCTGCCCCTGCACAAAGCCAGTTTCGCGGCGCAGTATCGTGAACGGGTCTTCGAGCTGTTCCTGCGCGAATACGCCGCGGGGCGAACGCCAAATCCGGACGTACTCTGCAACCGCGAAATCAAATTCGGCGTCTGTTTGGACTACATGCACCGTCTCGGTGCCTCGTGGATCGCCACCGGCCATTATGCGAGATTGGAGCACACCTCCGCGGGGGTGCGGCTGCTGAAAGCAGCCGATACGGCCAAGGATCAAAGCTATTTTCTTCACGCTGTCGCCGAACCGGCGCTGCGTAAAACCCTGTTCCCGATCGGTGAGCTGCGCAAGCCGGAGGTCCGGCGGCTGGCGCGCGAGGCCGGATTATCGGTATACGACAAGCCGGACAGCACCGGCATCTGCTTCATCGGCGAGCGGCCGTTTCAGGAATTCTTGACCCGCTACCTGCGCACCGCGCCGGGACCGATCGAGAACGACCGTGGCCAGGTGATCGGCGAGCACCGTGGCTTGGCGTTGCACACCCTCGGCCAGCGCTCGGGATTGGGCATCGGCGGCCGCGCCGGCAGCGCCGCCGCGCCCTGGTACGTGGCCGACAAGGACATCGCGCGTAACGCACTCATCGTCGTGCAGAATCAAGACCATCCCTTGCTGCTCTCCGACGCCTTCGACGTAGAACAAACGCACTGGCTGAATTGCGCCGACCAGACGTGGGAAGAAGGCCGTTCGCTCGAATGCGCGGTCAAGACTCGCTATCGGCAGAGTGATCTCGAATGCCGCGTGCAGCGCGCCGACGCGGAGGATCGCGGGAGCGATCCGATCTGGCGCGTCACCTTGGGCGAGCCGGCGCGCGCCGTCACGCCGGGGCAGTACGCCGTGTTCTACCGGGGCGAGCTCTGCCTCGGCGGCGGCGTCATCGCGCGCCGCTTCAATTCCTGCTCGCCGCACGTCGGCAGCGGAATCACTTATAATCGGGAGTTTTCTGTGGAGGGGTCATGATCGATAGCTTCAAGGCAAGAACGACGCTCAACGTGGGCGCGCTGCAATACGAGATCCTGAGTCTCGAGGCGCTCAAATCGCTCAATGTCGGCCGTCTGCCCTTCTCCCTGAAGGTTCTGCTGGAAAACCTCTTGCGCTTCGAAGACGGCGTCAACGTCACCAAGAACGATATCGAGGCCTTGCTGAAATGGGACCCTAAGGCCGCGCCCAGTCACGAAATCGCCTTCACGCCGGCACGAGTCATCATGCAGGACTTCACCGGCGTTCCCTGCATCGTGGACCTCGCCGCCATGCGCGAGGCCATCGTGCGTCTGGGCGGCGACCCGCAGCGGGTCAATCCGCTCGCCCCCGCCGAATTGGTCATCGATCACTCGGTGCAGGTCGATGAGTACGGCGCCGCCGACTCGCTCAAGCACAACAATGAAATCGAGTTCGCCCGCAATGGCGAGCGCTACATGTTCCTGCGTTGGGGGCAATCGGCATTCAGCAATTTCAAAGTTGTCCCGCCCAACACAGGAATTGTCCATCAGGTCAATATCGAACGGCTGGCACGGGTAATTTTCTCCGATGACACGTCCGGCAAGAACCTCGCCTACCCCGATACCTTGGTGGGCACCGATTCGCATACCACCATGGTCAATGCCTTGGGAGTATTGGGTTGGGGAGTGGGCGGCATCGAAGCCGAAGCCGCCATGCTGGGACAGCCCGTCACCATGCTGATTCCCCAAGTCATCGGCTTCAAGCTCACGGGTGCGCTGCCCGCCGGCTCCACCGCCACTGATCTCGTGCTCACCGTGACCGAGATGTTGCGCAAGAAGGGAGTGGTGGACAAATTCGTCGAGTTCTTCGGCGACGGGCTCAAGGGTTTGCCGCTCGCGGACCGCGCCACCATCGCCAACATGTCGCCGGAATTCGGCTCGACCTGCGCGATCTTTCCCATTGACGAGGAAACCATTCGCTACCTCGAACTCACCGGCCGAGCGCCGGAGCAAATTGCCCTTGTCGAGGCCTACGCGAAGGCTCAAGGGTTGTGGCGAATCAACGGCGCACCGGCCGCCGACTACACCGACGTAGTCGAGCTCGATCTATCGACGGTCGAACCCTCTCTCGCCGGTCCCAAGCGGCCGCAGGATCGCGTGCCGCTGCGCAACGCCAAGAATGTCTACGAAGGCGCCGTGAAGAAAATGGCCGCGGAGCGCACCCAGAAAAATCCGGGGGCCACGGGCACGGCGCCGGCTACCGTCGACGCCAAAAACTTCGAAGTGAAGGACGGGGCGGTGCTGATCGCCGCCATTACCAGTTGCACCAACACCTCGAACCCCGCGGTGATGGTCGCCGCCGGCCTGCTGGCGCACAAAGCGCGCGCACGCGGCTTGACCAGCAAGCCCTGGGTAAAGACCTCGCTTGCGCCGGGCTCGCGAGTCGTCACGGACTACTTGACGAAGGCAGGCCTGCTGAAAGACTTGGAAGCGCTGGGGTTTTACACCGTGGGCTACGGGTGTACTAGTTGCATCGGTAACTCCGGGCCCTTGCGCCCGGAAATCTCCGCGGCGGTCAAGGCGGGCGACGTTGTTGCCTGTTCCGTTCTTTCCGGCAATCGCAACTTCGAAGGCCGCGTGCATCCGGAAATCAAGATGAACTTCCTCGCCTCGCCCCCTCTGGTCGTCGCCTATGCGTTGGCCGGCAGCCTCGACATCGATATCACCACCGAATCGTTGGGCTTGGACTCGGACGGCAAACCCGTGTATCTCAGTGATATCTGGCCGAGCGCCGCGGAGGTGGCGGCCGCCGTCACCGCATCGGTGGATTCGGCCATGTTCAAGAAAGGCTACGCCAATGTGTTCTTGGGGGACGCGAACTGGATCGCGCTCAAGACACCCGTCGGCAAGGTCTACTCCTGGGACAACAATTCCACGTACGTCAAGAATCCGCCCTACTTCGACGGCATCACCATGACGCCGGCGGCGGTCGCCGACATCAAGGGCGCGCGGGCATTGGCGGTGCTCGGCGACTCGGTCACCACCGATCACATCTCACCCGCCGGCAATATTTCAAAGACCAGTCCGGCGGCGAAGTACCTGGTGGCGCAGGGTGTGCAGCCGGTGGATTTCAACTCCTACGGCGCGCGCCGCGGCAATCACGAGGTGATGATGCGCGGCACCTTCGCAAATATCCGCCTGCGCAATCTGCTGCTGCCCGGCACCGAAGGCGGAGTCACGGCGTACCTGCCGAGCGGCGAGCAAATGTCCATCTACGACGCATCGGTGAAGTACAAAGCCGCGGGCACGCCGTTGGTGATCCTCGCGGGCAAGGAATACGGCACGGGCAGTTCACGCGACTGGGCCGCGAAGGGCACCATGCTGCTCGGGGTCAAGGCGGTGATCGCCGAAAGCTTCGAGCGCATTCACCGCTCCAACTTGATCGGCATGGGTGTATTGCCGCTGCAATACAAGGACGGCCAGAACGCGCAGAGCCTCGGGCTCAGCGGCAAGGAGACTTTCGAAATCGTCGGTCTGAACCGCGGTGCGGCGAAAACGGTGAAGGTCATCGCCACAGCCGGCGACGGCACGATGACGGAATTCGAGGCGCGCCTGCGCATTGATACACCGAAGGAACTCGACTACTACCAACATGGCGGGATTCTGCAATACGTATTGCGGCAGCTCGCCTCCAACAGCAAGGCGGCCTAGTTTATGCCACTCACCATGTATACGGCCGCAGTGCCGACCTGTATTCGCGCGTTGAATAATCTCGCGGTCATTCTCGAGAAGAGCGGCGCGCATGCGCAAGCGCGCAAGATCGATCCGAAGGTGTTGCTCAATACCCGGCTCTATCCGGATATGTTGCCGCTGTCGACCCAGATTCAAATCGCCTGCGACATTGCGCAAGGCGGCGCGGCGCGGCTCGCCGGCGCGGAAGTGCCGGTGTTCGAAGCGAAGGAACGCAGCCTCGCCGAATGGATCGCTGCTACCCGCGCGACGGTCGCGTATCTCGAATCATTGAAGCCCGCGCAATTCGCAGACTCCGAAGACCGCACCGTGAGCTGGCAGACCCGCACCTCGACCAAGAACATGCAAGGCATTCCCTACTTGTTCCATCACGTGCTGCCGAACGTGTTTTTCCACGTCACCACCGCCTACGACATTCTGCGCCAGTCGGGACTGGAGCTCGGCAAGATGGACTATTTAGGCAAAAGTTGAGTCGCCGGCTCACTAGGGCGCGGTACTCACGCTCCCCGCCTCCGCCAGCACCATTTTGGCAGGGTCGATGTGCGTCTTGATGGCGGCATTGACCTGATTCCGGGTCAGCGAATTGACCGCCCCCGGAAACTCGTCCAAGCGATTCACGTCGTAGCCGCGTTGGATATTGGTCAAAATGGCGCCCGCGAGACCGGCCGTGGTCGACAGACCCACCAAGTAGGTGCCCACCATACCCTGCTTGCGCGCCGCCAGTTCCTGCTCGGTGACGCCGTCGCTCCACCATCGTCCCAGTTCACGCCGCGTCGAAGCGATGCCCTTGTCGAGCAGTCCCGGCGCGAAGCTCGCCGAAATATCCCAGCGGCCATCGGTAATGCTGTCGTCGGACACCACGGCGGAAATGCTGTAGGTCAGTCCTTCCTTGTCGCGCACGATGCCCATCAAGCGGCCGGTGAAACCGCTGCCTAAAATGGCGGTGCCCACCCGCAGAGCCAGCGCATCAGGATCCTTGTATCGCAAGCCCGTCGGCTGCCCGATGATCACCGTTACGCTGGGCTTATCTGCCAGCGGCACGGATACTTCGACCGGCGCCGTGAGAGCCGCAGGTGTGGCCGGGCGGACATAGTCTTGGCCGCCGCTCCATCCGGCAAACGCCTTGCCGATCTCGGCCTGCGTTTGAGGCGCATCGACGTCGCCTGCCACGACCATGGTCATGTGTGCCGGACCGTAGAATTTCGCATAGAAGGCTTTCAGTTCATCCAGGGTGGCGGCCTTCGCCGCTGCCTCGTACTCGGTCACCGTGTGAGGCCGATTCGGATGCCCCTGGGGGAATGCGGCGCGGCTAAACGCCTCCTGCGCTCGCGCCTCGGTATTCTGCGCCGAGGCTTGCAGCGCGCCGATGAACTGCTGTTTCGCCTTGTTGAATTCGTCCGCTCGGAACGCCGGAGTGCGCAGCTCCGCGGCGATCAAGCCGACGATCAGCGGCATATCCTTTCTCAAAGACTTGGCGCGAAATTCCACGCTCTGTGTGCCTACGCTGAATGCGATCTCCGCGCCCACGTTGTCCAGTTGCTCGGCAATGGCAAACTTATCCAGCGTCTTGGTGCCGCGGTCGAGCATCATACCGGCGAGAGTGGGAATGGCGATATTGCCGGAACCGGCCATGGCGTCACCCGCGGGCAGCGTCCCGAGAATCACCACCACATCCTTCACGTCGGTGTGATAAGTGATCAAATCGATGCCCGCGATCTGCGCGCGCTGGCTGTGCTCGGCGACATTGGCCTGCGTGACCGCGCCCGCCCACAACGATGCCGTCAATAAATAATGTCGCATCACGGGCTATTCTCCGTCGGCGGCACCGGAATGAACCAGCCCGTCGTACTCTGATCTTCTTTGAGATACTGCCTGGCGACGCGCTGCACGTCGGCGGGAGTGACCAGCCGCACCTTTTGCGGAAAAGTCACATACAAAGTCCAATCGCCGACGGCGATCCACTCGTTGATCTCCGAGGCGATCGCCGCGGTGCCATCGCGCTTGTACGCATCGGCGGCGATGTATTGCTGTTTCACGCGCTCCACTTCGGCAGCGGTCACGCCATCGCTCTTGATCTTGGCGATTTCTCCGAGCAAGGCTTTCTCGACTTGGGCGTGCGCCGCGCCCGGCGCGAGCATGGCGTACACCGTGTGCAGCGACAGATCGTGAAACAAATCGGTGCCCGCGCCGGCGTTCAAAGCCAGCCCTTGGTCAACCAGCGCGCGGTACAGGCGGGCGTTCTTGCCCGAACTCAAAATCGCATCGAGTACGTCGAGCGCCGGTTGATCGGCATCCCGGCCGTTCGGCACCTTGTGAGCGATGATCACGGTCCCAAGCTCACCCGGGCGTTTGATGATCACTCGGCGCTCGCCGGTTTGCGCCGGCTCTTCGGTGTAGATTGCGGGAATGGGCGCAGGAGAATGCGCGTACACGCCGTAGTATTTCTTGATCAGGCTTAAGGTCGCCACCGGATCGAGGTCGCCCGCCACCGTCACTGTCGCGTTGTTAGGCCAGTAAAAGGTGTCGTAGAAATCGCGCAATTTGCCGATGGGCACGTGCTCGATGTCGCTCTTCCAGCCGATGGTCGGATGGTGGTACGGCAATGCCACGTAGGCGGCGGCCATCACCTCTTCCAAGAGCACATTGTTAGGATCGTTCTTGCCGCGTTCGAATTCGTTGCGCACCACCGTCATCTCCGCCTGCCGGTCGCTCTCATGCAGCCAAAGATGACGCATGCGGTCGGATTCGATGGCAACGTACCCCTCCAGGCTCTCCCGGCCGATGGTCGCGAAATAATGGGTGCGATCGAAAGAGGTGCTGGCGTTGAATTGGCCGCCGACCCGTTCCAGATATTGCTTGACGCTATTGCCTTTAGGATCGTTGAAGCCCTCACTGCCCTTGAACATCAGATGCTCGAGTATGTGCGTCGCCCCGGTAACCCCGGTCACCTCGTTGCGGGAACCGACTTCGTAGGTCACCTGAAATGTCAGCACCGGCGCTGAATGATCCGGCACCAGCAGCACCGTAAGGCCGTTGGAGTCCAGCTTGTATTCATCGATTCCCGACAACGACCTGACATGGCTGAAGCCTGTCACCGGAGCCGCCGGGAGAGGGGAAACAGAGGCGGCGGCGGCGGCGGTCGCAGCAGCGATGGCGGCGGTCGCAGCCGCCGCGGTTACCGCGGCTGTAGCGAGCGCGGGCGTAGCTGTTTCAGGCGTTGCGGGCACGGGCGCTTTGCTGGGCGCCGGTGCGGCCACCGCTTGCAGAACGCCGGCTGAACCGGCCAAGGCGGCTCCCAGCACCGCCGCGATGAATCTCCCCACTAACTCTCTTCCCGCGTTCATGTGTGCCCTTGAGCCGTGCTGCGATCCCGCATTGTAAATGCTTCAGTGGCCCGGGACGTCACGATTTGTAGGTCACCTCCTACGGGCTGAGCAATCGAGTCATACCGAGGATAGAACGCACAAACGGCGCCGGCACCGCAAGGCGCTGCGCGATTTCTGCCACCGCACCCAGCTGTGGTCCGAGCTCGAGCGCACGCCCCGCCTCGAGATCCGCGAGCATGGAGGTCTTGAAGTCGCCGAGACGCTGTGTAATGGCGATGCGTTCCGCGGGCGTCATGGCGATTTGCAGATCCAAACGCCGGCCGCACTCCTGCATCTCCTCCATCATGCGCACACACAATTCTCGCACGTCGTCGTCCGCGAGAAGCTTGGCCGTTCCGCAACGCGTCAGCGCGCTCAGGGGATTCATGTTCATGTTGCCCCAGAGCTTGGCCCAGACGTCGTGGCGTATGCGCGAAGATATTTCTGCGTTGATGCCACCTGCACGAAATCCGTCGGTGAGCGTCTGCAGGGAACTGGTGAGCTCTCCACTGGGGCTGCCGAGCAGCAAGCGATCGGCGGCCACCACCTGCACATGAGCCGGCGCCAGCACACGAGCCGAAGCGTGCACCACCGATCCTAAAATACGTTGCCGCGGAAACACGCGCTCCTGCGTGCCGTCGGGATCGACGCACCGCAGCGGCTGATTTGCCAACGTGCCCCCAAAATCATGGAAGAACCACCAGGGAATACCATTGGTCCCGCTGATCACGACGCTCGCGGGACCGATGAGTGGCGCCAGCGAGGGCGCCAGATCCGGCAGCGCCTGCGCCTTGACGCTCAGAAACACAAAATCATGAATTCCAAGTTCTGCCGCAGGTCCCGCCCGAGGCCTGCTGCGGCGCGTCTCGCCGCCGCGCTCGACGCGCAGGCCTTCCACGGCCAAGGCCGCGAGCGTCGGGCCGCGCGCCAGCAACGATACCGTCCAGCCGGCGCGATCCAGGGCGTCCGCCACCCAGGCGCCGATGGCACCCGCCCCGACGACGGCAACCGATGGGCTCAAGTACCGGGCCTGGGTGACGATGCCACCCGGTACCAATCAAGTTTGCGCGTCCCGACCATAGTGGCGGCCAGCAGGAAAAACAGGGCGAGCGCTCCGAACAGCAAGGCGTATTCCTCCGACAACACGAGAAGATATAACAAAGAATAGCAAACTCCCGCTGCCGCGCCCGCCGCCAGGCCGGCGGTGCGCGATTTCAGCAGTCCGCTGAAGTACACCGCCAGCAACAGCGTCATGGCGCAGGCGGCGAGCGCATACGAGCCGCCAAAATCCAAGTGCTCGCTGAGTGCCGTCAAGACCAGGTAGAACACCGACAACGCCGCACCGATCATCGCGTACTGCAGGGCGTGAACCGGCGCGCCCAAAGTGTGTTCCCACAGAAACAAAGCCATGAAGGTGAGCGCGATGAACAGCACCGCGTAATGAATCGCGCGATAGTCGCGCTGATAGGCATCTACTGGCTGGTAGAAGTCCACGCCAAACGCGGATTTCGCCAATTGTTTCGCGCCGATCGCATCGTCGGCCCAGAGTTGTGGGTAGTCCCGGTTGATTTCCAGTACCTGCCAATCCGCCGCGAAGCCGTGAGGCCCCACCTGCGGAACGGCGTTGGGCGAAAACGCCCCGCTGAAACTCGGATTCGGCCACGACGATGACAGATGCACGTGAGTGGCCTGGGCGAATGGCAGAAACTGCAGCCGCTCCGTGCCCGACACGATCAGATCTGCGGCGAACGCGATGCGCCGCGGGGCGCCGAGAGTGGCAGCGGCGAGCGGCGCCGCGACGCCTTGCAGCCCGGCCTGGGTTGCAGCGGAAACCGGCACGACGTCGCCGTCGATGCGGATCCCGTCCAGTGCGCGGATTCCGGTCGGATCGGAAATTCCCAGAAACAAAGCGGTGGCGCCGATTCTCTTGGTGACGCCGGCCTCCGGCGCCAACAGCTTCATCAGCGACTCCTCGGAGGTGATGCCGGCAATGTGCAGTGAAGCCTTGTAGACCGGAACGCGATAGATGCCCGATTTGCGAAGCTCGCCGTGGACCTCCCCGCTCACCTCGGCCGTGCTCGCCAGCAGCCGATAGTTCTTGGTCTCCGAGCACTCCCTGCCGTCAGTGACCCAGGTCCGCGTCAGCGGAAGCACCAGCATGATTGCACCCACGCTCTGCGCATAGCCGACGCCTTTGGCCACGCGCGTCACCGCAGCATCGCGCAGTGCCGCTCGTTCGGCGATCAGGGACTCCACCTTCGACAACGGCACCAGCAGGACCAGCGTGAGCAATGCAATGACGATGATCTTGGCCAGCAATGGATTGATTCGATTCGGACCGAACATGGCGTCTCCCTTTTTGATAGCGTCCAGTCTCCGAATGCAAAGTGCCGTCGCTCCGGCGGGATTGTGATCAACTGTGGCGACTGGTATGTAATACTTGTTTCATATATATTCCGTAAGTTATTGTATTTATTAATATATATACCCATGACTGACTCGCATTCCACACCGCCGCGTTTCGTCGCGCTGTTCGATCTCGACGGCACGCTCACCTGGCGCGACACCCTGCTGCCGTTCTTGGTGATGTATTTGCGCCGGCATCCGTCGCGAGTGCTGGGGCTTTGGCGCCTGCCGTTGGCGCTCTCGAATTACCTGGCGGGAGCGCGTGATCGAGGCGTGCTCAAATCGCAGGTCATTCGCATGGTCATGGGCGGCGCCGGCCGTGCCGACGTTGACGCGTGCGCGGACGCGTTCGTGGGTTCCCTGCAACCGAAGCACCGTTTGCGGCCAACCGCGCTCGCCGTGCTCGAAGCGCATCGCATCGCCGGCGATCACCTGGTGCTGCTGTCGGCGAGCCCTGATTTATACGTGCCGCGGATCGGCACCGCGTTAGGATTCGAACTTACCCTGTGCACCGAAATACAGTGGCAGGGTGACCGGCTGTTGGGCACGTTAAAAACGCCGAATCGACACGGCGCCGAGAAATCTCGCTGTCTCGACTGGCTGCGCGTGCACTATCCGAATACGCCTGTGATCGCCTATGGCAACAGCACCTCGGACTTGGACCATATGCGCCACGCTGAGCGAGCGTTGCTGGTGAACGGCAGCACGGCTGCCCGAAGCGCGGCGGCGCGATTGGGAATTCCCACCGCCACATGGGCCTGAATCGCTAAGGCATCGAAACATTCCCTGGCTTCCGCCGGTCTACTAGTCAGGAATTTCAGCTATGCGAGATATGAGCTATGCGCAAGAGATCGGCAGATTTGGCCAAGATCAAGCCCTCCGAGATCACTCCGGAGGACCAATACCTGTCGCGGCGCGCCCTGCTCGCCGGTGGGATAGGATTGGCTGCGGCGCAGACCCTGGGCGGTTTCGCGCGCCCCGCCATAGGGCAGTCTGCAGGTCCCCCCACCGCCCTGACCTACGCGCGTAATACCGCCTTCAGCGTCAAAGACGCGCCCAATTCATACGCGGACATCAGCACGTACAATAACTACTACGAATTCGGCACCGGTAAATCCGACCCGTCGGAAAACGCCCAGAATTTTCGCACTCGTCCTTGGAACGTCGCGGTGAGCGGAGAAGCCGAAGTGACCGGTAATTTCACCCTTGAGGACATCATAAAACCGCATCCTCTGGAAGAGCGCGTGTACCGGCTACGCTGCGTGGAAGCGTGGTCCATGGTGATCCCGTGGGTGGGATTCCCGCTCCGCGACCTGCTCAATCGGTTCAAGCCCACGGCCAACGCGAAATTCGTTGAATTCAAGACGCTGTTCGATCCGAAGCAGATGCCGGGGCAACGCACCCGCGTGCTCGAGTGGCCCTACGTGGAGGGACTGCGCATGGACGAAGCCATGCATCCGTTGGCATTGATGGCGATCGGCTTGTACGGCAAATGGTTGCCGAATCAGAACGGCGCGCCGCTGCGGCTGATCGTTCCTTGGAAGTACGGATTCAAGGGCATCAAAGCCATTGTCGGCATCAGATTTGTTCAGCGTGCGCCGCGCACCACCTGGGCCGGATCGGCCGTCAACGAGTACGGGTTTTATGCCAATGTAAATCCCGAGGTCGACCACCCGCGCTGGAGCCAGGCAACTGAACGACGGATCGGCGCGAATGCCTTCGGCCCGCGCCAACCCACGCTGCCTTTCAACGGCTACGCCGCCCAGGTGGCGAGCCTCTACAGCGGAATGGACCTGCGGAAGAACTTTTGATGCGATGGATTCGTTGGGTGGCAAAGCCGCTGGTCTTTCTTGCGTGCCTGATTCCTGCCGCACGTCTCGGAATCGGAGCGTTGAATGCCGTCGAGGGATGGCATGTCGCGGGCATCTCTCTCGGCGCCGACCCTGTAAAGACGATGCTGCATACCTGCGGCCGCTGGACGCTCAATTTTCTGATGATCACTCTCTGCATGACGCCGCTGCGTGATCTGACCCGGTCTTTCATCTGGATGCGCTTTCGGCGCATGTTCGGCCTGTTCGCGTTCTTCTACGTGCTTGCGCATTTCTCGGTATACCTGCTGCTCGATCAGAGCGGCAAGCTCGGAGCTCTGTGGCAGGACATCGTCAAGCGCCCGTACATCACCATCGGCATGCTGGGATTACTGCTGCTGATTCCGCTGGCGGCCACCTCCACCGCGAAGGCGCAGCGGCGACTGGGAAGGCGCTGGACACAACTGCACCGCCTGATCTACCTCGTCCTCATTCTCGGCGTTTGGCACTTCTGGTGGCAGGTGAAAAAGGACATCCGCGAACCGTTGCTGTACGCCTGCGGCCTCACGCTGCTGCTTGGATATCGCCTATGGAAACAGCGTCAAGCCATGGCGCGCCTCAGCGCCGCACGCCCCCCAAGCTCCGGTGCAGCCTCAGCAGCAGGGACTCGGTAGTCTCCCAGTCGATACACGGGTCGGTGATGGACATGCCGTATTCCAGCTTGCTCAAATCCTTCGGAATCGACTGGCTGCCCGCTTTCAAGTGGCTCTCCAGCATCAGCCCGACGATGGAGCGATTGCCGTCGATGATTTGCGCGACGCAGTTCTCGCCGACCAGGGGCTGCAGGCTGGGGTCCTTGTTGGAGTTGCCATGGCTGCAATCGACCACCACCGTGGCCGGCAGGCCCGCGGCGGCCAATTCACGCTCCGCCACCGCAATGCTCACGGCGTCGTAGTTGGCCCGGCCGCCGCCGCCGCGCAGCACCAGGTGGGCATGGGCATTGCCGCGCGTGCGAAACACCGCCGACTGCCCCTGCTGCGTAATTCCCAGAAAATGGTGCGGATGACGCACCGACTGCAGCGCGTTGATCGAGGTGGCCAGAGCACCGTCCGTACCGTTTTTGAAGCCCACGGGAGTGGATAGCCCGCTGGCCATTTCACGATGGGTCTGCGACTCGGTGGTGCGGGCGCCGATTGCCGTCCAGGTGATCAATTCGGAGAGGTACTGCGGCATGATGGGATCGAGCGCCTCGGTTCCCGCCGGCAACCCCAACTCGGCGACATACAACAAGAGCTCGCGGGCGAGGTGAATACCCTTCTCGATATGGAAGGAGTCATCGAGATCCGGATCGTTGATCAACCCCTTCCAGCCCACCGTGGTGCGCGGCTTTTCGAAATACACGCGCATGATGGGCAGCAGCGTGGATTCGACCCGGCCGGCCAGCGCTTTGAGCCTCGCCGCATATTCGCGGGCTGCCGCCACATCGTGAATGGAGCAAGGCCCCACCACGACGAACAGGCGCGGATCGCGGCGCTCCAGAATCGCGCGCACGCTTTCGCGGGATTTGTACACCGTCTGCGCCGCACGCGAAGTCAGCGGCAGCCGCCGCTTCACTTCTTCGGGAGTCGCCAACAGGTCGCTGGATGCGACGTTGACGTTCTGCAATTGATCTTGGAAATTGCTCACTTCAGCCTACATTGAGGTTCTGATGGTCCAAAGCTCGGGAAAGAACTTCAGTTCCAGCGCTTTGGTGAGATACGACACTCCGCCCGTTCCGCCCGTGCCGCGCTTGTTGCCGATGATGCGTTCCACCGTTTTCACGTGCGCGAAGCGCCACAGCTGGAATTTATAATCCAGGTCGACCAAGCGCTCCGCCAGCTCGTACAAATCCCACTCCTTGACGGAGTTGTGGTAGACGCTGAGCCATGCCGCGGCCACCTGCTTGCTGGCCTGGTAGGGCTGCGTGAAATCGCGATCGATGGCCTGCGGCGGCACGTCGAGCC
>JANXZQ010000199.1 GCA_025355445.1 Gammaproteobacteria bacterium
CGCGATCCGTCAACTCATCGAGGCCACGCCGCGCCGGGTGACACTGGGTAGCACACCCGAACAAATTCGCTCGGCCTTCGCACTCTGCAAGCAGTATTCGTCGGCTTGCCAGCTCAGCTGGTACGGAGACGAGGGCCTGCGCAATGTAACTCTCGAGGCCTTCGAGTTGGACCCGGCGCCGGTCAGCGTCAAGTCGTTTCGCCAATTCGTGGAAACGGCGCACTACAAGACTCAGGCTGAGACGGTGGGCTTCGCCTATGCGCTGGTCGATGGCACTTTGCAGCCCGTCAACGGCGGATCTTGGCGCAACGCCGTGAAGAAGCATGCCGCCGATGACGATTTGCCGGTGGTGGGCGTGAGCTTTCAAGACGCCGCCGCCTTCTGCCGCTCCAAGGGACGGCGCCTGCCCTCCGAGGACGAGTGGGAATACGTTGCGCGCGGCCCGAAGCGCTCCACCTTTCCCTGGGGAGACAACATCGACCCGGCGATGGCCGCACCGAATGCGCCGCCGCGTGCCGGCGACGGCCCTGCGGAAGGCATCGGCGGCCGCTACAAAGGCATGTCCGGAAATGTCTGGCAATGGGTGGATACCAAGGTCGGCGGCAGAAAAGTGCTCAAGGGCGGCTCGTGGCTGGAACCGAACCCCGCCAACAAGCGAGCCGCCACACGCCGCTACGAGTTGTCCAGCCGCGCGGATGAAGACAGCGGATTTCGCTGTGCCAAGTCCGCACCCGCGTGGCCCGATACAGACCTGTGGCTGGCGCAGCTGAAGTGACCGCACTCACCTTCCGCTGCGCCGACGGCGGCGAGTTGCGCTACAGCGTCGCGGGCGCCGGGGAACCCGTGGTGCTCATCCACGGTCTCGGCCTCGACGCGGACATGTGGGATGCGCAGTGGCCCGCGCTGCAGCGGGAGTTCCGCGCCATTCGCTACGATGTTCGCGGTTTCGGCGCTTCGAGCATTCCCGCGGGTCCGTACAGCAATTCCGAGGACCTTCTCGGCTTGCTGGATTTTCTGGATGCGCGTCCCGCTCACGTCGTCGGCCTGTCGATGGGCGGGCGGTTGGCGTTGCGCTTCGCACTCGATCAGCCAAATGCAGTTAAGTCGCTGACGCTCATCGACCCGGCGCTGGAAGGATTCTCCTGGAGCGAGGCATGGGCCCGGCAAATGGCTCCCATACTGGCCGCGGCCGGCGCCGGCGACGTCCACGCTGCGAGACGGCTGTGGCTGGCGCACGAGCTGTTCGCGCCGGCGCGGCGCGACGCGCAGGTTGCGGCCGCGCTCGCCGCGATGGTGGATCGCTACAGCGTCTGGCATTGGTGCAATACCGATCCCGTGCGCAGATCCGCGTCGCCGGCGATCAAGTGTCTTGCCTCCGTATCAAGCCCGACCTTGGTTATCCTGGGGGAGCTCGACCTGCCGGACTTCAAGGAGATTGCGCAACGTCTGGCCGGCGAGATCCCCGGCGCGGTTCTGCACACTGTTGCCGGCGCCGGCCATATGGCGAGTATGGAGGCGCCGGCGGCGGTCAATGATTTATTGCTCGCGCACGTGCGCGCGAATAGCGGCCGTAAGGAGCGATAAGATGTTTCACCGCGGTTTCTTGGCATGCCTTGCAGCGCTCATCCACTCGGCAGCCGGCGCTCAGGGAATAAACGATGGTGTGTATTTTCCCACGGCTGTCGGCCAGACCGAGACCGACGAATATACGCGTTACGAACTGCTGGATCCGCAGACCGCCAGCTTCAGAATCTACTACGAGGTGTCCGCCACCACGGCTGGGGCGAAGTACTATTACAATCCGATCCGCAAAGGCAGTGCGGCGAGCGATGAGAGCGTGCACGACGCGATGCTCGGAACGCCGCTGCACTTTGAAGTGGTGAGCGGAGCGCAGGCCTGCAAGGATCCCTTGATGGCGGACGCGGATCTGGCGACCGATTACATCAAAGTGACTCTGGCACGGCCGGTGCCCGAACATGGCCGCGGCCGCCTCGTGATCGCAAAGACCTACAAGGATGCGAGCAGCTACCACAAAGACGGCAACGCCATCGTCTTCAATCGGCCGCTCGGCGTGAAACGCGACAAGGTGGTGCTGCCGCCGGGATATGAAGTCATCGCCTTGACGGTACCGTCGCAGATCCTGACGGAGAAGGACGGGCGGGTGGCCGTCAGCTTCCTGCACGCCGGAGCCGGCGAGGCGCCGCTGGAACTGCGGGCCGTCAAGGACGCACAGGTGGGAGCGGCGGCGCTGCCCAAGCCCTTGACCGAGCAACCAAGCTGGGAGGCGCCGTTCAAGGGCGAGACCGAACAGGAGCGGCTGTCGGAGCGCGCCCATCAAGACCGCGATATCGTGTACTTCCTGCAGCAGCCCGAGACTCACGCATTCATGCTATATCACGATTACACGGAATCCCGGGCGGGCGTGAACGGCTATGCCAACGTGGTACGCCAGGGCAGCGCGGCGAGTCACCCGTCCGCGGTCGTGCTCGATACGGGGGAACAATTGACGGCACGCGAGATGAGCGGCGCGCAGATGTCAGCGTCGAAAATCAACACCGGTGAGGCCGTGGACGCCGCGGCGCGGGTGGTCGTGATTCCGTTCGCGCCGCTGCGGGAGGGACAAACGTTGCGGCTGCGCATTGCCGAGACCTACACGGCGCCGGTGAGCTATAAACTGGACGGCGATGAACTGGTTTTCGATCGCAGCTTGGGGAGGCCGCGCAACGCCGTGGTGCTGCCCATGGGCTGGTACTGCACCTTCAGTGCCGCTCCGGCCACCGTCAGCCAGCTGCCGGATGGCCGGGTACGCTTGGACTACTGGGACGACAGGCCCGAAGCAGTCGACGTGCTGCTGAAGGCCCGGCGGCGGGTTGGCGGGAAGTAAGCCGCGCGGTGAGCGTAAGCTCATACTGCGCATTTAGAAAAGCCACGGGATATTTTGGGAGGCAGTCGTGATGCAGTTTTGCCGCGTGCAATCGTTTACCGCGTTAGGTCTAAGTTTGGCCGTTCTGGCATCGGCAGCGGCAGCCGACGGCACGGCAGCGCTGAGCGACAAGGCCGTTCACGAGCTCGTCCTGCGCAACGGCACCATCTACGACGGATCGGGGCGCGCGGCCTACCGGGGCGATGTCATCATCGACGCCGACCGGCTCGTGTATGTCGGGCCGCACACCGATATGTCCGCTCGCACGGACATCGACGTCAAGGGTCAGGCCATTGCACCGGGTTTCATCAATATGCTGGCGCACCCGGAGGAATCGTTGTTCGCCGATGGCCGCGCCTTGAGCGATCTGATGCAAGGTGTCACTCTCGAAGTGATGGCGAATTCTCAATGGGCCCGCTGAATCAGAAAATGGCGGAGCTAATGGCCGCGCGTCAGGACGACATCAAGTATCCGGTGACGTGGACCACCTTGGGCCAGTACTTGGAAACCGTGCAGCGGCGCGGCATCAGCCCCAATGTGGCCTCCTTCGTGGGAGCCTCGACGGTGCGCACCGTGGTGCTCGGCGAAGCCGATGTACAGCCCTCCCCCGCGCAGCTCGAACAAATGCGCGTCCTCGTGCACCAGGCCATGGAGGAAGGAGCGCTCGGCTTGACCACCATGCTCATCTACGCGCCGGCGACCTACGCCAAGACTCCCGAGCTCATTACGCTCGCTCAGGAATCCGCCCGCTGCGGAGGCATGTACACAGTGCACATGCGCAGCGAGGGAGACCGCATCGAAGCGGCCCTGCAGGAGACGATCGACATCGCGAAGGCAAGTGGTGCGCCCGCGGAGGTCTACCACTTAAAAGTGGCGGGCAAGGATAATTGGGGCAAGCTCGATCGAGTGATCGCCATGGTCGACGCGGCACGCGCGTCGGGTACCCGCATTTCAGCGGATATGTACACCTACACGGCCGGCGCCACGGGCTTGGACGCCGCCATGCCCGCCTGGGTGCAGGACGGCGGTCTCGAGGCGTGGATCGCGCGCCTGAAAGACCCCGCGGTACGCACCAAGGTCATAGCCGAAATGCGCAATCCGCATCCCGGCAACTGGGAAAATCTTCTCGCGGCCTCCGGCGCCGACGGCACACTTCTGCTGGCATTCAAGAACCCGAAACTGAAGCCGTTGACGGGCAAGAGCCTGGCTGAAGTCGCAAAGATGCGCGGCGTCAGTCCCGAAGATGCCGCCATCGACTTGGTGATCGAAGACGGATCGAGAGTGGGCCTCGCCTATTTTCTCATGAACGAAGACAATATCCGCCGCCAAGTCGCGCTACCGTGGGTGAGTTTTGGCTCCGATGAATCCGGCGACGCGCCCGAAGGGGTATTCCTGTTGTCTGCGGCGCATCCACGGGCATACGGTAATTTCGCGCGAGTGTTTGCCGAGTACGTGCGCAAAGATCACGCCTTGAGCCTCGAGCAGGCGGTGCGCAAGCTAGCCACCCTGCCCGCCGACAATCTCTCGCTGCCGGATCGCGGCCGGCTGACGGCCGGCGCCTTTGCCGACGTCGTGGTGTTCGATCCCAACACCATTCAAGACCGCGCCACTTACGCCAAATCCCATCAATTGAGTACGGGAGTGAGCTACGTCATCGTCAACGGCAAGCTCGCCGTCAAGGAAGGCGCGCCGACCGGCGCAGCGACCGGCCGCGTGGTGCGCGGCCGCGCCTGGACGGGAGCGACTGGCGGCGGCTGCCGAGCCGCAGCGAAGGATTGGACCTGGTCGAAGTAGCGACGGCGTGACGGCGTCACGCTGAACGGCGGCGACGTTGTTAGGGCGCCGCCTCCGCGGCCGCATAAACGACGCCGTTCTTCATCACGAAGCGCACCTGCTCGAGCCGAGTGACGTCGGCCAGAGGATCGCCGGGAACCGCAACGATGTCGGCTAGCTTGCCGGCTTCGATGCTGCCGAGCCTGTCGGTCCAGCCGAGAAGCTCAGCGCCCGCAACCGTCGCCGAGCGCAGCGCCTGCTCCGGGGTCATTCCAAACTTCACCATCCAGCCGAATTCGCGTGCCGGATTGATATGCCAGTCGAAGCCGCCGATATCCGTGCCGAATGCAATCTTTACTCCGGCCTTGAGCGCGCGGCGAAAGGTCTTCTCGTGAATCTCGCCCATCTGCTTCCAAACCGG
>JANXZQ010000266.1 GCA_025355445.1 Gammaproteobacteria bacterium
AGCGATCAAGCCCTTAAAATGCTCTCCGATGCCTCGCATGAGGAACGCGAGATCTTGGGCGCCATACACTATCAGGCGAATGAAGCGCTGCTGCATACCGACGCATCGCTCATGCCGCGCCGGCCGCTGGCATGGGCGGCATGGAATTATCACCTGCCAATCGAGCAGAACGGCCGCGTGACCGTTACTTACAACATGAATATTCTGCAGTCGCTTAACGCGTCCGCGCAATTCCTGTTGACTTTGAACCGCAGCGCGCACGTGGACCCGCGCAAGGTTCTCGGCCGCTATGTCTACCATCACCCGGTGTACACCACGGCCGCCGTGGCCGCGCAAGCCAGGCTCCCTGAAATCAACGGCGCGCGCGCTACCTACTATTGCGGAGCATACTGGGGCTACGGTTTTCACGAAGACGGCGTCAAGAGCGCGCTCGTCGCCGTCGAGGAATTCAGCCGACGCCAACAACATGAACAGCCGCATTTACAAAGGGTGGGTTGAGCACCGGCGCGTGTCGCCGCGTCAAAGTCGCTTTCGCTACCTCTTGTTCATGTTGTACGTGGACCTCGAGGAGCTGCCCCGCCTGTTCGACGGAGTGCCCGGCTGGTCCGCTCGGCGTCCGGCGCTTGCCTGGTTCAAGCGCAGCGATTACCTGGGGCCCCACGACATACCGCTCGATCAAGCGGTGCGCGATCTCGTTGCAGCGCGCACCGGCGCACGGCCCGCCGGCCCCATCCGGCTGCTGACGCACCTTCGCTACTTCGGCTACTGTATGAATCCGGTGAGCATTTATTATTGCTTCAACGAAGCCGGCGACGCCCTGCAGGCCATTGTTGCCGAAATCACCAATACTCCCTGGGGCGAGCGGCATCAGTACGTACTCGCGCTGGACGCTCCCGGCCATCCCGGCCTTAAGCTGCAGCACTTCGAATTCGCCAAGGAATTCCATGTTTCGCCGTTCATGCCCATGGACATGCGATATAACTGGTGCTTCAGCCGGCCGGCGCAGCGGCTGTTCGTGAATATGCGGAATTTCCAGGGCGATTCGCAGGTGTTCGCCGCGACTTTGAGCCTGCGCGCGCAGCCCGTGACCCCGGCGGCGCTGGTTCGAACCTTGGCTTCATTCCCGTTCATGACTTTGCGCATCATAACTGCCATTCACTGGCAAGCATTGAAGCTGTGGTTGAAGCGCACCCCCTTTTACGGGCATCCTCGCAGCGCTACTCGCTGACGCACCGCCACCCGCTGACACAGAGATGAAACCCAGCATCATTCCGGCCGAGGCCGCCGGCAAGCCGACGCAGCGCGAATCCGCTCTGACCAGACTGGCCAAGCCGCTGCTGCTCGGTCAGCTGCGCAAAATTCGCGACGGCCGGTTGCGCTTGATCGATTCCGATTCGGTGGAAACCTTCGGCTCCGTTAGCGCGGCTGCACCGTTCGAAGTGACCATCCGCGTGCGCAGCCCGCGCTTCTATCCGGAAGTCGTGTTCGGCGGCACGTTAGGCTCGGGCGAGGCCTATATGAACGGCTACTGGCAGTGCGATAACCTCACCGGTTTAGTACGCCTGATGGTGATCAATCGCGGCCTGATGAACGACGTCGATTCCGGATGGTCCACCTTGAGCGCACCGCTGCTCAAGATGGCGCATTGGCTCAATCGCAACGATAAGCTCGGCAGCCGCCGCAACATCGCCGCCCACTACGACCTGGGAAATCAATTCTTCGAATTGTTTCTCGACGAGACCATGGCCTATTCCTGCGGCATATTCCAAAGCGACGACGCCTCTTTGCTGCAAGCGTCCACTGCAAAATTCGACGCCGCCTGCAGCAAGCTCAACTTGGCGCAAGGCCAGCACCTGTTGGAAATCGGCACGGGCTGGGGCGGTCTGGCCATTCACGCCGCCCGGCACTATGGATGCCGCGTCACCACCACCACCATCTCGCGCGAACAGTACGAGTTCGCCCAGGATGCCGTGGCGCGCGCGGGTTTGAGTGATCGCGTAACCCTGTTGCTGGAGGATTATCGGGACCTGACCGGGCGCTACGACGCGCTCGTATCCATCGAAATGATCGAGGCCGTCGGCCATCAATATCTCGAGCGGTATTTTCGCTGTTGCAGTGAGTTGCTGAAGCCGGATGGGGCCATGCTGCTGCAAGCGATAAGCATTCGCGACCAATTCTACGATCAGGCGCGGCGTTCGGTCGATTTCATCAAGCGCTTTATTTTCCCCGGCAGCTTCATCCCCTCGGTGCAGGTGCTGATCGACGCCGCAGCGCGTGCCACCGACCTCAAGCTATTTCATCTGGAGGATATCGGCCCGCACTATGCGCGCACGCTAAAACTCTGGCGTGAGCGTTTCCTTGCCAGGGCTGCGGATGTGCGCGCACTGGGGTACCCTGAGCGCTTCGTGCGCATGTGGGAGTTTTACTTGTGTTACTGCGAGGGTGGGTTCGAGGAGCGGCAACTCGGCGACGTGCAAATGCTCTTCACCAAGCCGGGCTCGCGCCGCGCTGCCATTGCCACCGTTCATGGCTCGTCCTCCTGATCTGAAAACCTTGGGCGAGCTCAAGGCTGCCGTAGGCAGCGGCTCCTGGCTGGACTCACGGGACGGCGTCGAGCCCTTTCTCACGGATTTTCGCAAGCTTTACCACGGCGCCACCCCCTTGGTGCTGTTGCCGCGCAGCGTGGATGAGGTCGCGCGCGTTCTGCGAATTTGCGACCGCGAGGAAGTGGCGGTGGTGCCGCATGGCGGCAACACCAGCTACTGCGGCGGCGCCACGCCCGATGCCAGCGGCTCGCAAATCGTCCTGTCCTTGAGCAAGCTGAATCGTGTACGGCAAATCGACGCCGCCAACTATTCGATGATCATCGAGGCGGGTTGCACGCTCGCCGCAGCGCAGACCGCCGCCCGCGACGCGCAGCGCCTGTTCCCCTTGAGCTTAGGATCAGAGGGCAGCGCGCAGATCGGCGGAAACCTCTCCACCAACGCGGGCGGCACCGCGGTACTGCGCTACGGCATGATGCGCGATCTGGTGCTGGGGCTCGAGGTCGTGCTGGCCGATGGGCGGGTGCTTCACGGCCTGAAGAGCCTGCGCAAGGACAATACCGGCTACGATGTGAAATCTCTATTCGTCGGTGCGGAAGGCACGCTGGGCATCATCACCGCGGCGTCCTTGAAGCTCTTTCCGGCGCCGGCCGACACGGCGACCGCTCTGGTCGGCATCGATTCGCCGCGCCATGCGCTGGATCTGCTGGCGAGCCTGCGGACCGCGGCGGGGGATCACGTCACCTCCTTCGAGTTGATGCCGCGCCTGGCGGTGCAACTCACGGTAAAGCACATCACGGGCGTCGCCGATCCTTTGGCCCAGGGTACGCCCTGGTACCTGCTCATTGAGTTATCCTCGCCGAATGCGCAGCAGGCTCTGCTCACTCTGCTGACCGCGGCTCTCGAGGACGCCGCCGCGCGCGGCATCATTGTCGATGCGATGCTTGCGAGCTCCATCGCGCAATCTCAAGCGATGTGGAAATTGCGCGAAGCCATTCCCGAGGCGCAGCGCCACCACGGCGCAAGCCTCAAGCACGATGTCTCCGTGCCGGTGTCAGCCATCCCCACGCTCATCGAGGAAGGCGCAGCGCTGGTGCACCGCCTCGCTCCCGAGGGGGATGTGGTCTCCTATGGCCATGCTGGCGACGGCAATCTGCATTTCAACGTCAGCCAGAAGCCCGGCGCCGATATCAAGAGCTTCATGGCGCGCGGCCCGATGCTGGAGCTTGCCATGTTCGATCTGGAGGAGAGTCTCGGCGGCAGCATCAGCGCCGAGCATGGCATAGGGCGGCTGAAAGCCGCGGAATTCGCGCGCCGTGCCGATCCGGTGGAGCTCGCCGTCATGCACGACCTGAAACGCGCGCTCGATCCGAAGGGCATCTTGAATCCGGGCAAGGTGCTGTGCGTACGCTGATCGTTCCTTTGCGCACCGCCCGCCTCTGTATGCGCGAATTCGTCAAAGGGGATTTCCGCGCCATTTATGCCTATTCATCCGATGCCCGCGTCACACGCTACCTGTTCTTCGGTCCCCGCGATGAAGACAGCACCGCCGACTATCTCGAGGGACTGCTGGCCTCGCAGCGCGAGCGGCCGCGCACGCGCTTCGAACTGGCGGTCGAGGAAATCGAATCGGGGCGCGTGATCGGCGCCTGCGACCTGTCCTTCATCGAGGGCAACGTCGTCGACTTGGGCTATATGCTGGGCATCGAGAGTTGGGGCAAGGGATACGCCACCGAAATCGCGCTGGCGCTGGTCGATGCGGCGTTCTTCGATTTGCGGGCGGATCGGGTGATCTCGACGGTCGATGTCAATAATGGCGCCTCGATCCGCGTGCTCGAGAAGATCGGCATGCGCTGGGAAGCCGTGTTTCGCAAGCATCGACGCGCCAAGAACTGCTGGTGGGACTGCCACCTGTTCATCTTGCCGCGCGAAGTCTGGGAATCATCGCGGGTGAATTACGCACCGTGACCTGTGCCGCCCCGGCTACTTGTCCTCATCCGCGGCGTCGAGCTCCCGCGCTCGCTTCGCGGCGCGTTTCAGTACGTCCTCGCTCGGCATGCCCGCACGGCCGCTGCTGCGCAAGGTCAGCAATCCGCCGACTATCGCACCGACCACGAGAATGATGATGATGATGACTTTGAGCAAGGGCGACTTCCCTTCGTTAGGAGCCTGTCTGGGCGGTTACTCGAATCAAGCCTTCCTGCGCGGCGCTCGCCACCAGCCGTCCGTCGCGCGCAAACACGCCGCCGCGCGTGAAGCCCCGGGCGCCCGAGGCGCTCGGGCTGTCGATGGCGTACAACAGCCAGTCATCGACGCGCACGCTGCGGTGAAACCACATCGCATGATCGATGCTGGCAATCACCAGCGTCGGCGAAATCAACGATACTCCATGCGGCCGCAGGGCGGTATCGAGCAAGTGAAAATCGGATACATAGGCCAGCAGGTTGCGATGCAGCGCCTCGTCGTCGGGCAACTTGTCCACGGCGCGAAACCAGATATGCTTGATGGGCGCCGATTTTTCCGGGCGCGGAGCGCCGAGCGACTCCACCGGGCGAAACTCGAATGGGCGCTTTTGCTCCAGGACACGCCGCGCCGCCGCCGGCAACTTATCCGCAAACTCGCGATAGTGGGACTCGATGTCCTGCAGAGACTCGGGGAGCGGCACGTGCGGCATGGGAATCTGGTGATCGAGGCCTGCTTCGGGCGATTGGAACGAGGCGGACATATTGAAAATCTGCCGGCCATGTTGAATCGCGACCACCCGCCTGGAAGAGAAATGCTTGCCGTCCAGGGCCCGGTCGACTTCGTAGACGATGGGCGCATTGAAGTCGCCGCGCCGCAAAAAATACGCATGCAGCGAGTGCGCCACGCGATTCTCCGCCGTGGCGGTCGCCGCCACCAAGGCCTGGCCCAGCACCTGACCACCGAACACCTGCGGGCTGCCGATATCGCGGCTCTCGCCGCGGAACAAATTCATCTCCAACCGCTCGAGCGTCATTACCTTGATCAAATCCTTGAGCAGCTGATTCATTGCATCGCCGGGCGGCGTCAAATGCCGCCGGATTGGGCGTCGCCATCGACGGCCCCCACTCCCAGGCGCTTCTGCATGATGGGACTGGTGGTGGTGTACTGCAGGAATTGGCGCTTTTCCGGGAATAGATGATGCTGTATGGCGAATGCCGCGAGCGCGGCCTCGTGAAACCCGCTCAGAATGAGCTTCTTCTTGCCGGGGTAAGTATTGATGTCGCCGATCGCAAATATGCCGGGGATGCTGGTCTGGAATTTCTCGGTATCCACTTTGAGCGCGCGCTTCTCCAACTCCATGCCCCACTCCGCTATGGGACCCAACTTCGGATGCAACCCATAGAAAGCGAGAATATTATCGGCGGACAGCTGCATTTCGCGGCCATCAGGCGTGCGCACATCCAGCCCCAAAAGCTTGTCGCCGTCCCTGCGCAACGCCGCGGCATTGCCTTCAACCACCTGCATCTTGCCGGCGCTCACCAGTTCGCGCATGCGCGCCACGGTCGCGGGAGCGGCACGAAATTCCGCGCGACGGTGCAGCAACGTCAGGGAGCGCGCCTTCTCGCACAGCGCCACCGTCCAGTCCAGAGCCGAATCACCTCCGCCGCAGATCACAAGATCGCGGCCATGAAAATCCGCGGCCGATTTGACGCGGTAGTGCACCCCCTTGCCTTCCAATTCTTCGACACCGGGCAACGCCAGGCGCCGCGGTTGAAACGAGCCGACGCCTGCGGCGATCACCACGGCACCGGTAATGAGGCGCGTGCCGCCCGAGGTCGCGACGTGGAACTTGCCGCCTTCCAGCGTCTGCAGTTCGGTGACTTCCTGCCCGAGATGAAACGTGGCGTGGAAGGGCTTCGCCTGTTCCAGCAGCCGGTCGATCAATTCCTGAGCGCCGCAAATCGGCAGTGCCGGAATGTCATAGATCGGCTTGTCGGGGTACAGCTCCGTGCACTGGCCGCCCGGCTGCGCCAGCGAATCGATGATGTGCGCTTTGATTCCAAGGAGTCCAAGTTCGAAGATTTGGAACAGTCCCACCGGCCCTGCGCCGATAATAACGGTCTCGACCGGCGTGGAGGCGGCCTGCGCCGCGCTGGATTCTTCCGACATGTTGAGCCTGATTCCTTGAGTTTCGGCAAAAATGGGCCGCAGATTGTAGCTGAATGCGCCGGCCTCTGCGGACCCCCATGAGCGGCGCGACGCTGCTGTGGTTTCGCCAGGATTTACGGCTCGCGGATAACCCCGCGCTGGCGGCGGCCATCAGGGCCGGCGCGCCCATCGTGCCCGTATACATCTTCTCGCCGGACGACGAAGACCCCTGGGCCCCCGGAGGCGCATCACGCTGGTGGCTGCACCAAAGCCTGTCGCATCTCGATGAGGATTTGCAGCGCTGCGGCTCACGCCTCTGCCTGCGATTGGCGGCCGATTCGTTGGCAGAACTCCTCGCGCTGGCGCGTGACTGCGGCGCGGCACGCGTCCTGTGGAATCGCCGCTACGAGCCCGCGCTCATAGCGCGTGATCAGATGATCAAGCAGGCGCTGCGCGCGGCCGGAATAGAGGCCGGAAGCTTCAACGGCGCACTGCTGCATGAGCCGTGGACCGTGAAATCCAAGGGCGGCACCCCTTTCCAAGTCTTCTCTGCATTTTGGCGTCACTGCCTCAACCTCGCCGATCCGGAACAACCCGCGCCGGCGCCGCAACACTTGGCGGTTCCCGTCACGTGGCCCGAGTCAAGAAGTCTCGACGAGTTTGCGCTGCTGCCGCGTTTGAATTGGACGCAGGGAATGCACACCGCCTGGACCCCGGGCGCCGCGGCGGGACAGGCCCTGCTCGAGGGATTCCTAAGCGAATCCTTCGACGACTACGGCGCCCTGCGCGATCGCCCGGACTTGCCCGGCACTTCGCGGCTCTCGCCCTACCTGCACTTCGGTGAAATCGGGCCCCGGGAGATCTGGCACGCGACGCGGCGCTTCGCGCAGCGCCACGGCCGGCACACGACTTGGCGAACATCGCAATTCCTGACCGAACTGGGCTGGCGCGAATTCGCCCACCACCTGCTCTTCCACTTCCCGCACACGCCCTCAAAGCCGCTGCGCGAGAACTACGCGCGTTTCCCGTGGCAATCCGACCCCGCCGCCTTGAGCGCTTGGCAGCAGGGCGCCACCGGCTACCCGTTCGTCGACGCCGGGATGCGCCAGCTCTGGCAAACGGGCTGGATGCACAATCGCGTGCGCATGGTGGCTGCATCGTTCCTGGTCAAACACCTGCTGCAACCCTGGACCGACGGCGCCAGGTGGTTCTGGGACACTCTGGTCGATGCCGACCTCGCCAGTAATACCTTGGGCTGGCAGTGGGTGGCGGGCTGCGGCGCGGATGCCGCACCCTATTTCAGAATCTTCAATCCCACCGCCCAGGCAACCAGATTCGATCCGCAGGGTACTTATGTACGTGTGTGGGTGCCTGAACTCGCGCGCTTGCCGAGCGAATGGATCCATCAGCCGTGGGCGGCGCCCCCACAGATATTGAGCGAGTGCGGTGTGCGGTTGGGGATCAACTATCCGCAGCCTATGGTCAATCACCAGAAGGCGCGGGTCGCGGCACTCGAGGCGCTGGCAACGTTGCGCGCTCCGCGCGAGCGGTGACCGGCAACGCGCTACGGTCCTGATGGTATGTATTTGTTTTGTCGAACAAAATTCCTCTAAGGATGTCAAACATGCATGCGGGGGCCGAACGCGAGTCAACCCGTCCGATCCGCGCCCTGAATCGCGGGCTCGAAGTGCTTACCGAATTGAATCGGCTGGAGCGGGCCGCCATCAATACCCTGGCAAGCGCGGTGCGCCTGCCGCGTACCACCACCTACCGAATATTGGAAACGCTGCGCCTGGCCGGCTACGTCGATCGCGACCCCCACGATGACTGCTATCGCCCGACCATCATGGTCCGCGCCTTATCGGACGGCTTTGACGATGAGGCCATGGTGGCGCATATCGCGAAGCCGCATCTCGCCGCCCTCGGCGCGCAAATCGTTTGGCCGGTAGCGGTCGCGACCCCGTCGGGTGCGACCATGATGATTCGCGAGACCACGGACCGTCAGAGTCCGCTCGCCTTGGAGCAGTACACCGCCGGCATCCGTGTCCCCATGCTGGGCTCCGCGGCTGGACGCGCCTATCTGGCGTACTGCTCGCACCAGCAACGCGACGCGCTGTTGGAACTGCTGGCGCGATCTTCACTGCCGGAAGATCGCCTGGCCCGCAACCGCGTCGAAGTCGATCGGCTGCTCAACGAGACGCGCACCCAAGGATTCGGCATGGCCCATCGCGCTCGGCGTGTCTCGGAGGAAACCAGTCTCGCCATACCGGTCCGTGCCAAAGATCGCATTCTCGCCACCGTGACGGTTCGCTACGCCGCGACGGCCGTCCCTCTGCGCACGGCGGTGGAGCAATTCCTGCCGAAAATGCGCGAGGTCGCGCAAAAGATCGAGGCTGAATTCGGTTAAGGCCTCATCCGGCTAGAGCTTCGGCAGCCGGCTGAGAATTTGCGCGGCGATGTCCGCGTAGCCGCCGCCAAAATGGTGGCCGCCGGACATCTTGACGGCGACTCCCTCCTTGCCCGTGATGTGCGCGCAAGCTGCATCCTTATCGTCTGCACCGTACAGGCATAGGTAGGGCGCGCCGCTCCAATGCTGCAATTCCGGTGCGGTCGCGATGCCGCGGCTCGGCGTCCCCAGCCAATTCTCCAGGTGAAACTCGAACAAGGCGTTGTCGCTGATACCCAGCAGCGTGGTCAGCCCTACCATGTCATGGGTTTGCGCCGGCAGCCGGTTCACCATGAATGGCATGGTGTCGGCGCCTTGCGAGTAGCCGATCAACAGCACATGACTCCGGCCCCATGCCTGCGAGTAGTGGCGCACCACCCGGTCCAGATCCTGCGCCGCGCCCTGCGGCGTGCGCGGCGACCAGAAATATTTCAGCGAATCCCAGCCGACGATCGGAATCTGGTGTTTCGCGAGCTCTTTGGACACGCCGCGATCGAGCCCGACCCAACCGCCGTCGCCCGATAAGAATATACCGAACCACGGGCTGGGATTTCCAGGCAGCGCTGGTATCACGATCAGCGGCAAATCCGCCACCGTGGCGGACAACGTGGCTGCTGCCCGTGCGGGCGCCGCGGCTATTTGCTCATAGGCCGCTTCGTACCGCGGCAGCCAGTTTCTCTCCAGCGATATCCACCTTCCGGAGGGCTTCTTCTGTGCCCCTTTGCACAGCCGTTTCCTCAGCTCGAGGTCGGGACGTACGCCGATCGACAGTGCACCCTTGAACGAGCCGTCCTGCGCTTCGGCGAGCGCCGCGTACACCAGCGTGGCGCCCGAAGAGTAGCCCACGAGGGTGGGTTGTATGTACTGCTTGAATGCCAATTTCGCCTGAAGGTAACGACTCAAGTTCTCGAGATCGGCGGCCGGCGATACGCACGTCTCCGGCGACTTTTCGAGTTGCTCCAGATAGTGACGAATGTCGATGCCCGCGACGATGGCTCCCCTGCCGGTGAGCTTTTCCGCCACGGAAATCAGACTGAGATCCCATCCGCCTTCGCCTGACAAGAACAGCACGACATCGCGCGGCGCGGCATCGCCGCGGTAAATGCTGACCTTGCCGAAGTTGCCGAAGTCGAAAGACGCAGCCGATGCCGCAACCTCAGCCGGCGTCGGCTGTGCCGGCGTCGAAGCTGCGGCATCTGCCGCGGCGAAACCGCGGGCGCATACGAGCAGCGCCGCCAGCAACAACACGGGTGCGGCCAGTCTGTGTGCTGCGGCCCGTCCCTGCATTGCGGTTGCTCTGTGCATTCGGGCGCGCTACTTTCTCAGCACCTTGCCGACGCCGCCTGAGATGAGAGCAGTGACATCGAGCAGCGCACCCGCCATGGCCAAGCCATCCGGCGCCGCCAGATATCTCGGGCGCCAAACCGGCGAGAATTTTTCCTTGTATTTTCTCAGGCCCTCGAAGTGATAGAACATCTCACCGTAGCGTTGCACCATGCGCCCGAGCTTGTGCCAGGTCGGAGCCAGCGCGTGCTCTTCCAATCCGGACAGCGGCGCCATCCCCAAGTTGAACCAATGAAAGCCCTGCGTCCTGCCCCACAGCATGCACTCGATCAGCAGGTAGTCGATTACCCCCTTCGGCGCATCACCGTTGTAGCGCATGAGATCGACCGACAATTCATCGGAGGCGCCGCGCCAGAGATTTGCGAAAGCGACGATGGCGCCGCCCCGGCGCACCACTCCGCAATCGAAGTTCTGCAAGTAACGCTCATCAAAGAACCCCAGCGAAAAACGCTTCTCGCCGGCCTTCTTCTCCTCCAGCCAGGCATCGGACACGGCGCGCAGTTCGCCGAGAACGGCGCCGACCCCGGCGCGCGGAATCACCTCGAACTGTGCCCCGTCGCGGCTTGCGCGCCGATGCGCCTGGCGCAAGTCGGCGCGTGCCGGACCGTCCAGCGAAAATGTGCCCAGCTCCACCCGCGCTTCTTCACCCAGTTTGCTCAGGTTCAACCCCAGGTCGATATACAAGGGTAGGTTTTGCGGCTTGACCTGGTAGAACACCGGCGATACCGCCATCACGTCGCAATGCTCCAGAAACTCCCAGGCCAACGGCTCGCAGATCTCGGGTGGGCCTACCGGATCGCCCATCGCCACCCAGCTATGGCCCGACACCTGGTACATGATGAACGCCGTGCGCTCGGCATTGAACAGCAAGTTCTTGTCGCCGAGCAATGCCAGACTGGCGGTGGTGTCATCGGATTGCGCAACCAATTCCGCGACACGCTCGAGGTCCACCTCGCGCGGCGCCGACAGCGGCGGCGGCGCCGGCCGCAGCAGCCGCCACAGTCCGTAGGCGGCGGCAATCACAGCGGCGAACAGCGAAGCCCGCAGGCTGCGCGGTGCCGAGGCGTGAAAGGCGAAATCCCACCACAGTTGGTTGTCGTAGGGTATGTGCCGATTGGCGAATATCACCAGCCAGGCGACGGTGATCAGCACCAAGAACAGCGCCACGATCCAGGGACCGGAGTAGTGCTGGTCGATCAAGGACACGCGTCGCCGAAAGCGGCCCCGAGCCGACGCCAAGACGATGACGACGGCGCCGAGAATCATCGCCTCTTCGTAGTCGAAGCCTTTGAGAAGCGACAGCAGAATACCTATGCAAAGCAACCAGATCGTCAGCCACCAGGCGGCGTCGAGCCGCCGATACAGCCCATGGGCAATCACCAGCAATCCCACGCCCACCGCGCTGCCAAGCAAGTGCGAAAGCTCGAGAATCGGCAGCGGCACGATTCCGCGCAACAGGTCCAGGCGGTTGCCCAATCCCGGCGTGGCGCCTGAAAACAGCAGCACTGCGCCCGCCAAAAACACCGCAATGGCGATGGCCTGCGGCGTGACGGCAATGAGAAACGTGCGTCCAAGCTGCACCAGTCGCACCGCGGGTCCGCGATGCGCCCACACTTCATGCGCGCCCAGCAAGGCGAGCGCGGCGGCGAACGGCGCAAAGTAGTAAATGGCACGGTAGGCGACCAGTGCGCCCAGCAGGCTGCCCTTCGGCGCCGACGGCAGCAGCAACAGCAGCACCGCTTCGAACACTCCGATGCCGCCCGGCACGTTGCTGATCACGCCGGCGGCGATGGCGATCAGGTAGACGCCGGCAAATGCCCCGAAGCTCATCGCCACCTGCGGCGGTAAAAGCACGTACAGCACGCTGACAGCGCACAGTAGATCGGCGCATGCCACGGCGACCTGCGCGAACGCCACGCGCGGCTTCGGCACCGGAATGACGATGCGCCAGACTTTCAGGGGCTCATGCCGGGTGCAGACCAAACACAGATACGCCGCGACCGCCGCAAGCAGCACCGCTCCTGCCGCCATTGATAGCGAGGCATGCATGTTCAGCACCGACTGCGACATGCCCGCTTGCGTGAGCAACGACAGTCCGAGCAGCAAGCCTGACCCCAATAGAAACGTGACGCTGCCGAAGGCTATGATGGTGGCGATCTGTTTCGCGCCGAGGCCCAGAGCGGTATAAGCCCGGTAGCGAATCGCTCC
>JANXZQ010000273.1 GCA_025355445.1 Gammaproteobacteria bacterium
GCGCGGGCGCACATCGGAGAGCATGCATATTGTGGATTGTGGACAACAACATCCGCACAAACGATTGTGCGGGTTGTGTTCGTTTACTTTATGCAAAAGTTTCATAGTATTCGCGAATGCCCATCAATTCTGCCGTGCAACGTAGCAAGGCGATACGTCCTCGCCTGCGAATCCCAGGGCGGGTAGTCCCCCATAAACGTGACCGGGCACAGGCGCCTGCGGCCGAGCAGACGAGCGGCGGCTATGACGAAGCTGCGCTTATGTCCTCGAAACAGAAGAAGGAGCAATACCTGGCTGAGCGAGCCAAGATCGCATCCGAACGGGAGGCCATCGAACTCGCGGCGCGCAAGGGTGAACTTGTCTCCCTGCAAGACGCGCAGACGCAACTGGAGCGGGAACACTCCATCTGGATCAGCATGATTGACGACTGGCGGCAGGCGATCAACAAGCGGCTGTCAAAACTTGGGATCCCGGTTGAGGTGCAGGAATCTATTTCTGAGATGATCGTCAAGGAGACCACGATCATGCGCCAGAAGAGGGCGGTGGCGGAGTGACGCTAGAGCTATGCACAGGGGATATCGGGGAGGTAGCGGCGGCTGCACGCGGGATGATCGCCCCGCCAATCAATGTCCTGACGTACAACGCGGTGGCGGTAGAGGTCATCTTTCCTGACGGGCCGAAGGTCGGGCAGCACTACGATCCCGACACGGACCCCATCCACGCGGCCGTCATGTACGAATTGGAGAACGGCGCGTGGACGCGGCACGTGTGGGTTGGCGGTGTGCAGACGGGCAAGTCATTGATCATGACCGTGGCCATGATGCGAGTCGTTACACAACTCAAGCAATCCCTGGTCTACTCGCAGCCCACGATGGCGAAGCTCAACGAGGCGTGGGTCGGAAAGATCATGCCGATCATAGACTCGTCGTCCTATCGGACGTGGATCCCGAATAACGGGCAGGGGTCTCGCGGAGGGCAGCACCTTTCCTTTCAACAGTTCCGCGACCCGAGGAACAACTCTCGCGCTGGCATGTTCTACTTTATTCCTGGCGGAGGTAACAAGGAAGCTGCCCAGGCTGGCACGACCGCTTCGTGGATCTTTAACGATGAGGTTGACTCCTATTCGACTCGCCATCGTATCGAACTTATCGCCAAGCGTGCCGACTCTTTCGGTCGCCATGCCCGTCGCATCTATACCAGCACCGTCAAGAGCGATGAACACAGCATCATCCTTGGCCTGTACGAAGAAAGCACGCGCTCGCGGCTCTACTTCAAGTGCCCTCACTGTGGCATCTGGTCCCCCTTAGAATGGGAGAACGTCACCTATGACAACGACGATGAGATCACCGCTGCGGCTAGCGTTCGCTATGTGTCTTCGTGCTGCGCCGTGCGGTGGACGGAGACCGACCGCGCTCTCGCTCACCAGAACTGGCGGGTCGTTCACTTCGGCCAGACCGTCAACGAGACCGGGGCCGTCGTCGGTCCTGTTCCGCGCACTGGAACATTCGGGATGCTGTGGACCGGGCTCGACTCCACGATCCGCTCGCTGGCCATCATGGCGGCTGAGCATTTTCGAGCACAGAAGGCGCTTGATGGGGGAGATCACGGGCCGATGCGCTCCTTCTTTCGCGATCAACTCTGCCGCATGTACCAGGGAGAAATACTAGAGCTAGAGACAGCCGGCGTGATGACATGGCAGAAGCTACACCAGCGCACGATGCGCGAGAAGTGGGGCCCGTACCGTCCGATAAGTGATCGTGACTCGGCTGATCCAGACCGCTATCTGTACTCGCGTAAGGTGTGCGAGCCTCCTGCGGACGCTTCGCACAGCGTTGTCACGGTGGATGTGCAGGCCAACCGCGTCTATTGGATGCTTCGCGCATTCAACATGGACAAGACATCGTGGATATGTGGCTTCGGGTATGAGTATAGTCGCATGGATCACGACGCTCACAATGAGCAGGAGATTCACGCTGTCCTCGACCGTCTTGCTTCGGCCGTCCCCTCCTATTGCGGCAACACGTCGCTTGTTCTTGGTGCGGTAGATATCGGCGATAACACGGACGAGGTGCGCCGATGGGTCGACGGTCGCACGGGCATCTGGCGTCCGATGAAGGGCCACACGAACAACATGAAGGCGGAGGCATGTGACGTGGAGGGGTTGGTGTACTTCCGCGACGGCGTGCTGCTCATGCAATCGGATAGCGCCCGCGATATGTTCCACGCCACGTTTCGCCGACCGCTCGACGCTCTCGGAACAACGCACATCGCCAACGGTCTTGGCAGCCAGGACGCAAGTTTATTCCGCCATCTCGTGAGCGAGCAAAGCACCGTCGATACCGACACCAAGAAGAAGGTGATACAGCGCGGACCGGGCCGCAACGATTGGCTTGACTGCGGAAAGATGACGGAGGTCTTGATCTACGGATTCATCCAAGATCAGAAGGCGTGGGAAGTCAAGACCCCAATGCCCATCCGTAGCGGCACCAAAGCCTCCGAAGAGATGCAGCGGGATGGTCCGGTGCGCGTGGCGCACCAGCTACAGACCCTCCGATCGCGTAGCGATTGGGAGGGCAACCCGGGTGTAAATCGCGTTAATCGCCGCAGTTCTCGCACCACGCGCTGGTAGTCCTATTGTGGAGTTGTAAGAATAACGGTACGATGTCTGGAAAGTTCTTTAGGCGTCGGTGCTTCCTTATAGGCTGCGCGGGTAAATGGTCGCCTGCAAACGCATGCCGCAGAAGGGACGGTAGACATCGTGGCTACCGGGTACGAAGACTGGATCCGCTACCGTGTGGTCAACCCCTCGCTCGCACTTGATCGCATTTACATGCACATCCAGGCCCTTATGGAGCAAGCTTCGGGTGCTCGCACGATGGCGGATGGCGTAGCGTACGACCCGCAGCCTATCCTCTCCATGCTGGAGCCAACCGGGTTCCTTATGCGCGAAGCGAATCGCCTGGAGGGCATGGTACACAACGTCGGCAAGGCTGCGCTGATCCCAACCCGTCGCGTCGACGGCGGTGTCTTTGCCCCGCCCGCTAGCTCGGTAGCCGGAACCTGACCATGCCGATCCGATCGCCCGCGAAGAAGCAAAAGCGACCACAACCCTCAAGCAAGGCGACAGCGTCGGCGAATCCCGTGCGCGTGATCCGCAAGATCACGCGAGTTGATCCCACGGTTCGCACGGCGACGGAACTCCAAACGAGAGTTCACGCAATCCTTTCGCTAAACAAGCAGGTGGTGCAAGCGAGGCGCGGGTCATATCGCGCAGCGATGAGCCCGAGAACGCGGGTACAAACCCCCTTCGGCGGAAGTGGCGATCAACACAACGATGCGTGGTCGAGACGCATCATGCGCGAGTTGGCTCGCGACATGGATCGCAACGCCGATACCTTCGGTGTCCTTCACGATGCATTCGCAGCGGCGGTGGTCGGAGAAGGCGTGAAGTACCGGCCCACCACCTCCGACGCGGCATGGAACAAGCTCGCGGCCGATGCGATACATGACCTGCTCTCGCGTGACATCGGCGGCATCGACTCGACGGGTCGACGGACCGGGTACCGGCTGGGCTACGATGCTGTTCGTGCGTTCGCGGTCGATGGGGAGTCGGGGCTGGTTGAACTGAACGACTATACGGTACAGCCGTTTGAGTCGGAGCAGGTGACCACGGGCGGGTCAATCGAAGGTAGATCAGTCGACGGGGTTATCTCCGATGATGCCGGAAGGATCGTCGCTTTTCATATCGTCCCCTATGACGACATGGGCCGGCTCAACATGGGCGCGGGCATGCGGATTGATGCTCGGGATGTTCGCTGGATGGCGAACCGCAGTAGGTTCTCACAGACTCGCGGCACGCCCATGCTCGTCGCCGGCCTAGACGATTGGGAGCGGCTTGATTCGTTCCGTGAGTCTGAGGTGATCGCGGCCGAGCAGGGTTCGCAGATTTACGGGGTCATCGAACACCAACCCGGCGATCTCGGCACACAGCGTCCGTTCGCGCCAACCGGACCGGACTCATCTGCTGTCCTCCGTAGCGGTCTTACGGACGAGAGCAGCGTAAACGGCATCCAGGTCGATTGGCAACCGACCGTGAGCGGCGCGCTCATGGATCTCCCTGACGGGAAGAAGTACGTTCCCATCGACCCGCAGCGTCCGAACCCGAACGCCGTCCCCTTCATGATGGAGATGATTCGGCAGTTCTGCGCGAAGGCTGGAATACCCTACGAGTGGGCGTACAACGACGTGCGCGGGCTGTCCTGGAGCGTCAATCGGGCCTTGGTCCAGATGGCCCGCGACCGCATTGCCATCTGGCAAACGCAGACCTTTGCCCCCTACTTCTCCCGCCTCTATGTATGGCTGCTCGGCGGTCTCATTGAGCGCGGCGTTATCCCCGCTAATGACGAGTGGGACAAGCACGAACTGCAATGGTCGCGCATCTCGTGGCCGGATGAGGGCGCGGAGTACGAGGCGCAAGGGCTCGGGCTGCTCAAAGGTCTCACCACGCGCCATCGCGTCCACGGTCCTCTCTGGCGTGACATTCTGGATGAGCGGATGGAAGAGTTGACGTACGCCAGCGAGTTGGCGAAGCTGCACAATTCCGCCAATCCTGAGTTCCCGGTCTCGCCGCAGTTCTTCCTGGGCTTCGAGAACGAGATACGCAAGAGCCAGAGCGAGTCCGTGAGCGACTCAACAAGCGTCTCCAAGGATATTACTCCGCAGAGCAAGCGGACCAACCACGTCGCGAAGAGAGACAACACCAATGGCGCATAAACTACGTGTGTTCTGCCGAACGGCTCTCGTCGCCGAGACAATGACCCCGGTGGTGTCTGGCGGAACCCCCTCGGGCAACGGTCGATGGAAGCTCAACGCGGGTAGCGAGATGGTCGTCACGGTCGAAGGGTTGAACCTCGACAAGAAGGGTGAAGCGCAACCCGTCCGCCTGGTCCTGGATCTCGCCGCGTGCAAGGCGAAGAACCCGAAGATTCACGCCCTTGCCGACCACGATCACGCGAAGGTGCTGGGATATTGGGACAACATCACGTGTACCGTCGAAGGCATCTTCGCCGATCTGCACCTCGTGACACCTACAACCGAGGTTGAGGCTGCGCTACTTCCCGAGGCAGTTCGCACGGCTGCCTTCATTCGTGACGGCGTTCCCATCCAGGTGAGCGTCGGGGCCGAAGCCGGCGACAGGGGCGAATGGGAACTTGCTGAGGGCAAGTCGACGGTCAATGGCCGGGAGTACGACGGCGGCGGTTCCGTTCCTCTCTACATTCTCAGGTCCGCAGAACTCTTCGAGAGTTCCATCGTACCCTTCGGTGCCGACGACAAGACGGGGCGTCTGGCAGCGAAGCAAAACAAACCACCCGTCAAACATGAGGCCACAATGAGCGACACGCTCAAGGCGCTGCTTGGGAAGTTTCCCGAGAAGCATCACGGTCTCGTCGCTCGGTGTGTTGCCGAGGATATCGACGAGGTCACCATCACCGCCAAAGTCCATGCGTCCGAGATGGACGACAAGGACAAGGCCCTAAAAGCCGCGCAGGATGAACTCGCGACGTGCAAGGCGAAGCTCGCCGAGTACGACGCGCAGAAGAAGGTCCAGGCCGACGACTGCGCGCAGTGGGGCGACGAAGCCGCTGAGCGCGAACTCGCGAAGAAGCTCTCGCTCGCGGGCGCGAAGCGCACCGTGACGTTCGGCGCCAGCGACGGCGACGACAAGAAGGTGGAGGCCAAGAAGGTCATCACCATGACCCAGGCCATGGCGGTCACCGCCGAGAAGCGCCCCGAACTCAAGGGCTTTGCGCTCCGCGCAGCCGCCCGCAAGGCGTTCCCCAACGCTGAGGAAAAGTAACATGAGCACGCAAGTCAACACTCCCGGCATGGCGCTCAAGGCCACCGCCGCCATCGGTT
>JANXZQ010000317.1 GCA_025355445.1 Gammaproteobacteria bacterium
GAAGTCAATTTTTTCCTCAACAGCGGCGAATCACGCGCAACTCTGGCGCCGGAAAAAGTACGTGATATTATGCGCGCCCACCTCGAAGACCTGTACGCATTTTACGGCGATGAGACGGGAGTTCGTGTGGCACGCAAACACTTGAGTTGGTATTTCCGGCAGCATCCCGGGCAAGAAGCCCTGCGAAATCGACTCGTGCAAATCGAGACGCCGCAGGAACAATTGTCAACGCTGCTCGAACACTACGACACAGATTTGTATCGCGCTGCGTAAGCGCGCATTGTGATAACGATGATGATCGATAGGGAAATTGGACTTAGCCCATGGTCGCGAAAAAGAAATCAAAATCACGCAGAGACATATCGCCGGCCTTCAACGGCCGCGATCTGAAAGTCAATGGCAAGGGCGTGCCGCTGCGCTCGCAGGCTGAAGAAGCTCTGCAATGCTATTTTGAAACCCTCAACGGCCATAAGCCCGCGCATTTGTACGACCTCGTGATGCGCGAGGTCGAAGAGCCTCTGTTCAAAGTCGTGATGGGCCATGTGCAGGGTAATCAAAGCCGCGCGGCGACCATTCTCGGCATCAATCGCGGCACTTTGCGCAAGAAACTCAAAGAGTTCGGCCTCAACGAGTAGGCGCGCCGTTGCTCACGCCCGTCCGCCGTGCGTTACTCAGCGTTTCCGACAAGACCGGCATCGTTGAATTCGCCCGCGAATTGCGCGAACGCGGCATCGAGCTGTTGTCGACCGGCGGCACCGCCAAGCTGCTGGCAAGTCACGGCATCGTCGTCAAAGAAGTAGCCGAGCACACCGGCTTTCCGGAGATCATGGGCGGTAGGGTCAAGACGCTGCATCCGAAAATTCACGGCGGCCTTTTAGGAAGGCGCGGCGTCGACGAAGCCGTCATGAGCGAGCACGCTATCGAGCCCATCGATCTGTTGGCCGTCAATCTCTACCCCTTCGCCGCCACGGTGGCTCGCCCCGGCGCCACTTACGATGATGCCGTCGATAACATCGACATCGGCGGCCCCGCCATGGTGCGCGCCGCCGCCAAGAATCATGCCTCGGTCACGGTCGTGGTCGATCCCGGCGATTACCGCGCACTGCTCGACGAATTGGCGGCTAATCAGGGCGCGACCAACGACGCCATGCGACGCAGGCTCGCCGCCAAGGCATTCGCGCACACGGCTCAATACGACGCCATGGTATCGGCGTACTTCACCGGCGCCATCGGCGGTGCGGCGCCGACCTTTCCGGATGACTTGAATCTGTCGTTTCGCAAGCATTTGGATTTGCGCTACGGCGAGAATCCGCATCAGCAGGCTGCGTTCTACACCGATCCGCGCGCCATCGGCGCCTCCGTGACGCAGGCGAAGCAAATCCAAGGCAAGGAACTCTCGTATAACAACATCGCCGACAGCGACACCGCGCTCGAATGCGTGCGGCAATTCGATTTCCCCGCCTGCGTCATCGTCAAGCATGCCAACCCCTGCGGAGTGGCGCGCGCCGAGGGCATCGCCGCAGCCTACGCACACGCCTACCGCACCGACCCCACCTCGGCCTTCGGCGGCGTCATTGCCTTCAATCGCGAATTGGATGCCGCAACCGTGCGGGCGATCTTGGAGCAGCAATTCGTCGAAGTAATTCTCGCGCCGGGCGTCTCGGATGCCGCTCGGGAGCTGCTCGCGGCGAAGGAGAATGTGCGCGTTCTGCAGACCGGCGACCTCGCCGTGCCGGTGACGCAGTTGCTCGAATACAAAAGTGTTGCCGGCGGCCTCTTGGTGCAGACCCGCGACCAAGGCGTGATCCGGGCGCAGGAGCTGCGCGCGGTGACTCAGCGCGTCCCCACGCTCGCCGAACTCGACGATCTCATTTTTGCGTGGCGGATCGCGAAATATGTCAAATCGAATGCCATAGTCTGCGTCAAGCACAAGGCGACCGTCGGGATAGGCGCCGGGCAGATGAGCCGGGTGGTGAGCAGTAAGATCGCCGCCCTCAAGGCCAAAGACGCGGGCCTGGACATGCAAGGCTCGAGCATTGCGTCCGACGCCTACTTCCCCTTTCGCGACGGACTCGACACCCTGGCCGAACTCGGCATTAAGTCGGTGATTCAGCCCGGCGGCTCGAAGCGCGACGCCGAAGTCATCGCCGCCGCCGACGAGCACGGCATCGCCATGGTGTTCACCGGCATGCGTCACTTTCGTCACTGATTTATGCGGGTACTGATCATCGGCGGCGGCGGCCGCGAGCATGCGCTGGCCTGGAAATGCGCGCAGTCGCCGCGCGTGCACGAAGTCATCGTCGCTCCGGGAAACGCCGGCACGGCGCTCGAGCCCAAGGTGCGCAATATCGACATTGCCGCCGACGACATCGCGGCCTTGCTCGACTTTGCGACGCGCCAAGACATTGCACTCACCATCGTCGGCCCCGAAGGTCCGCTGGTTGAGGGCATCGTTGATCGCTTCAGCGCAGCCGGCCGCGCCTGTTTCGGTCCGTCGAAAGCCGCAGCGCGCCTCGAGGGCTCCAAGGCCTTCACCAAGGGCTTCCTTAGGCGCCACCGCATTCCGACAGCGAGCTACGCAACCTTCACCGCGCAGGACTTCGATCCCGCCTATATTCTGGCACAACGCCTGCCCATGGTCGTCAAGGCCGACGGGCTCGCGGCCGGCAAGGGCGTCATCATCTGCGAGACTCATGAATCAGCCATCGAGGCGGCAACCGCAATGCTCGGCGGCAGCTTTGGAACGGCGGGCAGCACCGTCGTCATCGAAGAGTTCCTGCAAGGAGAGGAAGTCAGCTTCATTGTCATCGCCAGCGACCAGAGCGTGTTGCCGCTCGCCACCTCGCAGGACCACAAGCGCCGCGACGACGGTGATCAGGGGCCCAATACCGGCGGCATGGGCGCCTACTCTCCCGCCCCTCTGGTCACGCCGGCATTGCACGCGCGCATCATGCGTGAGGTCATCGAACCCACCTTGCGCGGACTGCGCGAAGACGGTAATCCGTATTTGGGATTTCTCTATGCGGGCTTGATGATCGCTGTGGACGGCACTCCCAACGTGCTCGAATTCAACTGCCGCTTCGGCGATCCGGAGACGCAGCCCATATTGTGCCGCCTGCAGAGCGACTTGGTCGAGCTATGCGAGGCGGCCCTCGCCGGTGCCGGCGTGTTGAGTCAAGCCGATGCGCGTTGGGATCCGCGCGCCGCCCTCGGTGTCGTCATGGCCGCCGGCGGCTATCCGGACGGCTACCGCAAAGGCGATGCCATCCTGGGGCTGGATGCCGCCGCCAAGCTGCCGGGAAAAGTATTTCATGCCGGCACCCGCGTCGAGGACGGCGTCGGCGGCGCCAGTGGCAGTGGCAGTGGCAGTGGCGCGAAAATCGTGACGGCGGGCGGACGCGTGCTGTGCGCCGTGGGCTTGGGCGACAGCGTCGCCGCCGCACAAGCCCAAGCGTACGACCTCGTGCATGCGATTCACTGGAACTTGGTGCAGTACCGCCGCGACATCGGCTATCGCGCCATTGAGCGTGAACTCGAGCGCTAACGGCTGACTGCGGGCGGCTCGCTCAAGCGTCCCTCTCGCGCGCGCCGCCGCGCGCCGCGCGCCTCGTGCAAGTTCTCGCCCAAGGTATTCAGGCGCGCGCATTCGGCCAGCCGCAGATCGCTGATTTCAGGCACGGCCTGGCCGGCAGCGCGCATTCCCGCCATGCGCGCCCACACCGCTCGCTTCCTGTTCACCTGGTGCGGTTGGAATCCGTCGAAATCGCGAAAGCCGACCTCGCGCGGCTCGACCACGATGGCGCCCGCCGCAACAGCGGCCTCGTACAATTCCAGCCCACGCGCGTTGCGCACGATGATGCCGTTGAAACCCGCATCCTCGCCGCTGGGCCCGCCGCCGGGCCAGACATCCGAGGCCACCATGTCCGCACTTTCGCCCATGGCATCGGGGCATATCTTGCAGCGCGGCTGAATGCGCCAGGTCGCCTCATCCTCCCACATTTGCTGGTAGGTCAATTCGAACGCGCGCCCATCCTTGGTCTCCAATCGCGTCGGGCCCGGACAGCCGTTGCCGCGATAGCTAAACGACGACACAGCGTCGAGGCGCACACTTAAATCATTGGCCACGTCCTCCGACTTGGTCAGATCGGACGCCCCGCCGCAGACGAAAGTCAGCGCATATCGGAGATATCGATCCACCCGTGGATCGATCCGCGCCAGATTGCGTACCGCCGTGATGTCGCAGGGCTTGGCTATCAGCGCGAACGGCTGGCCGCGATCCAACAGCGCCGTAAAATCCAGCAGCGGCGCCGCAGGTCCATATCGCGAACCGGCACCTTCGAGCACCGACGCCGCATCGAAGCTCAAGCGGCGCTCCGTGCGCATCGGCGCCGTGGCCGACGCCGCCACGTGCAATATGAATTTTACGCGGCCGCTGGTCAGCAGGAATTGCCCCAGCGCGGTGAGCACGCCGCCGGTCGACGCGCGGTGGCGCACCGTGGGGTTGCCGGCGTAGCCGATGGCGAGCCGCTCTGCCGGACCCCATACAAGGTCATGCATGGCGTGCGGGATCGCTTCGCCGACGCCGGGGCCCGCGCCCGCCGCCCCCGCCACGCGCGTGCCCGGACAAATGACATTGATGCGCACCATGGTCGCCGCGTCCAAGGGCTGTCGCGCCACCGGCCGCTCGCGGCCTTCCGGAGTCAAAACGAAGTCCACTTTATCCGCACCCGCGCCATCCGCGCCGGCGACCGCCCGGCATAGACCGCAGCCGATGCAGAGTCCGCCTTCGACAATTGCCTCGAGCGTGAGCGGGATACGCCTGTGAATCACTGCAGCAAGGCGATCGCCACCGCAGACATTGCCGTGACCCCGGTGCGCAGCGTGGGTTCGGGTGCGGGCTCGAACCGGCTATTGTGCGGCCCCGGCACGAGCTTTCCCTCGGCCGCTGCCGCCGCGAACTTGCCTGGATCTATCGCTCCCAAACCGAACATCATCGTGGGGATCTTGCGGCCTTCGAGTCCGAGAATGCCGAAATCCTCGCTCGCCGTGCCCGGCTCCTCGTCGATGACATTTTGCGCGCCGAGTGCGTGGACCAGCGCAGCCCTGACACGCGCCGTCAGCTTGGGATCGTTGTACATCACCGGCGTCGACTCCGCGTCCAGCACGGTAACGATGGGCGCGAGATCCTCGGGCACGCCGGCCGACAGCGCCACGCCCTGCGCGGTGCGCCGAATGCCGTCCACAATGATCTGACGCGCCTTGTCGCTGTAGGCTCGCGCGGTGATTTCCATTTTGACTTCGTTCGGAATGATGTTGCGCTTGGTGCCGCCGTGAATGGACCCGATGGTAACGATGGAGGGATCACGCGGATTCTCCTGCCGGCTCACGATGGTCTGCAACTGAACGATGAACTCGCCCGCCATCACGACGGGGTCCTTGCCCGCCTGCGGCTGCGCACCGTGCGCGCCGATGCCTCGCAGCACCACGTTGACGGACGTGGAACTGGTCAAGGCGGGTCCGCTCGTGACCCCCACCGTCCCGGCCGCCCGGCTATTGGTGTCATGCAGCGCGATCGCAAGATCCGGCGTGCCGAATCGTTCATACAGATGATCGGCCAGCAGCGCCTTGGCGCCGTCGATGGTCTCTTCCGACGGCTGGCCCACCAGCATCAGCGTGCCATGCCATTTCGCCTTGACCGCGGCAAGCGCGCGTCCCGTGCCAATCATCGTCGCCACATGCACATCATGGCCGCAGGCGTGCATCACGCCATCGACTTGACTGGCATAGGCAACGCCCGTCTCCTCGATGATGGGCAACGCATCCATGTCGGCGCGTATCAGCAGCTTGGGGCCCCGGCCGTTCTCCAGTATTGCCACCACCCCATAGGCCTGCGTGCCGTCGGGGTACTTTCCCACCCGCTCCGTGACCGTGTAGCCACTCTTGCGCAGCTCCGCCGCCAGCAACGCGGCGGTGTGTTCCTCATGATGCGACAACTCGGGGTGAGCATGGATGCCTTTGTAGGTGTCGACCAAACTGACATCCTGCGCCATGGCAGGCGCGGCCAGCAGATACACAAGGACCGTCGGAGCCGTGATTTTTTTCATGTCGAATAAGGTACACAATACATCGATCGCCTACAAAGGAGTTGACATGTCCCACGTCCGTCCCAGCATCGCGGATAAGCGCCGCGCGTTCCACAAATTGCACGAGAGCGGCTGCTTCGTGCTGCCTAATCCCTGGGATGTCGGCAGCGCTCGCTACTTGCAAGGCTTGGGCTTCAAGGCACTCGCCACCACCAGTTCCGGCTTTGCCTGGTCGCATGGACATCGGGATGGCGCCATGTCGCGCGATCGGGTACTGGATCATCTCACCGAGATGGTCGAGGCCACGGACCTGCCCATCAACGCCGACTTCGAGAACGGTTTCGCGCCGGATGCGGCCGGCGTCGCGCAGAGCGTGCGCCTCGCCGTCGAAGCCGGAGTGGCGGGGTTATCCATCGAGGATTCCACCGGTCACGCGGCGCAAGCGCTGTTCGCACAAGACGCTGCGGTAGAGCGCATTCGCGCGGCGCGCAAGGCAATCGATAAAGCCGGCGGCGATACGCTGCTGGTGGCGCGCGCCGAATGCTTTCTGCACGGCCGGCCCGACATAGAGTTTGCCATTCAGCGGCTCAAGGCCTACGCCGACGCGGGGGCCGACTGCCTGTACGCGCCCGGCGTCACCTCACCCGACCACATCGCTGCGGTGGTCGCCGCTGTCGCTCCGAAGCCGGTGAACATGCTCATGGGCTGGCAGGGAGATTTCACCCTGCAGCAGATAGCCGCCCTCGGCGTGCGTCGCGTCAGTGTCGGCGGCGGCCTGGCCTGCGCTGCCTGGGGCGGCTTCATGCGCGCGGCCAAGCTGTTGCTGGAGCAAGGCAAGTTCGACGGCTTTGCAGGCGCCGCTTCCGGCCGGGAACTCGACGAATTTTTCGGGGGGACGCATGGCTAAGCAAATTATATTCACTGAGCAAGCGCCCAAACCACCACCCTACTTCAGTCAGGCCGTCAAATCGGGAGGCTTCGTTTTCGTCGCCGGGCAAGGTCCTTTCGATCCCGTGACCGGCCAAGTCGTCGGCACGACCATTCAGGAACAAGCAGCGCAAAGCTTCCGTAACGTGTCCGCCATTCTCACCGCCGCCGGCAGTTCGCTCGTCAAAGTCGTCAGTGCCACGTTTATTCTCGCGGAAGAATCGGACTTCGCCGGACTCAACGAAGAATGGATCAAATGGTTCCCGAGCGAGCCGCCGGCTCGCCACGTGTCTCACCTGCCGGTGCGGCCGCAGAACATGAAGATCTCCATCGCGGTGATCGCCGAGGCCTGACCGTTAGTGCAATCCCACTCCCTCGATGGGAGTGCCGTCAACCGCTCCCGGCTCCCCCGCGATATGCTGCCCCGTGAACAGCCTGCCCTTTTCCGCCAGCAGGACGAATAGCAGGCTCGCCACGCCACAGCATAGGGACCCGGCCGCCAGCGGCACCAGCGTGCCGTTGAACTGGCGCCCGATGAGGGCGCCGACCAGCGCACCGCCCAAGGTCGACATGAAACCCTGCAACGAGGCGCCGATGCCTGCCACCGCGGCGACAGGATCCATGGCCATGGCGCCGAAGTTGGAAATCGACAGCGCGAAGCAGGCCATGGTCGCCGACTGGATGGCGACGAAAATCCACAGCTGTTCTATGCCCAGCAATGCGATCACGGTGTGCAGCCCCGTGATCGCGAGGTAGGCCAGCAACGCCGTATGCGATATGCGGCGCATGCCGAAGCGCTCGACGATTCTCGAATTGAGAAATGCCGCAACCCCCATGGTCGTCGCGCACAACGCAAACATCGTAGGCATGAGGCTTGCGCGGTGAAACACCTCGCCGAAGATCTGCTGCACCATGCCCACATAGGCCATGATCCCGCCGAACATGACCGACATCGCGAAGGTATAGAACAGCGAGGCGCGGTTGAACAGCACCAGTCGAACCGCGCCGACGATGTGGGAACGGCTCAACGTCAAGCGGTATTCCGGATGCAGGGTCTCGGGCAGCCGCAGCATCGCCCATGCGGCAACGAACGCGGCAAACACGCCGCACACGATGAATATATAGCGCCACGGCGCCACCAGCAGTATGGCCTGACCCAAGCTCGGCGCGAGGATGGGAACCATCAGGAACACCATGAAGGTCAGCGACATGACCCGCGCCATCTGCCGGCCCGAATACAAGTCGCGAATGGCCGAGCGCGTCACGACCACACTCGCCGCCGCGAGGCCGTGCACGAAGCGCCACGCCAGCAGCTCGTGGAAGCTGCCCGCGAGACCGGCCAGCAGCGCCGCGGCAACGTACAAAGCCAGGCCGCCGATCAATATCGGGCGCCGCCCGAAGCGGTCCGACATCAGCCCCCAAAACAGCTGCCCGCAACCCAAGCCGGCCATATAGGCGGTGACGATCCATTGCACGTGATTTTCGTCGGCAATCTGCAGACTGCGAACGATGATGGGGAACGCCGGCAGCATGGCGTCGATGGCGATGGCCTGGGTCGACATCATCGCCGCCGCCAGCACGATGAATTCCAGGAAGCCGATTTTCGCGGCTTCGCGCTTCTCGGACATGCTTAAGGTCTGTCCTTATGCCGCCGGTGCCGCGGGAGACTTCCTCGCGATGCTGGTGGCCATGGTCACGATGGACGCCAGATCGGTCAGGTTTGCGGGCACCACCAAGGTCGTTCCGGCTTGCGCCAATTTGCCGAATTGCTTCACATATTCCTCGCCGATGCGCAGCTGCATGGCCTCGATGCCGCCCCGGTCCGACAGCGCGATGCCCACCTGGCGCAGGCCTTCCGCCGTCGCCGTGGCCACCGCGAGAATGGCCGCGGCCTGGCCCTCAGCCTCATTGATCTGCTGCTGCTTGTTGGCTTCGGATTGCTTGATCACACGCTGCTTGTCGCCTTCGGCGGCATTGATCTTGGCGTCGCGCTCGCCTTCGGAAGTGAGCACCACCGCGCGCTTCTCGCGTTCCGCGCGCATCTGCTTTTCCATGGCCTGCAGTACGTCCCGCGGCGGCGTGATGTTCTTGATTTCGTAGCGCAGCACCTTGACGCCCCAGGGCGCCGACGCCTTGTCCAGTTCGCTGACCACGTTGGTGTTGATCGTGCCCCGCGCCTCGAAGGTGCGGTCGAGTTCTATCTTGCCGATTTCGCTGCGCAGGGTGGTTTGCGCCAGCTGCGAGATGGCGAAGCCGAAATTGGTGATGCCGTAGGAGGCGAGATGCGGATCCATCACCTGCATGTACAGCACCGCGTCGACCCCCACCTGCACGTTATCGCGGGTGATGCAGATCTGTTCCGCGATGTCGATCGCGATTTCCTTCAGGCTGTGCCGGTAGGCGACGCGCTCGACGAACGGAATCAGAATGTGAAATCCGGCCTGCAGGGTGCGGCTGTACTTGCCGAGATTCTCGATGACGAAGGCGCTCTGCTGCGGCACCACGATCGCGGTTTTCGCAATCACGATCACCACCACCACGGCTATGACGATGAACGCGTAGCTGAAAGAAAAGCCCAAGGGATTCTCCTGCTGAGTTAAAAACTAGCCGTCGCCATGCACGACGAGCGTCAAGCCATCGACGCGCTCGATGCGCGCCTTGGCACCCGCGGCGATTTCCGCCTTGCCGCCGTTGACCGCGCTCCAGGAGCCGCCGCGATATTCGAGACGGCAGGTTTCACCGGGAGGCAGTGCCGTCGGCAGGGTCACCGTTTCGCCCGCCGGGCCGCTTTGCATCGCCGGCAGCTTGCGGCGCATGCGTTCATAGATCCGGCGTCGAAACACGATCGTGGACGCCGCGGCCAGCGCCGCGAATATCAGCCACTGCAGCCACGGCGCCAGTGCCAATCCACCGAGCTGCGCCAGCCCCACGGCGAAAGCGCTGGCGCCGACGAAGACCAGGTAGAACTGGGCATCGACGAACGCCAACTCCGAACCCAAGAGTATGGCGCCGACCGCAATCCACGCCCACCATTCCATATTGAGTGGCTCCTAACGCTTCATCGCATCAAAGAAATCCGTATTGGTCTTGGTGTCTTTCATCTTGTCGAGCAGGAACTCAATCGCCGCCAACTCGTCCATGGGATGCAAGAGCTTGCGCAAAATCCACATCTTGGACAGTTCCGCCGGATCGGTGATGAGTTCCTCTTTGCGCGTTCCCGAGCGGTTGATGTTGATCGACGGGAAGGTGCGCTTCTCGGCGATGCGGCGATCCAAATGGATTTCCGAATTGCCGGTGCCCTTGAACTCTTCGAAAATGACATCGTCCATCTTCGAGCCCGTGTCGACCAGAGCGGTAGCGAGAATCGTCAGACTGCCGCCCTCTTCTATATTGCGGGCCGCGCCGAAGAATCGCTTTGGCCGCTGCAGCGCATTGGCGTCGACGCCGCCGGTCAGCACCTTGCCGGAACTCGGCACCACGGTGTTGTAGGCCCGCGCAAGACGGGTGATGGAATCCAGCAGGATGACCACATCCTTTTTGTGCTCGACCAGGCGCTTGGCCTTTTCGATCACCATCTCGGCCACTTGCACGTGCCGGCTCGCGGGTTCATCGAAAGTCGAGGAAACGACTTCGCCCTTCACCGTGCGCGCCATCTCGGTCACTTCCTCGGGCCGCTCGTCGATGAGCAGCACGATGAGGTACACCTCGGGATGATTCGCGGTGATCGCGGTCGCAATGTTCTGCAACAGCATGGTCTTGCCGGCCTTGGGCGGCGAGACGATCAGGCCGCGTTGGCCCTTGCCGATGGGCGCCACCAGATCGATGGCGCGGGCCGTCAGATCTTCGGTCGAGCCGTTGCCGCGCTCGAGCTTCAGGCGCTCGGTGGGATGCAGCGGCGTCAAGTTCTCGAACAGCACCTTGCCGCGCGAGCTCTCCGGCGAGTCATAGTTGATTTCCCCGACCTTGAGCAGCGCGAAGTAGCGCTCGCCGTCCTTCGGCGGCCGGATCAATCCCGAGATGGAATCGCCGGTGCGCAAATTGAAGCGCCGGATCTGGCTGGGGGAGACATAGATGTCGTCCGGGCCCGCCAGATAGCTCGAGTCGGAGGAACGCAGGAAGCCGAAGCCGTCCTGCAGGATCTCCAGCACGCCGTCGCCGTAAATGTCCTCGCCCTTGCGCGCGTGCGCCTTGAGGACGCCGAAGATGATGTCCTGCTTGCGCGAGCGGCCCATGTTCTCGAGGCCCATGGTCTC
>JANXZQ010000332.1 GCA_025355445.1 Gammaproteobacteria bacterium
GGCTCCTCCATGTCGATGAAGTCGATGATGATGATGCCGCCCAGGTTGCGCAGGCGCAGTTGCCTGGCGATGGTCACCGCCGCCTCGAGATTGGTGCGGAATATGGTTTCCTCCAGATTCCGATGGCCGACAAAGGCGCCCGTATTGACGTCGATGGTGGTCATCGCCTCGGTCTGATCGATGATCAAATGGCCGCCGGATTTCAGCGGCACCTTGCGATCCAGCGCCTTCTGAATCTCTTCCTCGACATGGTGCAGCTCGAACACCGGCCGCCCCTCGCCGTACAGTTCGATTCGCGGCAGCGCGTCCGCCATGAAGGCGCCGGCAAACTCGCGCATCTCGCGGTGTGCACTCGCCTGGTCGATCAGCACCTTATCGACATGCGGCCGCAACAAATCGCGCAGCACGCGCAAGTGCAGCGGCAGGTCGGCATGCACCAGGTTTCCCGGCTGGGTGCGCAATCCCTTTTGCCGCACGAACTCCCACAGCTTGCGCAAATACATCATGTCCGCCCGCACGGCCTCCGGCGATGCGTCTTCGGCCGCCGTGCGCACGATGAACCCCGCATTCTCATCGGCAGTCAGGCCGGCTTGAACCGCGGCGCGCAGGCGCTCGCGCTCGCGCTCATCCTCGATCCGCGCCGAGACCCCGACTCCGTGGCCCTTCGGCATGTAGACGAGATAGCGCGACGGCAGCGTAATGTACGTGGTCAAGCGTGCGCCCTTGGTCCCCAACGGATCCTTCACGACTTGCACCAGGATTTCATTGCCCTCGGACACCAACGCGCGAATATTTTCCGTGCGCGGCGGTTCGATGCCCGTATCCGCGTGACGCGCATCGAAAATATCCGACGCGTGCAGGAAGGCCGTGCGTTCCATGCCGATCTCGATGAATGCGGCCTGCATGCCGGGCAGAACCCGCGATACTCGACCCTTGTAGATATTGCTGATCAGCCCGCGGCGGCTGGTGCGCTCGAGAAACAATTCTTGCAGCACGCCGTTCTCGACGACCGCGGCGCGCGCCTCGTGCGTGCCGGCATTGACCAGAATTTCCGTGCTCATCGGGCCTGCCCGAAGGCCTGCCAATCCAAGACGCCGGCCGCGCTCAGGAGTTGCGCTGTTTCGAACAGCGGCAGCCCCATGACGCCGGAGAAGCTGCCGCGCAAATCGGCGACGAACACGGCCGCGCGGCCCTGTATGGCGTAGGCGCCCGCCTTATCGTGCGGTTCGCCCGTATCCCAATAAGCCTGGGCCTCGCGCGCCGAAATAGGGCGAAAGGTGACTTCGCTGCGGCTGATAGCGGATTGCAGACCGCTTGCCGTGCGCAGCGCGACGGCCGTCAACACCTCATGGGTGCGGCCGGAGAGTTGCTGCAGCATGCCCTCGGCGTCGCGCCGATCTTGCGGCTTGCCGAGGATCTTCCCGCCCAGCACCACCGCCGTATCCGCCGCCAGCACCGGGACATCCGCCGGGTCCCGGTTGCCCCGCCAGCCGCTGCCGGCCTTGGCTGCCGCGACACGCGCGACATAGGCCGCGGGTACTTCTCCCGGCAGAACGGCCTCATCGATCGCCGCCGCCAGCACGCGGAACGACACCCCGATCTGTTGCAGCAATTCGCGCCGCCGCGGCGAGGCGGAAGCCAGATAGACGAAATCCGTGGACATTCCGGCAGGATACCGAACCTCACCGCCTTAAGCTCGATGATACGGGTGGCCGGCAAGCAAACTCATGGCGCGATACAGCTGTTCCGCGACGATCACCCGCACCAGAGCATGAGGCAGGGTCAGCGGCGACAGCGACCAGCTCTGATCGGCCCTTTCTCGACACTGCGGCGCCAGGCCATCAGGGCCGCCGATCATCAGGGCGAGCGGCCGGCCGTCTCGCATGCGCGCCGCCAGCCACGCGCTCAACTGCTCGGTGCTCATGGTCTTGGCATTGATCTCGAGCGCCACGACATACTCATCCGGCCTAAGTGCAGCGAGCATGTCAGCCCCTTCGCGCTGGATGGCGCGCTGCGGGTTCTCGCCGGCGCGGCGCGTGGCGACCGATATCTCGTGCAGTTCCAGCACCAGCGGCGTGCGCAGTCGTTTTTGGTATTCGCCGAATCCGCTGTTGATCCATTCAGGAAGACGCGTACCGGCGGCGATCAACCGGCACTTCATAGGGACAGCGTGGCGGCTCTGGGTACAGCCAGCGCCGCGGCCCAGATGGCTAGGCGCGCGCGGCGCGCTTCGTTGCGGTCATATCCCATAGCTTCTCGAGTCCGTAAAACTCGCGCACCCGCGGCAACATGACGTGCACGATCATCTCGTTCAAATCGATGAGAACCCAGTCGCTGTCCTGCTGGCCCTCGACCCCATGCGGACGAAACCCCGCCTCCTTGGTTCTTTCGACCACCCGCTGTGCCACTGAACGCACGTGCCGATCGGAGGTGCCGCTGGCGATCACCATGGTGTCCGCAATATCGGTCAGGCCGCGCACATCCAGTACCTTGACCTCCAACGCCTTCATGTCGGCCAAGGCGTCGATCACCACGTTCTTCAGCGAAGGCTTCGACTTGACGGCATTACTCTTGTTATCAGGCTTGGGCTTGGAGCCGGGTTTGGGCTTGGCGGCGGCCTTGTGCGCGGCCGCGACCTTGCCGGCGCTCTTCGACTTGGCGCCCGGTATGGGGCTCTTTGCCGCCCTGGGCGCGACCGCCCGCTTGCGGTCTTTGATCTTGCTGTTCGTCGTCGTTTTGAATGGCACTACGTTGTCCGTGGTTTGGAATAACAGTGGGTATCCAAGATGAGTTTACGCACTGAGTCGGGCATGAGGAAGCGCGGATCGCGGCCCATGCCGATCATCTGCCGCACCTCGGTGGATGAGATCTCCAATTGGGTCACCGCGTGAATATAGATGCAACCTGCGCGCGACTCGTGCAAA
>JANXZQ010000335.1 GCA_025355445.1 Gammaproteobacteria bacterium
GACCGACCGCTCCTTATTATCGCTGCTGCGCGATAACGCACGCCTGCCAGTGGCTACTTTGGCCAAAATCCTGCAAGTCGCACGCGGCACGGTGCAAAACCGGCTCGCCCGCATGGAGAAAGACGGCACCATCGTCGGCTATACGGTCAAGCTCAAGCCACAAGACGAGGATCAACGGATTCGTGCGCTCATGACCGTGGCGGTCGAAGGCAATCGCACCGACGAAGTGCTGCGGGCGCTGCGCGGCGACCCGGCCGTGTGCGCCCTGCACACCACGAACGGACGCTGGGACATCGTCGCGGAACTGCGCACCGATAGTTTGGAAGCGGTAGACAAAGTGCTGGGGCGCATCCGTCAGATCGACGGGATCTCAAACACCGAGACCAGCTTGCTGCTCTCCACTCATAAGTTCTAGCGTCGCGACAAACACCGATGTCGCGGGCGGATTGGCCGAAGCAGCCGATTGCCGCGCCGCACGGGTGCGCACATGACCGTAGCAGTTCGACAGCATCGCGAGATCCCAGGGTTGCAGCGTCACGGCCTGTCCCTCGCTGACTTCCAGAGCGATTGCGCGATCGATGGGAAACACCAGCGTGGTCTCGTTGAGCGATGCACTCACCGCCGTCGATTCGATGACGCGCTCCACCCGAACGGCGGCCCGATCCGATTTAAGGATCATGAGGTTCAAGTCCACGCAGGGGCCGCTCAACAACTCACAGTGAGCGGCAATGGCGCCGTCGAACTCCATCACCTCGCCCACCTGCCGCAATGTTTTCTTCGCCCCGTCGGCAAAACTTAATTCGATGCCCGCACCTTGCAGCAATACCATCTTGCGATCGTGCGCGGGGAATTCGGAGAACGGGCCGGAAGCATCGATGTGAGCGACGCTGACCCGCCAACGAAATGGATCGCCGGAGGCCGGCACGCGGATTGCCTCGTGCGTGATGCCGCCGCCATTCTTCCACGGAGTTCTGGTGAATGATGCCTTGCGGATGATCTTCAGCTGGGGAGTCTGCACTGCAGTATTCTAAAGCAATGCGCGACGGCGAAACCAATGGCCGGATACCCGAGATCGACCTTCGCCGCTTGTACGCGGAAGGGCCGCAGCGTGCGGCTTTTCTGAGTGAACTGCGTGAAGCCGCCCATGACGTAGGCTTTTTCTATGTTTCCGGCCATGGAGTGGACGCGCAATTACAGCAGGATCTCTTGGACTTGTCGCGGCAATTTTTCGCTCTGCCTGACGGCGACAAGCGGGCGGTCGAAATGCTGAACTCGCCGCATTTCCGCGGCTACAACCGTGTCGCCGCGGAACTCACCCGCGGCCGCCCCGATTGGCGGGAGCAGATAGACTTTGGCGCTGAACGGCCGGCGTTGGCTCGCTGTAGTTCCCCCGCTTGGACACGGCTGCAGGGGCCGAATCAATGGCCGACGGCGCTGCCCCAGTTGCACGGTATTGTCGCCCGCTGGCAGAACGCGGCCATGAGTGTGCTCATCCGGATATTGCAGGCGTTCGCGCTGAATCTCGGACAACCTGCAGACGTGTTCGAGCCTCTCTACGGCGGCGATCCGCATTACGTGACGAAACTGATCCGTTACCCGGGCCGGGCCCAGGTAGGCGACATCGGCCAGGGCGTCGGCGCCCACAAGGATTCCGAACTGCTCACCCTGCTGCTGCAAGACGACCACGCAGGCCTTCAAGTCGAGACCTCGCAAGGTTGGGTCAATGTATCTCCTCGACCAGGAACCTTCGTCGTGAACATCGGCGAGCTTCTGGAACTCGCTTCGGATGGCTACCTGCGGGCTACCCTGCATCGCGTCGTCACGCCTCCGGTCGGTGTGTCGCGCATATCGGCGGCGTTTTTTTTGGGTGCGCGGCTCGATGCCAACGTGCCGCTTCTGCCGCTGCCGCCGGCTCTCAAGGCGCAGGCTCGCGGCCCGCAGCGCGATCCGGACAATCCCCTGTTCCGTGAGGTGGGATGGAATTATCTAAAGGGCCGGTTGCGATCGCATCCGGACGTCGCCGCGCGCCATCATGCCGATCTGATCGAACCCGCACAGTCTCCTTAGGCCAAAGAAAGCGTGCGCAGCCAGACACGACCAGCCCGACAATGAACATGTGCACCAGGATCGTGCCGTACAGCATTTGATGGTCGGTGATCTTGCCATCGCTTCCGCGCGGCCCATCCGGAAGCGCTCCGCTGCCGTGCACGGCGGAAAGCGGAAGCACCACCGTGTACATCACCACCATCACAACGATGCCGTAACAGGGGCCAAGCAACCACCAGTACCGGCGCAAGTCCGTGATTTGCTTCGCCGGGACAATGTAGATCGCCGCCATAATCGACGTCATCAAGAATTCGAGTGCGATTCCGAGGCCCGCGGAACCCAACCCACCTTCTTTCGCCGCTGTGCCAAGCACGCCGCGGGCGATCGATTGAAAGATCTGCAGGGGCGCCATTTTGTAGTAGCTGCCGATATGGATGCAGGCGTAGACCAGATCCGCGCTGCCGGCGACCAGCGCCGCAACGATAATAGGTTTCCAGAGTTTTGAATAACCCATGCTACGGAGCCTTCCTCTCCACCACCTTCTTGGCGAGCTCGGCGAGTTGCGCCAGATCCATATCCTCCGCGGGAACTTCAAACACCTCATCAGCGGCCGGGGGCGCTGCCTGAGCCGGCCTTGCCGGCGCGGGTTTCGCTGCCACAGGCTTCGTCTGCAAGAGTGCGCCCGGCAGGGGCTTGCTGCTCGGGCTTAAGGTCGACGTGCGCGGCGCCGAATTCCCCTCAGGCAGATTGTGCGGTGCGACGGTTTGCGCGGGCCGGGTCCAATCCGTGACCCCCTCCATCCAGCGTCGATAGCGGTCGAAAGTCCACATGCCCTCATCGCCGCCCGACTGCAGCACATTGGCAATCTGGCTGAAATTACCCGCCCGAATGGTTCCCCTGGCTCCCGAGCTCGGCAGCAGAAACTCACAGCGCGGCACACGCAATCGATGCGCGCTCAGGAAATCGAAGCGCTGGCAGCTTAATCCCACGAGACAATCAGCGAGTTGCGCACGGACACTTCCCTGGATGTCCGAGGGAAACGACATACAGAGCCGGCTCAATGCCTCTGCACAAGTCGCCGAGTGCATGGTCGCCAACACCAGATGCCCGGTCTCGGCGGCATTCAATGTCAGCCGCATCACCTCCGGCGTGCGCATCTCGCTGACGACCAAAACGTCGGGATTCTCACGCAGCGAGTCGACGATGCCCTGCTCAAAGCTGGGTGAATGCGTGGGAATTTCGCGTTGCCGGATGAAGGAGCGGCGATTGGTATAAATATATTCGAGAGGGCTTTCGAGGGTGATGATATTCCGGGAACGAGTCGCGTTGATTTCTTCTATGAGCGCCGCGAGCGTCGTCGATTTTCCCGATCCGGTCGGCCCGGAAATAATGATCAGACCCGTCGTCGCCTCGATGAGCTTGCGCAAATCCGGATGAAGATTGCAGGCACGGAGGTCCATGACGGCGGGTGCAAGCAACCGTATGGCGGCCGCCATGCCGCGCACGGTTTGATAGAAATTGAGCCGGCAGCGCACTCCGGCGATGGCCAGCGACAGATCCGCTGATCCGCGGTCCCTAAACTGTGCCCAACCCGTCGCGCCCAGGCAATCCTGGGCAGCCTGCACAAGCGACTCTGCCAGCACGACGGCGCCGACGGTCTGCAGCTCACCCCGGAGCCGCGCCACTACAGGAGTGCCCGCCTCTAAATGCAAATCGCTGGCGCCGAGCGCCCAAGCGTGCGCAACCCATTCGTCGAGAATCATTGCACCGCCCTCGCTAAGCCTCCTATTTTTTCGGGCCCGACAATGCGAACACCGCGCCCTGCGGATCGGCAGCCTGCAGAATCCAATTGCCGCCCGGGACTTGATTCGGACCCTGAGCGATCGCACCGCCGCCGTCAGTGACGCGCTTGGCGGCAGCATCAATATCATCCACATTGAAATAATACAGCCAAAATCGCGTCGCCTGGGCACCCGGGCTGTTGAACATCCCCCCCGTCGCCAGTCCTCCAATCTTGAATATTTGGTAGGTACCTATGGGCCCCATGTCTAAAGCCTCTCCCTTGACCCAGCCGAACATGTCGGCATAGAACTCGAACGCCTGCGGCCAGTCATTGGTATGCAATTCATGCCAGCCGATGTGCCCGGGTTCGGAGGATACGATGCGCTGTCCTCTCTGCGCCGGTTTGAATAAATTAATGAGCGCGCCTTGCGGGTCCGCCACCGTGGCAAAACGGCCGACAGTGGGAATGTCGACCGGTCGCCCCAAGATGTCGCCTCCCAGACCTTGCACCTTGGCGGCCGCGCCGTCCGCGTCGCCGACACCGATATAGCCCACCCAAGCCGGCCTCATGCCCGCATCGCGAGCCTCCTTGGGCAGCGCCATCAATCCGGCGGTTTGGGTGTCCCCGACGCGCAGCAACGTATAGATCATGCCCGGCATGGGTACGTCCAGGGTGTTCCACCCGACTACGCCCGTGTAGTACGCCTTTGCGGCGGCAACGTCGGTGGTCATCAATTCGTACCACACGAACGTACTTTGCTCACCCGCCATTACGCATCTCCCACGTACTCCGAAGCGCCCAAGTTAGCACTGCTTGGGCAACTCGAAGCGGGATTCGTTCGCTCGCCGGCCTCAGCGTTGCCAGAGCGAAAGCAGCACGAAAATCAGCGCTATGACAGTGAAGCCCATGTGACCCAAACGCAGGCGCGCCTCCGCCAGCAAGTCATTTGGCGGAGGTTCGGGTGCGGGCTTGAAACGGATGAAGGCGGACAGAAACAACATCCACCCAAGATAACCACGCCGCGCTACAAAAGCGTGATTTAATTCACGATAGTCATATCCCAAGGATGACCCGATGCGATCTGCGTACTTTCGCCCTTCCCCTTGGTGGTAACCCCGAGTTCTACAACCGCATGGTCCTCATGGACGCCGCGCGAACGATCGCGCCGAATCATCCGATGCTAAAGGGTTTTGACGACTTGGAGCAGGCGCTGCGAACGAGAAACCCGGAGTATTTCTGACGAGGCGGCCCTGCGGCCGCCTTAATCTCGAACTCATTTAGTGCTGATTCCTGCGTTTGCCGCCAGCGCATTTATAGCTTTCATATGCGCGCGCAGCGTAGGCAGGGTTGCAGATGCAAATGCCTTTGCGTCGGCATCTTGACCGGACGCTGCTTCCTTGCGGAATAGACCGATCGTTTCGCGATGAGCCTTCACCTGCGACTTTATATACGACTTGTCAAATGTTTCGCCCGATAAAACATCGAGCTTTGCTTTCGTCGCCATCTGGCCGACGCTGGAATGAGCCGGAAGCTCTACTCCCTTCGATGACGCGATGCCCTTGAGTTTGTCGTTCGCGGCAGAGTGGTCTTTTACCATCATGGACCCAAAATCCTTAACGCCTTGGCTGCTGCCCTTATCTTGCGCCAGCGAACCCGCATCCACTTCGAACATACCGCCCTCAGCGGCCTTCTCATAGAAAGTCGCATCGGGGGCGGCTGCCAGGACACTTAGTGGTGCCGATACGATTGAAAGCAGAACCAAGCCCTTGATCTTCATTCTCTTCTCCTGACCGATGGTAACGTGAACTGGTGCTAACGCGCGGCAGCGCAGCACGCCGGGATATCGAGGTTGGATATTAGGGATTGCAGGGTCGAATGGAATGCTCCGATAACCCGATTTCGCGTAAGACAATCCCTATTCAGGGGCGATGCAAGCTTTACCACGGGAACAATTACGGTGCCGGGGGCGGCCAAGGTCAATCCTGATTCGCTTCTTGAAAACTGTCGTGCCGCACGTGTCCGGCCTTGATAGTCTGGCTGTCTTCAACGAACGTGGACGCTCAGACTTATGGAAACGATTGGCGGCGACTTACGCCAGATGCAGCGAATACCGCTGTCCGCATCTCACGTTCAAGCGCTGCGCGCCAAGGGCAAGATTGTCACCTATCCCGCAGGCACGTTTGTCGCCAGGCCCGGCGAGCCGGTGGATCGCTTTGTCTACCTCGAGGACGGCGAAATCGAAGTGGTCAACCCCTACACGGGCGAGCGTCATTTGCCGTTTACGCTTGGCCCAACACAATTCATGGGCGAAATTGCTTTTCTGAACGGCGGCGCATGGTCGATGCCGATGCGCGCCGTTCGGGACACTCGGGTTATCGAAGTGCCGCGGGATGCGATGCTCACGCTGATGTCCCAGATCCCTGAGATGTCCGACATCATCATCACCGTTTTCTCAGCGCGCCGCCGCCGCCAACTTGACGACCGCGACAGCAGTTTGCGCCTCATTGGCGAAGATGAGGATCGGGGGGTGCGCCGGATCGCGGAATTTGCCAGCCGCAATCGCATCCCTTACACGTCTCTAACGCTGGGAAGCCCTGAGGCGCAAGCCATGGCGCAAAGCTGCTCCATAGCGCCTTCGGCACCCGCAGTGATCTTCGGACGCGACGTCGTTTTGACCGACCCCACACCCGACAAGGTTGCGCGTTTGCTCGGCCTCAATCTGGACTTCAAGGACGACGAAACATTCGACGTGCTGATTGTCGGCGGTGGGCCTGCCGGCGTCGCTGCCGGCGTCTATGCGGGCGCTGAAGGCCTGTGCGCATTGGTTGTCGAAGACGTCGCCATCGGCGGTCAAGCCGGGACCTCCAGCCGCATCGAGAATTACATGGGCTTCCCGACCGGCATCTCCGGCGCCGACCTTGTCTGGCGGGGCGAAATACAGGCGATGAAATTTGGGACTCGCTTCGCTATGCCGCGCCGGGTTTTGAACCTGCAGAGTCTCGAGGACGGGAGCTTTTGCGCCACGTTCGACAACGGACAACGTGTAGGAACCAAAGCGGTTGTAGTCGCGACCGGAGTGCAGTACCGCCGGCCGCCGCTCGAGCGCCTTGCCGACTTCGAAGGAGCGGGCGTGTATTACGCCGCGACCGAGATCGAGGCGCGTTACTGCAAGGGAACTGAAGCCGTCATCATCGGCGGCGGCAACTCTGCCGGCCAGGCCGCGATGTTTCTCAGCCGCTCGGCGAGCTGTGTGCGGGTATTGGTTCGCGGCGCTTCACTGGCCGCGTCGATGTCGAGCTATCTCTCCAGCCGGCTTGAGGCCGATCCGAGAATCGCCATTCAGTACGGCGCCGAGGTCAGCGGGCTGGAGGGAGTGGCACATCTCGAGTCGTTGACTATTCGTGACGTTAAGAGCGGGACGAGCCGCCGCGTGGACACACGGGCACTGTTCATCATGGTGGGCGCTTCGCCGAACACCGAATGGCTCTCAGAACTGGTGAAATTGGACGATAAGGGCTTTGTGATTACAGGTCACGCTGCCGGAGGGGCGGATTCGCCCTTCGCCACTTCCGTACCCGGCATCTTTGCGGTCGGGGATGTGCGCGCAAAGTCGGTCAAGCGCGTTGCCTCCTCAGTCGGTGAGGGATCGGTCGTGATCTCCAAAGTCTGGGAGTTCGTCAAGGGCAACATATGAGTACCGTCATACTTCCCAGCGCAATGCCCGTCGATCGCAAAGCCAGGGTCGCGGGCTTTCTGTATGTGATTTGCATCGTCTGCGGGTTCTGCGCGGAAGCCTGCGTTCGCAATAAGCTGGTTGCGTATGACGATGCTGGGTTCACCGCGCGCAACATCATTGCATCTCCGTCGCTGTACCGGCTCGGCTTTCTTGCCGATCTTGTTTCTTTCACCACGGGCATTTTGATTGCCGTCATCTTCTACGACTTATTCAAGTCCGTGAGTCGCCCCGTGGCCCGCACGTCGCTCGTCTTTGCAATCGTATCGAACACCGTGTCCATTGCGGCCTCGATATTCTGTTTCGCTCCGATACATATTCTCAGTGGCGCGGGGTATCTAAAGTCTTTTGATCCAAATCAATTGCAATCGCTGGCGTTACTGTCGCTCAAGTTATATCAGTTCGGGTTTGTCCTTAATTTGGGACTATTTTCCATTGATTGTTTCGCAACCGGCTACTTGATCTTCCGGTCGACTTTCTTGCCGCGGTTTCTGGGCATCCTGCTCATCATCGGCGCGTTTTGCTATCTTACGAACAGCGTCGCTTATTTCCTGCCGCCGAAGTTGCTCCCAGATCTATTCCCGTGGATTTATCTGCCGAGTCTGCTGGCGGAAGTGTCGCTCGCGTTGTGGCTCTTGGTCGCAGGCGTCAACGTTGAAAAATGGCGCGCAGTGCAACAGGCTCGCGCAGGCTAATTCCTACAGACGTTTGGGCATCCTGTCTGTCATGGACGTATGGCACTACAGCCCACAGTATGGTGATGAACGGGCGGACGATACTTTCGATGACTGCTTGTCTTGCAATCGTCGCGTGTGCGTCCTCTCGGCCGGTGATGGTTGGCCATACGCGACCCGCCATTCCCGTCGAACAGGTGGTGGTTTATTCACACCCACCGGCGACATTCGAGGATGTTGCGACGCTCAGCGCATCGACCAAAAGCGCATTTTCACCCGGAGGTCCCGCGCAAATCGACAAAGTCGTCGAGCGACTCAAGGTGCAGGCGGCACAGCTCGGCGCGAATGGCTTGATCCTCGAGGGCTTCTCGGACGCGCAAACCGCCTCTTTGGGGACGGGCGTGGGCTCCGAATCCTACTCGCGGAACACGTCGGTGGGAGTCGGTGTCGGAGGTTCGTTTGGCATTTTCAAAAAGACGGGGATGGGGCGCGCGATCTACGTCACTCCGTGAAGCAACCCAAGCTCTCGCTGCAGCGCTCGACCTTCTTCGTCGGCGAGCGCGGCCTCGTGTAGACGCGACAGCCACACCGCGCCGTCCGACCGGGTCGCGAGCAGGTCCAGTTGGCCGACGATCGACTGGAAATTGCGCCAACCCCGCTCGTGAGTCTCGCCGTAACCCTTGACCAGCCGTTGAGCACGCGCCAGTTCCACCGCCAGCGAGTAGTGCTGCTCTGCGAGGTCCACGATTCGACCGAGCCATGCTTCGATGCGGGCGTTCTCTTCGCGAAAGCGTAACGTAGCACGCCGCCAACGTTTGCAGCCGCCCAAGGCGTGCAGCATGAGGAAACCGATGATGGTGCCGGTGCGGATCTGCCGGCCTCCGGTAAAGCGGCCGAGCCAGCCGCACAGCCGCGGCGAATCGAGCAGCCAGCTGCCAAGCCCTGCGGGCAACGTGCCGGCGATCTCCTCCACACGCGGTTTCATGAATTCCGTGATGCCGAATAGCTGGCCAGGATCCGCGCGGATCTCCTCACGCACTCGCACGAAACGCGACGCGCGGGTCTTGAGGTCCGCCACCCGAATGGTGTCCTCGAACGTCATCCAGAGTGCCAGGCTGCGCGCGGTGGCCTCGATCAGTGCGTTCGATCCGGAATCGGGCACTCGATTCTCTAACGCGGCAATGGACTCCACTCGCTCCAGAAACAGCTTCGCGTACGCCGGATCCTGATAGTCGATTACCCGACGCACCCCTTCCAGGACCACGGGTTGCGCGGCGGCGGGCAAACGCCTGACTCGATCGAGCAGCGGCTGCAACGCCTTTGTGCGCGCATGAATCGGTACTTCGGCAGAAAGCTTCGGTGCCGCTTTCCCCGTAAATCCACTGTCGCCGCGCTGGGAGCGTTGCCGGGCATCCTCGAACGCTGCGAGATTCGCCTTGACGGCGATCCCGCTCGTTTTGATTGCCTCTTCGAAGGTCTGCCGGCGAAACGGCAGCACGCCGCTGCCGCACAACGCGCCTAATAATACGGAGCTGATGACGCTTTGATTGCGCTCGGCAGTTTCTTCCATGTCGAAAAGAACCAGGCGCTTCGCCCGGGAACGAATCAGCTCGGTGAGTTGTTCGGTATCGACCGCGCCCTGGCCCATCGCGCTCTTCTCGCCGATGGTATAGGCGCGATGCGAGGACGCAATGAGCGTCGTCCGATTCGGTGTCACCAGCCCGCGTTGAATGGCGCGGCCGGCTTCCGCGAGCTCCGAGGCGAGGACGCAATCGACGTCTCCGGCAACCGGCATGAGCGCCATGACCGGCTCGCGGCCGGCCCGCAGCGCGGCGGCGCGCGGAAAGAACTCGAGATAGTAAATGGTCGCACCGGTGCGCTGTGCCACACCGGGTACCGAGGTGGACTGCACAAGATAGTCTTCGGCCTCCGCAATCTCGATGAGCCAGTCAGCAAGCACTCCGCCGCCCTGGCCTCCCAGTGCGGCGATCGTCAGATTGATCGGCCGCTCGGACACGTCGGGGACGAGCCCTACAGCGCGTAGCGCAGGCGATTGCGCTCGCTGCGCCGCTGCAGAGTGCCGATCACCGCCGCTCTGATCCTTGCCATCAGCCGATCCCAGGCGGACGGGTTATACACCAGCTCGGCGCGATAAAAAGACGGACAGAGCACCGCCGCATCTGCCACCTCGCCGCAGACGCCGCAGCCGACGCAGCTATTGTCGACGTGCACCACCGGATCGCTGCGCAGCGGATCAGGGTTATCCTTGACCGTCAAAGAAGGACATCCCGACAGGCGGATGCACGAATGGTCGCCCGTGCAGGTATCAGGGTCTACGCCGAAGCGCTCGCGCACGACCCGCTCGCCGCCGGCAATTGCTTTGCGCATCAATGGCCGCTCACGCCGTTGGCGATTGAGCTGGCATTCACCGTCGGCCACGATGACCTTCGGGCCGCGAACCGGCGTTTTCAACGCCTCGCGCAATAACTTAAGCGTGCCGCGCATGTCGTAGGTATGGGTCCGCCGGACCCACTTGACGCCGACGCCCTTCACTGCATCGATGATGGTGTTGTTGCCTTGCCGATGCGGGTCCGGCGCGCGCGACGACGGAATATCCTGGCCGCCGGTCGCGGCGGAGTAGCCGTTGTCGATGATGACGGTCAGGTCGTCGTGTTTGTTGAACACCGCATTGCCGATGCCGCTGGTCAATCCATTGTGCCAAAACCCGCCGTCGCCCATGATGGACACGGCCCGCTTGCCGCCGTCCGTGCCGAACGCCGACGCGCCCGCCGCCCCCAGGCCATAGCCCATAATGCTGTTGCCCATATTGAAGGGAGGCAGTGTGGCGAACGAATGGCACCCGATATCCGCGCTGATGTGCAGCGCGCCGACTTCCTTCTGCAAAATCTTCATGGCGGCGAAGAAGGGACGCTCCGGGCAGCCGGTGCATAAGCCCGAGGGCCGCGGCGGCACCAGTGCCGCCAGCTTGGCGGCGGAGACCGCGGACACCGCGGCGCGAGCCGGGGCGTTGCCGGCGCGCAGCTGCGGAGCCCATTGCTCGATGAACCGGCCTACCCCTAGGCGCAGCGCATCGACACTGTATTCACCGAACATCGGCAAAACAGCCTTGCCGACGATGCACGCGCCGACATCGTTCTGGCGCAGGATCTGATTCGCAGACTGCTCGATGAATTCGGGCTGCCCTTCCTCCACGATCAGGACGGCGCGCTTGCCGCTGCAAAATCGCACCCACTCTTCCGGCACCAGCGGATACGTGACGTTGAGCAGGTACAGCGGTACGCGGCTGGTGCCGAACGTATCGGCACAATCGAGCAGTTCCAGCGCGCGCAGCGTGTTGTTGAAGAGGCCGCCCTGCATGACGATGCCGATATCGCCCGCCTCGGCATCGATGATCTCGTTGAGCCCGCGTTCGGCAACGAAGCGTTGCGCCGCGGGCAACCGGATCTCGATCTTCTCCCGCTCCTGCGCATAGGTCGAGGGCGGTAGAATGATGCGGCTGTAATCCCGCGCCGGCGCCGCCAGGGCGTCGGCGGCGGAGAATGACGGTCGCCGGTTATCCCTGGTCTTGAAATGGCCATAGACATGACAGGCGCGAATTCGCAGCATCAGCATGACCGGAGTATTGCTGGCCTCGGACAGTTCGAAGGCCTGCTCCACGGCACGAACGATCGTCGGCAGGTGCGGACGCGGATCGAGCAGCCACATCTGGGACTTCATGGCAAAGGCATGAGTCCGCTCCTGCATGATGCTCGCGCCTTCACCATAATCCTCGCCGAGAATGATGAGCGCGCCGCCCTTCACCCCCGATGAGGCAAGGTTCGCGAGAGCGTCGGACGCCACGTTCGTGCCGACGGTGGACTTCCAGGTCACGGCTCCGCGCAGCGGGTAATTGATCGACGCGGACAACATGGCGGCGGCAGTCGCTTCCGATGCACTAGACTCGAAATGCACGCCGAGCTCATTGAGAATGCCTTCGGCGTCGGCTAAGACATCCATCAGATGTGAGATAGGCGCGCCTTGGTAGCCGCCGACGTAGGCCACGCCCGACTGCAGCAGCGCCTTGGTGACCGCGAGTATTCCCTCGCCGTGAAACTCCTCGCCCTCACCCAGACGCAACGACTCGACTTCCTTGGCAAAGGAGCGCTCGGCCATGCTCAGCCCCTCATGCCGGCACGAGCGCGAGCACGCGCAGCGGGCTGCCCGAGCCGTTGATGATCTTCAGCGGCGGGGCGATGACGATGGCGCCGGTCGGCGGCAGCTTGTCCAGATTGGTGAGGCTCGCGAGACCGAAACGGTTCGAGCCGTGCATGATCGTGTGGCAGGGAAACATAGGATCGAAACCGTGCGCCTGACCGGCGTCCGTGCCCACCGTTTCCACACCGACGCCGAGAATGTCGCGCTCCTTGGCCAGGAACGGCACGCATTGCGGGTGAAAGCCGGGAGTATGCGAGCCATCGGGACCCGCATTGAGAAACTCCTTTGCCGCCTTGCGATGCGACCAGTCGGTGCGGATCAGAACCCATGCGTGCGTGGGAATCCGGCCGTGGCGGCGTTCCCACTCCTCAACGATTTCGCGGGTCAGGAGGAAGTCCGGGTTCGCCTTCGCCTCGGCCGCCACATCGATGACGCAGGCGGGGCCGATGAAGCGCTCAACCGGGATATTGTGGGTCGCGTTGTTCGGGTAATCCTTGCCCGTGACCCAGTGGATGGGTGCATCGAAGTGGGTGCCCGTGTGTTCGCCGCACGCGATGTTGTTCCAATACCAGGCCGGACCGCGCTCATCGTAGCGGGAGATTTCTTCCAGCGAAAACGGCTTCGACGGCGCAAACGGCGGCGGCAACTGGATTGTCGGCGTCGCAGGCTCCAACGGTACGGTGAGATCCACCACTCGAATGCCGCCTTGGACGATGGCACCGGCGAGGGCCGCGAGAAGCTGAGTAACAGGCTGATTGGGCGCGCTCATGGAATCCTCGGGCAAATATTAATTGACACCTGAAGTAGTTCTCAATATAACATACGGAGAACTCGGACGATACGCGTGCGAAGAGGGGGATACCAGTTGAGGCGAGTCGTCTGTTTGGGCGGTGGGCCGGCGGGGCTCTACGCCGCCATTTTACTGCGCAAGGCGCTGCCGTCGACGCGAATCGAAGTCTATGAGCGCAACCGTCCGGACGACACCTTCGGCTGGGGCGTGGTCTTCTCCGACCAGACCATGGGCAACTTTCGCACTGCCGATCTCGAAACGCATTCCGCCATCCTGTCGAGCCTGCACCATTGGGATGACATCGCAATTCATATCGGCGGACGGCAATTCGTGAGCGGCGGCCATGGATTCAGCGGCATCAGCCGCAAACGCCTGCTGGGTTTGCTCCAGGAGCGCGCCGCCGACGTGGGCGTACACCAGGTGTTCCAGCACCCGGTGGAAGACGAATCGAGCTTCGCGGATGCAGACCTCATCATCGCCGCGGACGGTGTGAATAGCCGCACGCGCACGGCCCATTCGGCCGTATTCCAACCCAGCATCGATGTGCGCAAGTGCCGCTTCATCTGGCTGGGCACCACTCAGCCATTCAGCGCGTTCACGTTTGCGTTCGAACGCACCGCGCATGGCTGGTTCCAGATTCATGCCTATCAGTTCAGCGAGAGTCTTTCGACGGTGATCGTGGAAACCCGCGAGGAGACTTGGGCCGCGCATGGACTCGACACGTTCAGCACCGCACAGTCCATCGCCTTCTGCGAGCAGTTGTTCGCGCGCTATCTCGGCGGTCACTCGCTGCAAAGCAACGCGAACCACCTGCGCGGATCTGCGTGGCTCAATTTCAATCATGTGGCTTGCCGGCACTGGCATCACGGCAACGCCGTTCTCATCGGCGACGCCGCCCACACAGCGCACTTCTCGATCGGCTCCGGCACCAAGCTCGCCATGGAAGACGCCATTTCCCTGGTCCGCCACGTGACGGCGACGGCGGATCGGGACGCCGCGCTCGGCGCCTATCAAAAGGAACGCCACGTCGAAGTGCTCAAACTGCAAAGCGCCGCGCGCAACCGGATGAATTGGTTCGAGAATGTGGCCCGGTATGCGCACCTGCCTGCGGAGCAGTTTGCCTACAGCCTGTTGACCGGCAGCCAACGCATTGGCCATGACAATCTGAAGCTGCGCGATCCGGCCTTTGTTGAATCTTACGAGGGCTGGCTGGCGGCGCGGGATGGAGCGCAATGCCCATCGCCGCCCATGTTCCTGCCGTTCAAGCTGCGCGGCATGGAGCTGTCGAATCGGGTGGTGGTATCGCCGATGGCGCAATATTGTGCGCAGGATGGCGTACCCGATGATTGGCATCTGGTTCATTACGGACACCGGGCGACGGGCGGCGCCGGCCTGGTATACACCGAGATGACCTGCGTCTCGCCCGAAGCGCGCATTACCCCCGGCTGTACCGGCTTGTGGAATGACGGACAGCGCGATGCCTGGCGGCGCATAGTCGAGTTCGTGCATCGGCATTCCCCGGCCAAAATCTGTCTGCAGCTCGGGCATGCGGGCCGCAAAGGGTCGACTCAGCGGGGCTGGGAGAAAATAGATCATCCACTGCCCGGCGGCAACTGGCCGCTGGTCGCGCCCTCGCCTCTTCCTTACTTCGAGGGGATCAGCCAGCCGCCGAGCGAAATGACCCGGTCCGATATGGACGGCATCCGCGATGACTTTGTGCGCGCGGCACGCTTCGGCGCGCAGGCGGGTTTCGATATGATCGAATTGCACATGGCGCACGGCTATTTGCTCGCCTCGTTCCTGTCGCCGCTGACCAATCGACGTAGGGACGAGTACGGCGGCGGCATCGACAATCGACTGCGGTTTCCGCTGGAGGTGCTTATGAGCGTGCGCGCCGAATGGCCCGAGGACAAACCCTTGTCCGTGCGCATTTCGGCGACCGACTGGACGGATGGGGGCCTGCGCGACGACGAGGTCCTCGTCATCGTGCGCGCTTTTCGAGCCGCCGGCATGGACCTCATCGACGTCTCGACAGGTCAGACGGTGCCGGAGCAGAAACCTGTGTACGGACGAATGTGGCAGACCCCATACGCCGATGCGATTCGCAACGAGCTCGGCGTCGCGGTCATGGCGGTCGGCAACATCTATGAGCCCGATCACGTCAATTCCATCATCGCCGCGGGCCGCGCGGATTTATGCGCAATCGCGCGCCCGCATCTGGCGAATCCTGCATGGACGCTGGCTGCCGCCGCCGCCCAAGGCTATGAAGCGCAATGGTGGCCGAAGCAATATTTGTCGGGCAAATCGCAGCTCGAAAGAAACCTCGCGCGCGCTGCGCAGCCCGTGGACCCCGCATGAGCACGCAGATCTTGGCGACGCCGCTCGCCGGCAAACATGCGGTGGTCACCGGCGCCAGCCGGGGAATCGGCGCCGCCATCGCTGCCGCGTTGGTCCGCGATGGCGTGCGCGTTACTCTTCTCGGACGCGATACCTCGAGCTTGCAGGGCGTATCCGAAACCTTGGGCGGCGCGGATAAAGCGTTCGCCGTCGCGACCGATATCACCGATGCAGCCTCCGTGCAGAACGCCTTCGCCGCGGCGCGCGGCCATTTCGGGGCGGTGCACCTGCTCATCAACAACGCCGGGCAGGGTGCCAGCGCCAAATTCACCGACACGGATGAGGCGCTGTGGCACCGCTTGATGGCGGTCAATCTGACGGGCACGTACCTGTGCACGCGCCACGCGGTGACTGACATGCTCGCGCAGGGCTATGGCCGGATAGTCAACATTGCGAGCATCGCGGGCCTGCGCGGCGGCGCTTATATATCGGCTTACGCAACCTCCAAGCACGCCGTCATCGGCTTGACACGCTCGCTCGCACTGGAATATGCCGCCCGCAATATCACAGTGAATGCGGTGTGCCCGGGGTTCGTGGATACCGACATCGTGAAGGAAGCGATCGCGAACATCGGGAAAAAAACCGGCCGCAGCGACACTGAGGCGCTTGCCACGTTGCTCGCCACCAACCCGCAGCGCCGCCTGGTGCAGCCGGCAGAGGTTGCGGACACGGTGATGTGGCTGTGCCGCCCCGGATCTGAAAGCGTCAATGGCCAGAGCATCATTCTGGCCGGCGGCGAGGTCACTTAAGCGGGGCCGCCATGGCGAAAGAAAAGAAAAAATTGAGGTTGGTGGAGCCGCCGGCCGATGCGGAGACGCGCATCCACGACGATCACCATTTGTCCGTGCGCCTGTGGTTGCGCATGCTCGCCTGCACCAATCGCATCGAGAATGTCGTGCGGCAGAATCTGCAGGCGAGGTTTGCGACGACGCTGCCGCGGTTCGATCTCATGGCGCAGCTTGAACGGGCTCCGCAGGGGCTTAGAATGAGCGAGTTGTCGCAGCGGATGATGGTAACCGGCGGCAACGTTACCGGCATTACCGACGGTTTGGAGAAAGAGGGTCTGGTGGTCCGTGAAGTCGACCCAGCGGACAGGCGGGTGTTTTACGTCAAGCTCTCGACGGAGGGTCAACGTCAATTCCGGCGCATGGCTGCCGAGCATGAACAATGGGTGATCGAGCTGTTTGATGGCATCAGCGTGAAGCACAAGAATCAACTCGTCGAGCTGCTCGGCGAAGTCAAGCAGCACGTGCGCTGATGAGCGGCTTCTCACCCAACCCTCGGCACTTTCTATGGCAGCTGCAGGAGCGTGTCGGGGTCATCACCTTGAATCGCCCGGACCGCAAGAATCCGCTCACGTTCGATTCCTACCAGGAATTGCTGGATCTGTTCCGCGCCCTCGCCTCGCCGGACGCATCCGATGCGGTGCGCGCCATCGTGCTGACGGGCGCGGGCGGAAATTTTTGTTCCGGCGGTGACGTGCATGAGATCATCGGGCCTTTGACCTTGCGCGACAGCGCCGGATTGCTCGCTTTCACCCGCATGACGGGCGATCTGGTCAAGGCCATGCGGCGGTGCCCGCAGCCGATCGTGGCCGCGGTCGATGGTGTGTGCGCCGGCGCCGGCGCCATTCTCGCTATGGCGGCGGACTTGAGGCTCGGTACGGCGCGGGCCAAGACCGCTTTCCTGTTCACGCGCGTGGGCTTGGCCGGATGCGACATGGGGGCCTGCGCGATCCTGCCGCGAATCATCGGTCAGGGACGCGCGTCGGAGCTGCTGTTCACCGGCCGTTCCATGTCGGCAGACGAGGGATGCGCCTGGGGATTCTTCAACCGGCTGATCTCACCCGAGGCGGTGCTGCAAGAGTCCATGCAGCTCGCCGCCGACATCGCCTCCGGTCCGTCGCTCGCCCATGCCATGACGAAGAAGATGCTGCACGAAGAGTGGAACATGACCGTCGATGCGGCGATTGACGCGGAGGCGCAAGCTCAGGCGGTGTGCATGCAGACGGAAGATTTCCGCCGCGCCTACCGCGCGTTTGCCGCCAAGCAAAAGCCGCGGTTCGAGGGGAATTGACTAGTGGCGCGTATTCGCAAGTTCCTTGATTGGCCGTTCTTCGAGCCGGCGCATCGCGAACTGGCTGAGCGGCTCGATGTCTGGGCCAAGGCACATCTCGCTCACCGCACGCATGCGGACGACAGAGCCTCGGTCGACGCCTCCTGCCGCGATCTCGTGCGCATGCTGGGGTCCGCCGGCTGGACGCGGTACTCGGTCCCCGACGCCGCCCGGTTCGACGTTCGCGCGCTGGCGCTGATCCGGGAGACACTCGCCTGGTATGACGGTCTCGCTGATTTTGCCTTCGCGATGCAGGGCCTGGGCAGCGGCGCGATCTCGCTCGCCGGTTCGGCAGAATTGCAGGCGCGATACCTCCCGCAAGTCGCCTCAGGTCGATCGATCGCCGCCTTTGCCTTGTCCGAACCCGACGCAGGATCGGACGTCGCCGCCATTCAGTGCAGCGCCCGGCTCGACGGTGACTCGTATGTACTGGACGGGGAGAAAACCTGGATATCCAACGGCGGCATCGCCGATTTCTATTGCGTGTTCGCCAGGACCCACCCGGCGGAATATCGGCCCGACGGTTCCGTGGGCGCACGGGGTATCAGCGCTTTCGTGGTAGACGCCGGTATTGCCGGATTCGATATCAAGGATCGCATTGACGTCATTGCGCCTCATCCGTTGGCTACCCTGTCTTTTTCCGCCTGTCGGATTCCGGCGACGCATCGGCTCGGCGTGGAGGGAGACGGCTTCAAATTGGCCATGAGGACTCTCGATATTTTTCGCACGTCGGTTGCCGGAGCCGCGTTGGGGTTCGGGCAGCGCGCGCAGGACGAGGCGGTGCGGCACTCGTTGCGCAGGAGTATGTTCGGCAAGACACTCGCGGATCTACAGTTGACTCAAGCGGCGCTCGCCGAGATGGCGACCGAACTGGATGCGGCACGCCTTTTGACCTATCGGGCAGCGTGGTTGCGCGATCGCGGCGAGCGGGCGACACAGCAAGTCGCCATGGCAAAAATGGCGGCCACCGAGACGGCGCAACGCGCGATCGATCGCTCGGTACAGCTGTTCGGCGGCCGCGGCGTCGTGCACGGCGAGATCCCTGAGCGGCTGTATCGCGACATCCGCGCGTTGCGCATTTACGAGGGCGCGACCGAGGTTCAGAAACTGATCATTGCACGCGAACTGCTCGATGCCGGGCGCGCCGGAGGCATAATAAATGAGTGACGACGGTCCGCTGATTCTGCAACCTCCCGACTGGCCGCGCCCGCGCGGCTACAGCAACGGCATCGCCGTCCGCGGCCGGCAGATTTTCGTGGCCGGACAGATCGGGTGGACCGCGCAGGGCCGCTTTGACAGCACCCGCCTGACAGGTCAGGTGGCGCAGGCGCTCGCGAACATTTGCGCGGTACTCGCCACGGCAGGTGCCGGTCCTGAACACATCGTCCGGCTGACGTGGTATGTCACCAGCCGCGAGGAATATTACGCGCAGCTCGCCGACATCGGTGTCGCCTACCGGAGCGTCATGGGGAAGAATTTTCCGGTGATGAGCGTGGTGCAGGTCGTGGCCCTGATGGAATCCGAGGCCAAGGTTGAAATCGAGGCCACGGCCGTCGTGCCCGGCGAGCGCTGACCGCTGATGTGGCGCCCGCCCGAAAGAATTCGCCACCAGCCCCGCCCCGGCCGCTGGCCGACCGCGGCTGAAGCGGCCGCGTCGCGATTGTTCTCCCCGATCACCGTCGGACCGGTCACGCTGCGGCAGCGAACCTGGGTGCCCGCCATGGTGCCGTGGCGCGCCAGCGACGAGGGATTCGTGACTCCCGAGGTGTTGGACTGGTATGCATGCTTTGCGCGCGGCCGCCCCGGCGCCATCGTCGTTGAAGCGACGGGCATTCGCGATGTGCCGAGCGGGCCGCTGCTGCGCGTGGGACACGATCGCTTCGTACCCGGCTTGCGCGATCTGGTACGCGTGGTGCGCGATGCCAGCCGCGGTGAATCGCGCCTATTCATTCAATTGATCGACTTCTTGTCGATCCGACGGCGGCCTTCAGCCGCGCGCTTCTTCGCGCAGTTTCTCACCATCACTTCGCGACACCGGGCCGCCTTCGGCCGTGTGGATGCCTCCGACGGCGAGGTACGCAGTTGGCTCGCGACGCTGCCCATGGTCGAGGTGGCGCGAGTCTTGGATGCCAACGAACTCGAATCGCTCGAGTTCGGTTCGCGGGAACGGATCACCGACCTGCATCTCGACCATATTCGCCGGTTACCCGCCCAATTGCCGCGGCTGTTCGCCGAAGCCGCGGGACGCGCCCGCAGTGCAGGCTTCGACGGCATCGAATTGCACTTCGCCCATGCGTATACCATGGCTTCCTTCCTATCGGGCTCGAACGCCCGCGATGACGGTTATGGCGGGGACATCGCCAATCGCGCGCGCCTGCCACTCGAGGTGTTCTCGCAGGTACGAGCCGAGGTGGGTCACGATTTCGTCGCCGGCTGCCGTTTTCTGGCCGATGAGTGCATCCCTGCCGGGTCCGACGCGCACGATGCTCTCTATTTCGGGGTTGAGTTCGCGCGCGCCGGGATGGACTACCTGTCGCTCTCGCGCGGCGGAAAATTCGACGATGCCAAACAACCCAAAGTCGGCGATGCCGCGTACCCCTATACCGGCCGCAGCGGTTACGAATGCATGCCGTCCTATTATTCCGACAGCCAAGGCCCGTTTGGACGAAACCTAGACCCCACCGCGAAAATTCGCGCCGCCGTGCGCACGGCGGGATATACGACTCCGCTGATCGCCGCGGGCGGAATCCACAGTTTCGAGCAAGCCGAGGCCGTCCTCGCGGGCGGACAGGCGGACATCGTCGGATTCGCGCGGCAGGCGCTGGCCGACCCGGACTGGTTCCGCAAAGTCGCGGCCGGCCGCGGCGCGGATGTGCGCCTGTGCCTGTATACGAACTACTGCGAGGCCTTGGATCAGCGTCATCGTCAGGTGACCTGCGAACTGTGGGATCGCGAAGCGCTCGAGGAGCCTGGCGTCAAACTCTCCGCCGACGGCAAGCGGCGCCTCACGCCGCCGACCTGGACGGCGCCATGACCAATAACGTCGAGGCGTTCGATCACTGGATTCGTACGGCGTTCGTGCACATGAACACCGAATTGGAGAACCTGTACTTTGCCGCCCAGGATCGCGCCCAGGTCATGGGCATCGGCGACCCTATCAAGGCGGCGCTGCGCGACGAGGGCCACGGGTTTGTCGTCGAATTGCTCGCTGAGGGTAATACCGGCGACGGCTTCGACATCGCGTTCGGGGTTCTGGGCAACGTCGGCATGTATCTCGGCGCACTGCGCCGGCATGAGCTCACCAATCCCGCCCGCGAGGAACGCTCGCCGTTCCGCGAAGCCTCCTCGCTGGCACTGCACGTGGGCGCCTCGCTCGGTATGGCGCCGCGATTTGCCACCGCCCACCTCGCCACGCACAACCGGGCGCTCGCCGGCGTGCGCAAGAGTTTCACGTCGCTGCGCGACGAGTTCCTGTTCATCGACGAGAATACACGCGGTATATTGTCGCTGCAGCGCGCTGCGGACGCGCTTGCGGCCGTGGTGCACCTCGGGGTCTCGAGTCCCGTCGCGGATGTGATGTTCGACGCGGCAAAGTCGGCGTTGCGTGACGTAATACGGTTCAACGGCCGGCTAATGGAGCAGCTCGACGTTCAGAGGTTCTTCTACTCCGTCCGGCCATACTACAAACCTTATCGCGTCGGCCGCCAGGAGTACCGCGGCGCCAACGCCGGCGATTTTTCGGGCATCAACGAAATCGACCTGCTGCTCGGGCTCTGCCAGGCCAACGACGCGTACTACTCGCAGCTGCTGGTGGACAAAATGCTGTTCATGCTCCCCTCGGATCAGGCACGGTTGCGGGACTGTATGACGCGCAGAAGCCTGCTGGATGAGCTGCTGGCGCTGCGCAATGAGCATGCGGGGACGGAGTGGTTTCAAAAAAATGCGCGCGCTTACCTGGAAATCTGCGAGCTGTTCGGACAGTCGGCCGCGCAGCACCACGACGGCTTGGTCAAACGCTTCATCGAGGGGCCGGCAGCGGCGCTCAACCAGGAACATCTGCAGGGCATTACCGCCAGCGGTCCGCCGCTTCCGGTGCTGCTGCGCTCGCTCGAGTTATTGCGGGATTTGCGCACCGCCGCGGATCGCCGCGACATCGCCACGCGCCATCACGACCTCGCCGCTTTGCGCGCCGCGCTGAAGGCCTGACATGAAATCGCATCCGTCATCCTCGCCCAAGCACACCGAAGTGGATGCGTCCGCCATTGCCGGCCGCGAAGCCGGACTACACAAGGATCTAACTCGCGCCCAACTCGTGATGATCGGGCTCGGCGGCGCGATCGGCACCGGCCTGTTCATGGGCAGCGGCCTCGCCATCGGCTATGCGGGCCCGGCGGTGATCTTGAGCTATGCCATTGCCGCCATAGCGGCCGTGGCGATGGTGTTCAGCCTGTCGGAGATGGCGGTCGTGCATCCCACCGCGGGTTCGTTCGGCACCTATGCCGAGATTTACTTGAATCCCTGGGCGGGCATGATCGCCCGCTATTCGTACTGGATGGCGCAGGTCATCGCGGTCGGCGGTGAGGCCATCGCCGCCGGCGTTTATATGACTTTCTGGTTTCCCGGCACGCCGGTTTGGCTGTGGTCGGTCAGCTTTGCCTTCGTGCTGCTCTACTTTAATTCGAGATCGGTGAATAATTTCGGTTCGATTGAATACTGGTTCGCGCTCATCAAGGTGATCGCGATCGTGGTGTTCATCGTCCTCGGGCTCGCGACCATCTTCGGGCTCTGGGCCGAGCCCATCGGCTTTCACAATCTGACCGGACTCCCCGGCGGATTCATGCCGCGCGGATTCGGCGGCGTGTGGATGGCGGTGATCATCGGCATCCTGTC
>JANXZQ010000340.1 GCA_025355445.1 Gammaproteobacteria bacterium
TCGGTTGTTCCGCGCCGCCGTCGCCTACGCCATTGCCAACAAGCGCAAGAGCGTGACCATCGTGCACAAGGGCAACATCATGAAATTCACCGAGGGCGCATTCCGCAATTGGTGCTACCAGCTCGCGGAGCGGGAATTTCCGGAACACGTGTTCACATGGGAGCAGTGGGAACGCATCAAGGCCGCCAAGGGCGAGAAGGAGGCCGGCGCGCACATGGACGCCGCCAAGAAAGCGGGCAAGATCATCATCAAGGATGCGATTGCGGATATCACCCTGCAGCAAGTGTTGACGCGCCCGGATGAATTCGATGTGGTCGCCACCATGAATCTGAACGGCGACTATCTGTCGGATGCCTTGGCCGCACAGGTGGGCGGCATCGGTATAGCTCCCGGCGGCAATATCAACTACATCACGGGACACGCCGTGTTCGAAGCCACGCATGGCACTGCGCCGAAGTACGCCAATCTAGATAAGGTCAATCCCGGGTCCGTCATTCTGTCCGGCGAGATGATGCTGCGCTACATGGGCTGGCTGGAGGCGGCCGATGCCATCATCGGCGCGATGGACCGGACCATTGCACAGAAGACCGTGACTTACGATTTCGCGCGCCTGATGGAAGGCGCCACCGAAGTCAAGTGCAGCGAGTTCGGCGATAACCTGATTCGCAATCTCTAGGCGATTTCGCGATATCTAGGCGGTGGCGAGCCCCGGGTGCGCCGGCAGCGCCGCCGACGGCCGGTCCGCCGGCCGCCCGTCCGCGGGCCGCCGGTTGGCCGGCCCCTGCTTCAAAACGTCGAAGGCGGCGATTCGGTAGGCTTCGGTCATGGTCGGAAAATTGAAGATCTGTTCGACGAAGAAGTCGGCGGTGGCGCCGCTCGCGATCGCCGACTGGCCCAGGTGCACCAAATCGGTGGCGCCCTCGCCGATGATCTGAACTCCCAGAACTCGCGCGCTACCGCGTTCGCAGAGCAGCGCCAAAAACCCGGCAGGTTCGCCCGCGATGTGCGCCCGCGCGACTTCGCTGAAATCCGCGCGGCCGACGATGATGTCGATTTTCTTCGCGGCGGCTTCGCTCTGCGAGAGTCCGACGCAGGCGATCTCCGGAATCGTATACACGCCGCTGGGCACCAGGCTGGTAGCGGCGGGCGGCGGCAGCCCTAGCGCCGCGAGCGCGGCGCGGCGGCCCTGGTCTGCCGCGGCGCAGGCCAGCGCCGGCGGCCCGATGGCGTCGCCGGCCGCGAAGATTCCCGGAATATTTGTTTCATAACGCTCATCCACCTGCACATGGCCGCGGCTGCTGATGGCGAGTTGCAGGCGATCGAGACCGATGCCATCCAGGTTGGCGATGCGGCCGAATGCCGCAAACACGATGTCGCAGGTCAGCACCTCGCCGCCGCGAAGTTCTACCGCTACCTGCGAGAACCCATCGAAGCGTGCGCCGGCAACTTCTGCTCCGCCCTGGTACTTGCCGCCCATCGCGCGAAACGCGGCGAGAAATCCGCTGCGCAAGCCAAGGTCGAGAAACCCCAAGGGTTCCGCGGCTTTGTCGATCAGCGTCACGTCGCAGCCCAGCGCGGCGAAAATCGAGGCGTACTCGCAGGCGATGACGCCGCTGCCCAGAACTACCATGGAGCGAGGAATATACGACAGGCTCAATATGGAATCGCTGTCCAAGATGTGCTCGTGATCCACGTCGATGGCGGGCACGTGCCGCGGCCGCGAGCCGGGGGCGAGCAGCACCCGCGGCGCCTGCACGACGATTCGTGACCGATCCAAGCGCTGCACCTCGATGCGATCCGCCGCTAGAAATACCCCACGGCCGTGAATCAAATCGACGCCGTTGCGCGCTAACTGCGCCTGTAGATAGCGGTCCTGCGCGGCGATGACGGCGTCGACCCCATGCAGCAAGGCCGACAGCGGCGCGTCGCCGCGCAGCTCGACGGCCAGCGACGACGCGCTACCCCGCATGCGCCGGTACCGCAGCGCCTGTTCACGCAATGCTTTGCTGGGAATCGTGCCCGACAACAGGCAGGAGCCGCCAACTTGCGCCTCACGCTCGATTACGCCTACGCGAAATCCGGCCTTAGCGGCCTGGATGGCCGCTTTCTGACCGGCGGGGCCGGATCCCACGCAAAGAAAATCGTACGTCTCAGACTGCATCGTCGGGTCTGCGCGGTTGCGCGGGGCCGGCCTAAATGCCCGCCAGGCTACGCACCTGGTCGCGCTTCGCCAGCATGCGCCGCCGATCGTCGGGGAAAACGCCGAGTTGTTCGAACACCGGACTTTCGATCAACTCGTTCTCGTCCAGCAACTGCGGGTGCATGGTGTGCGTCGCCAAAAGGTGCGCGGCATGCACCGTGGCCGCCAGGTCGCGATGGCTGGATTCGTGCAAGTCGCGTCCGTCGTTGCGCCAATCGCTCGCCGCGTCCTGAACATCCTTGGGCAGCAGCCAGTTATTCATCAAGAGGCGTCCGAAGGCAGGCTCGAATTCGACCACGAGCTCGCCGAAGGTATGTGCGTCCATGGCGGTGCGCTGCTCGAACTCGAAGCGCGACAAAATCTTCAGCGCAAGAGCGGCTCCCGTGCGATGCATCAACGCGGCCAGGAAGGCGCTTTCGACATGCTTGCGGCGTTCGCGCGCCACCTCCTTGGCCCACAGACCCGCAAGCCACGCTTCGCGCCACAACTCTTCGGATTCCGGTTCGTGCCCGGGGGCGACGAACACCTCGCCGCGCAGCATCACCGCCATCGCGATGTTGCGCACTTCCGCCACACCGAGCCATGACACCGCCTGCTGCAGCGACACGATGGGGGTGCGCGGCCGCAGCGCCGGCGAATTCGCGACGCGCATGAGCTCGCCCGCCAGTACCGGATCGGATTGAATCAAGCGCGCCAATTGACTGGCGTCGGTCGCCTGCTGCGCCGTGAGCTGCGCAAGTTGTGCACACACCCGCGGCAGCGGCGCAATGGTTTGCGGGCCGGTGAGGGCCTCGCTCAGGTAGTTGCGCGCCGACTGGGAGTGAAGGGCGGAAAGAATGACAACCGGTTCGGAACTCAACTGCTCACCCCGTATGGAACACCGCGTTCCTTCTTAAGATCGGCACGCGGCAGGGATGCTTGAGGTGTTTATCGACTTATGTGAAGAGGAATATGTTAAATAAAGGCTTTTTCGAGAGCCTCCCCTAGATCCGCGATCAGGTCCTCGGCATCCTCCAGCCCGACGGACAAGCGTACGGTGCCTCGGGCAATCCTGGAGGCGGCGCGTTGCTCCGGCGTGTACTCCCCGCCCGCCAACAACTGCGGTGGCATCACCAACGACTCCGCGGAACCCACGCTCGCGGAAATGGAAAATAGTTGCAGCGCTTCCGCAAACCGGGCGCCCTCCTCGAACCCGCCGTCGAGTTCGAGAGTAACGACGGCTCCGAAATCGCTCATTTGCCGTCGGGCAAGCGCGTGCTGAGGGTGAGTGTCGAGGCCTGGATAGAACACGTGTTTCACGCGCAGATGGCCCTTCAAGAAGAGGCTCGCCGCGAGCGCGTTCGCGCATTGGCGCTCATAGCGCAAGAAATAAGTGCGCATGCCGCGCTGAATCAGGAATGCCGCATGCGGATCGAGGGTCGGGCCCATCGATACGATGTCCTTGCGCATCGCCGCGATCAGCTCGCCGCTAGCAATGATGGCGCCGCCCATCACATCGCCGTGGCCCGACGCGTACTTCGTCAGGCTGTGCAGGAAGATGTCGATGTCGTAGGCTCCGTGATTGTGAAAGCCCGCAAAGGTGTTATCGAGCACCGTCAAGGCGCCCGTGCGCCTTGCATGACTCGTCAGATGTTCGATATCGGCGATCTTTGTCACCGGATTGGTGGGGCTCTCGAATACCACGAGCCGGGTAGGCCTGTCGCGTAGCACGCGCTCGATGCCTTCGAGATCCTCGATCGACAATAAAGTGTGCGCAACGCCGTACTTCGCCAGAAGATGCTGCACGATGTAGCGAGTGGGGCCGTAGGACTCGACGAAGGCGAGAATGTGATCGCCTTGTTTGCACAATGACAGGAGGCTCGCGGCGATGGTCGCCACTCCCGACCCCGTCAATAAACAGCCATCTCTGCCTTGCAACTGTGCAAGCAGCAGCTGCAATTGTTGCAACGTCGGGTTGGCCGTCCGCGAATAAAAGAACCCCTCTCGATCGCCACGCAGGTAGCGCAACGTCTCGCCGGTATCATCGAACGAGAACTTCACCGATTGATATATCGGCGCCACCAGCGGCCGATTGTCCGGCGGAACCGGGACCGCGGGAGGATGGTTCACCAACGTGTTTTTCTTCATGGGGCTCACGATAGTCGAGCCGCCGCCCACACTCAAGGCGCCAGATAACGATCCAGTTCCTCGTTGATCGCGCCGGCGGAATCGAACAGCGGCGAGCCGTCTGCCGCAGTCAGCCCCAGATCCCGGTAGGCCTCATCCGTCACCAATAGATCGCGGGCCGGCTGCGTGGAACCTTGCAGCGTAATATCGGCGAGCGCGTGCGCCACATGCACCACGTTGCTTTCGAATCGCGCTGCGCCGGCTGAAGTGTACGCCTCCCACTGTGAAACCACCGTGAGCACCGGCGCGGGCAACGCCCAGGCAGTGATGACGCGGGCGCCGATGTGGCGGTGAAACGTCTCGATGAGCCGGTCGTATTCCTCCCCGGCTAGGTTCTTTCCGGCACTTTGCGCCAGGTCGTGCACCGCGCCCAACGCGACGACCTTACCAATGTTGTGCAGCAAGCCGCACAGGTAGCACATCCCGGTTTCCTCTCCCAGCATGTGCGCCAATTGCCGGGACCACAGAGCACTCGCCAATGAGTGCCGCCACAGGCGCCGCGCCTTGTGCTGCTGGCCTTTGACGTCCAGCATTTTGCCCTGCAGCGCCAAAGTAAACGCAATGTTCGCCACTTCGTCGAAGCCCAGCCATGCGACCGCATGCGGCAATGAAATGATCGGTGATTTCGGCCGCTTCGCCGCCGAGGCGGCGACCCGCAGCACATACATGGTGAGCGCGGGGTCGGCGTTGATGATGTCGGCTAACTGTTGCGCGTTGGTCGATTCCTTCGGTCCCGCCCGCACCACGCGCACAGCCACTTCCGGCAGCATGGGTACGGTGAGTTCATCGCCGGCCAGGCAGCGCTCCAGCAGGCCATGAACGACCTCGCAATTGTCCATTTCGTCCGCCGGGTTGCCGGACGGCGTGTGCTCGGGGTTCCCCATCAACTGTTTAGCGGCCCCAGTAGACGTGACTTGAGGTATTCGCACGCTTCCCTAGGGATTTTTTCGGTGTGCTGCCCTCAGTTGCCCAAGTTGCTGGCGCTTGATGAATCCCGCGACGGTGTCGTGCAGCAGCTTGAGCGAGGAGTCCTTGGCGTAGACCATGTGGCCCGAGTCGTAGAACTTGTACTCGATATTCGCCTGCAGGCTTTGCGGCATCGGCAAGTGGTGCATCTCATACACGCCCTGGTAGAACGGCGTTGCGAGATCGAAGTATCCGGCGTTCAACTGAATCTTAAGTTCGGGTTGATCTTCATGGCGTTCGCCAGATCCGGCATTACGTTCGATCCCTGGCGCGCGCTCCCGGGTTGGCTTTGCCCGGGTTGCTGGTGTTGGAAATTCCAGGTTCTGAAGGTCGGGATGCTGGGTTTGAATGCCCTGCCCTCGCCATAGTGCAAATCCTTGCGCGCATACTCGTTGAAAGCGGAAACATAGGCCGAGCTCAACGCCGTGGCCTGCGGGTCATAATCGGCACGCTGCGCCAACGGGTCGAGTTCGGGACCGGAGAACCGGGTGTCGAGGCGGCCGGTCGTCATGCCGTCGCCGCGCAGGTTCTGGCGAAACTCTCCGCCGTCGATGCGCAGATCCGCCTTGAGAATGTACTTGACCGGCAGTCCCGTGTACTGGTGAAGCTTCTCGGCGATGGCACCGCGCTCGGCCACGCTCAAATCGGATCCTGCGGCCAACGCGCGTCCGTAATCGCCCATGGCGAATTGCTCGACCTCGGCCAGCAAAGCCTCGAGATCTTTGTGCTCTCCAGGAAGTTTCTTGTGATACCACGCGGTCGCGGCGTAGGTCGGCAAAACCGTCTGATAGGGAACATCAACGCCCGGATTCCCCGTCGGGCGATCGGGGCTCAGATCGAAGTTGAGAATCTGCGAGAGCAGGATGACCCCGTTGAAGTCGATGCCGCGGTCCGCTTCGAGCTGATTGATGAGCACCGCCGAGCGTGGCGTGCCGTAGCTTTCGCCGAACAAATACTTCGGCGAATTCCAGCGTCCGTATTTCGAGAGGAACTGCGAAATGAAATCGGCAAAGGCATAAGCGTCTTGGTCGACGCCGTAGAAGGCTTTCTCCTTGTCCTTGCCGGCGATGCGGCTGAAGCCGGCGCCGGGCGCATCGATGAAAACGAGATCCGTGGCATCGAGCAGGCTCGACGCATTGTTGACCAGGGAGTACGGCGCGGCCGGCGTGTGCACATCGGTCGCCGTCACAATGCGCCGCGGCCCGAAGGCGCCCATGTGCAGCCACAGCGTCGCGGAACCCGGACCGCCGTTGTACACGAATGTCACCGGCCTAGTGCCGCCGCCGTTTTTGAAATAGGCGACGTAGAAGATCGAGGCTTCCGCGGTCGGATTCTTGGGCTCGGACCCCTCCTCGGCGGGTCCACCACCTCCCTTGTCCGCCTTGGGATCGCGCGGCACGTCGTCCCAATCCTTCGGGTGCACCACGAATTCCCGCGATGGCTTGGTAGGCAATGGTCTGCCCCCCGACGCTGACCGTGCCGTTGCTGAGCGTCGACTCAGGCTTGAAGGGCTCGAATTTTCCGTCGGCCTTGTCCGACGCACCGTCCGGCTTCTTCTCCAGCGGGTCCGGCGCGCTCTGTGCTGCGAGCAAGGATGCGGAAACCGTCAATGCCAGCGCCAACCCCAATACTACGCGCCCTCTAAAACCTCTCATGCCTCCATTGCAGAGTGCCTCTCACCCGTCACCGCCGATCAAACGGACTTCGCGTTGCGGGAACGCGATGCCGATGCCGCGACGGCGAAGTTCCTCGATCAACGACACATTGAGTTCGCCTGCGATCGCACCGTAATCCGCGACTTGAACCCACGGTTTGATGACGATCTGCACCGCCGAATCCGCCAGCGCTGCCACCTGCACCACCGGCTTGGGATCGGCAAGTACGCGCGAATTGGCCCGCACCAGATCGGCAATGGCGGAAAGCGCGAGGGCGACATCCGACTCGTAGGCGATGCCGACTCGAATCTCGGACTGGCGGATTCGGCCGTATGCCCGCCGCGCCGCGCGCAAGCAGGCGTTCATGTTCATGAGCCACTCGTCGATCATCCCGCCGGGGTACGCGTCCACGACAGAGGTCGCGAGCTACGTGGTGAGCACGCTCGG
>JANXZQ010000366.1 GCA_025355445.1 Gammaproteobacteria bacterium
AAGACAGTGGTCTTGGAAAAGCACGCGGATTTTCTGCGTGATTTTCGCGGCGACACCGTACACCCCTCGACCCTGATGATCATGCAGGAACTTGGGCTCGCCGAGGACTTCCTGAAGCTGCCGCACTCGGAAATACGCGCGCTCAGCCTAGAGCTCGGCGATAGGTCTCTTAAGATCGCCGAATTCGCACGAATTCCGGCGCCGTTCAAGTTCGTCGCCCTGATGCCGCAATGGGATTTTCTCAATTTTTTGGCGGACAAGGGACGGCGCTTTCCGTCGCTGACGGTCATGATGTCGTCGCAGGTCACCCGCTTGATCGAGGCCTCGGGCCGCGTCGCGGGCATCAAGGCCACGACTCTGAACGGCCCGATCGAAGTACAAGCCGATCTGGTGGTGGGCTGTGACGGGCGCTCATCGACGGTGCGAGAGGCGTCGGGGCTGGTGGTGCAGGACCTAGGCTCGCCGATCGACGTACTTTGGTTTCGACTGTCGAAAAAAGCGAGTGATCCCGTCGATGTGATGGGACGTCTCAGCGCCAGCACGATGATCGTGACCATTGACCGCACGGAGTATTGGCAGTGCGCCTATGTCATCGGCAAAGGTGGTATCGGGGTCGTACATGCCGCGGGACTCGAGGCGTTCAAGGCCGCTGTCGCCGACGGCGCCCACTTTTTGTCCGATCGAGTGGATGAATTGAAATCCTTCGATGACGTCAAGCTCTTGAGCGTCACCGTCGATAGACTGACGAAGTGGTCCAAGCCGGGATTGCTGTGCATCGGCGATGCTGCTCACGCGATGTCGCCCGTGGGTGGAGTGGGCATAAATCTCGCCATACAAGATGCAGTGGCAACGGCCAATCTTCTGGCGCAGAAGCTTAAAGCCGGAACACTGCAGGCTGGCGATCTGGACTCGGTGCAGCGGCGCCGCTTATTTCCCGCGAAGGTGATCCAGAGTATGCAGGTCGCCGTTCACAATCGAATATTGAAGCCCGCGATTTCCGGTGGCGCCGCTAAATTGCGCGTGTCATGGGTATTGAACTTGCTGAATGGAAATGCGGCGTTGCGGCGCTGGCCGGCCCAGATCCTGGGGCTGGGCGTACGCCCCGAACATGTCCGCTCGCCGTTCAACCCGTAGACGGACGCCTATCGAAATACCACAGTCCCGCGGAAAATGCGTACCACCATAGTACGGCGAGCCACCATCGACCCAGCGCATGACCATGCGCGAGCGTGAAGAAACCGACATACGCCGCCGCAACGCAGCCGAGGGAAATCAGCGCCAGCGAGCTCGCGGGCAAAGGGAGCATCTTCAATTGGCGTATTAATATTCCGTAGGCCAGCGCTCCCATCATCACCGCGAATCCGAGTGCGGCATAGAGCCGGGAATTTCCGGGAAGGCTACCCAATAGCTGCAGCGCAATGAGCCCGGCTTGCAGGGTCAGCACGCTGATTGCCGCGGCAACGCCGATGAATAAAACCATCCGCCACAGCGGTTGGGGTGCCCGCAAGGCTAAACCTAAGGCCACGGCGTGAAGCCCCCCGTACAGCGCAAACGACAGGGGTACATTGGCGGCGAGCGGCAGATGCGCCGTGAGCCCGGCCAAGACACTAAAGCAGGTGAGGCATACAAAATGCCTCAAAAGCCTCAGATTTTCACCCTTCCGCAGAGCATATCCCACCACAGACGCCAGTCGCCCATCAAGCTGAATAGCGGGTGTTTAAACGTTGCGGGCCGGTTGTGCTCAAAGAAGAAGTGGCCCGCCCAGGCGAACGCATAACCCTGAACGATCGCCACTGCCACGAACCACCACCAGTGCGTGACGATGGCAGCGATGAGTAAGGCGACGGCAATGGTGGTACCTGCGAAATGCAATCGCCGGCAAGCACGGTTGGCGTGCTCCCCCAGATAATAGGGGTAGAAATCGCCGAAGGTGCGAAACGCACTTGTGCTGTTCATCGGTACTCTCCGGAGACACGATCTTCAGCAATGATACTCGGGTCGGGGAAGGACAAGTGAATGCTGGTTCACGCAATTTTTGGCGGCGCCGAGGGACTCGCGGAGGGCCCGGGGCAGAAGGCCCGGCCTTGTGCAAGAGGCTAGTCGGGATCTTTGTCGAAGACTATCGTGCCTGGGGGCAATTGCACCCAACCATGCCTGCGGCTGTCGTAAACGGAAACTTTAGGCGCCGGAAAGTTCGAATCGGCAAACGCACCCACGGCGACGCTCACAGAATCATTCTGTCCATTTTCGGTGTGGAAAACAGTCGTGCCGCAGATTGGGCAAAATCTGAATGTGAATTGGGCCCCCTGGTCGCCGGTACGCACGTATTCCGTTGCGGAGCCGAAAACTTTGAACGGAGCGGAAAAGCCGGCCAGTGCAGCGAACGCACTTCCAGTCCTTCTCTGGCAGGCGAAACAGTGGCAAATGCCCACGCCATTCGGTTCGCCTTCGACTTGAATGCGCAGTTGTCCGCAGGAACAAGAGGCCGTCCTAGAACGCATGGGGTACCTCGAAGAAAATTGGGCGATGCTTGACGCCTGCATTGTAACCAACCGGCCCGCGGGGCATGGCCGACTATGAGCCTGCACGCTGAGCAGGCTGCGACGCGAGCGCGATTGATGTAGGCTTAGGGCATGGGTGCAACCGCGGGTGGATTAGGTGAGCTGCAGACGTTCCTGAACGCGCCGCCCCGACGTCTCTATAGGCAGGGGACCGGCTCCATCCCGATCAAAGCGATCCGCGCCAGTCGCCAGCCGGCGCGTAGCGAGTCCAGCCCCGAGCTCCTCGAAGAACTCGCGGCCTCGATCAAAGCGACCGGCCTCATCCAGCCGCTGATTGTACGGCCGGTGCCCGGCTTTCCGCATCAGTTCGAGGTGGTGGCGGGCGAACGCCGATTGAGGGCGGCACAGCTTGCAGGGCTCACCGACATTCCCGCGATCGTGCATGCGTTCAACGATCAGGAAGCGCTGGCGATCTCGCTGATCGAAAATATCCAGCGCGAGGAATTGAGCCCCGCGGACGAGGCGCGGGCTCTGCGACGGTTGACCGAGGAATTCGGTCTTACGCACGAACAGGTCGCGCACTCGATCGGCCGCTCGCGCGCGGCGGTGAGTAATTTACTGCGCCTGCTCGACCTGCCCGCCGAGGTCACGATGATGATGGAGACCCGGACTATCAGCATGGGACATGCGCGCGCCTTGCTCGGACTCGAGGACGATGTGCAGCGTGTGCGCCTGGCGCAGCTCATCGCGACGGGTCAGTGGAGCGTGCGCGAGACCGAGGCCCACGTGCGCAAGGTGGCGCAGGCGCGCTCCGCGGGCTCGGCCGCGGCGCCTCCCGTGCTAACCGTCATCAGCGAAGTCATGCGTGCCCCCGGCATGCACGTCGAACTTCACCAGCGCGCCAACGGCACGGGCAAGATCGTGATCGAGTTTGACGACGCGCGGACGCGCGATGCGCTGCTCGAGCGGCTCGGAACACTCGATCCCGATTCGACCCGGTAGTTCGAACGATCCAGCCATGGGGGGGGCTAGGACCAATAGTCGGCGACACACTTGCCGTCGCCGGGCAAGTCCTCGAATGTGTTGAGCCCATCAGCGTGCCGGATAGGTATCTGCGCCACCGCAGCGGGATCGGCGAGGCGCAGATTGACGGCAATACGGCGTCGGCCATCCAGGTTTTTCTGCGGTTCACGCCAGAAGGCTATGCAGCCGCACGTGGGACAGAAGTGGAACTCGATGTCCTTGCCACGTACGTACGCTTTGGTATCGCCCGAGACTTTAATGACCTCACCGTCGTAGTCATAGGCCCAGAGCGCGCCGTAGCGTCGACATACCGTGCAGTTGCATGCCGTCGCTCGGTCCGGCCGGTCTTCGAACTGCCATTGAATTGCGCCGCAGTGGCAAGAACCGTGTATCACTTCATATTCACCCGCTTTAAAAATAATTTTCCCACGGCGCGCCAGGGTGTGTCGCGATAGGAGTCCGCCACCACCCACGCGGCGGCCGTCAGTGCCCAAGAGACAACTGTTTCGCTTCTTTGGAACGCACCAGTGTGGCCTGCCGCCATGATCGGTACCCACACCAGCAGCGTGAACCCTCCCATTTGCAGCGCCGAGAGTGCGGCTGCCAATCGTGCCCACACGCCGATGAGCATCCCCACACCCGCCGCGATGAATGCACAGCCGGTAAAATATGCCCAGGCCAAGTGAAATGGCAGCCATCCAGGCACCAGCACGGCGGTCTCTTTGACGTAGGTGAAATGAGCTATGCCGAACGGGATCAAGGCCAGGCCGTAGAGCAGCCTCGAGACGTACAGACCCTTGTCGCCGGTGGCGAAAGCGAGGTGCCGCCTGTCCCAGTTGGCAGCGAACCAGGCATACAGTACCCAGGCGCCCGCCACCATGACGGCGGTCTCGCCCCCGCCTGACCAGGAATCCTGCGCCGCGGGCGCGAGGAAGATGTTGGGCACTCTTAACAACAGCAACCAGAGCAGAAGATAAGCGAGCAACACCCGGGCAGAGGCGGCGGCTGCATGCCGCCAGAGCAAGCCGATCCCAGATGCCAGGGAAACCAAGGCGCAGAGATATACCAGTACCTCGCGCGCAGGCACGCTTTTGGGCACCGGCTGCCATATTGGCGCGAAATCGCCCATGATCAGCCCCAGGACTCCGAGGGCAATCATGGTCACCGCAAAGACAGCATGACCGACGCTTGCGACACGCATCCCACTTGTTCCGGTGGTTCTCGGCGAGATTAGCGACACGGACAAACCCTCCCGTAATTTCTAGCGATCCTCTCCGCCAAGCAAACCAGTAGCTAGATAATTCAGTTCAGCATCAGTTAATCGAGACTTCTCGAAAAGAACTAGAGCGACCTCCAGCTGTTCCGAGGCTACCTGAACCTGCAACATCGGCGCACCCGAAAGTCCAGGAAAGGCTGGACTGACCTTCACCTGAATTCCTTCCGCTTGAAGTAGGACTGCCATCGCGCGTGCTGTCCGGGCATCGAACAATCGCGCAATGGCAGGCCAGTTCGACAGTGCCGTGTCGGTCATTTGTTATCTTGTTCACTCGGCACCGAGATGGTCCCTAATGTCAGAGTAGGCGGCATCAGTTCTTGGACATCATCCCCGCACTGCCGCATCTTCACCAACCACTTCTGCGCAATGTATCGCAGCTCCAACGAGCCCTGGATGAACCAGGCGTCGATCTTCGGGTCGCGCTTGGTCAGACACGCTGAGACCAATAGTCATGCGCGACAGGCAATTTTTCAAGCACCTCGTTCGCGACGTCGCCGTATCTGCCACTCTCGTATCGAAACCAGTTGCCGGTGCCGGTTCCGTCACCAGGCTTTATTTGAAATCGGTCTTTGGACTGAAGGTCCCAAATTCTGACCTTGGACGCCGGAATGTGTTTGCCCATCGGCGTTGTTATCCCGCCGACGCCGCACCGAGAGATCTCGATCAGGAAGCCGCCACCGTTTACATCGAATTGGAATGTCAATAATTCGACATGGGTGACGTGCGCACGCCTAAAGTGCGGATACGAGCCAGTGAAGCCGCTTTCGCGGAGAACTGGCACGACAGAGGCCTTCAAGGCCACGTCCATGAGTTCGCGCGGTGACAGCATTACGCGGCAACGCGCCGCGCTGGAGCCGCGCGGCTATTTACCATTTCGAGCATACTCACGGTTAGGCCGCCGACTGGCGCGGGTGCGTTTCATTGTCCGGCAGGTGGTTGCCACAATTCGATCTTGTTTCCCTCAGGGTCAATGACCCAGACAAACTTGCCGTACTCAGAGTCATCGATCTTGTCGAGGACATTACAGCCTTCCGCCTTGAGCGCCGCGACCAAAGCGTGAAGGACCTCAACGCGATAGTTGACCATGAACGAGGCTTTGCTTGGGTCAAACTGGTCGCCTTCCTCCGTACCAATAGACCACACGGTCGTTCCGCCAGTGGGCTTGCCCTCCGAGTCGTTCCAGGTGAACGCGGTACCACCCCACTCTTGGACATCGATGGCGAGATGCCGCTTGTACCAAGCCCGTAGTACAGGTGCGTCTTTTGCCTTGAAAAAGATGCCGCCGATGCCAGTGACTCGCTTCATGTGAACCTCTGCTGTGTGGTGGTTGGGGGTCGCCCCCCTTGGCTCAACAAAGACGCGACCCGCGACCGCTCGAACCGATTGTAAAAGGACAAGCGTCGCCGACTAACGAAGCGACCGCCCAAAGCACCCACCATACACGATGGCACGCTTAGACATGCCAGGACGCCAATCGCCTCATAGATAAGGACTGATGACCAATTTGGTAGCCGAAAATGAATTGATTGGAACGTCACAAAGGCTGCAGCAATTATTCCCAGAATCGCGCCATTCCAAAGAAATGAACGCGGCGCAATGGCACCGGTGACGACGCCGGGAATCAGGAAGACTAACAATGTTAAGGCGGCGGCGACAATCGGCACGTGATCGACGAAGGGTTGGCCAGCGACGCGCATTAAACTGCAAGCGACTAGCACAAGTGCCCCCGCCATCACCGCGAGAAGACTTGGCCGAGTGAATAAATCGTGCGGCAACATAAACTTGTCCTCTAACGTTGAGGTTGAGCGACCGGGGGTTGCGTTGCCGACAAACGAAGCTGATCTATCCAGATCATCGACTCCCTCCTTGGCTCA
>JANXZQ010000412.1 GCA_025355445.1 Gammaproteobacteria bacterium
GGAGATGCTGGTGGCGCCGGTTGCGTACCTGCTGCCGCCGGTGGAAGCAACCGCAATCGATATGACGGCGGCCGCGGCCTATATTGATGCCCATGGCGGCCGCGAACAGCACCAGCAATGACGCGGCCGCGACTTCAGGCCAAGGAGATCCAAGGCCCAGCAGCAGCGCGACTCCGAGCACAGCTTCCACCGGCGGCAGCAGGTACGCAACCGGCGCCACCAGCATCTCCGGCAGGAGCCGGTAATTTGCGATGACGCCCTGAAAAACCAGCCAGTGACGCAGCTTCCCATATGCCGCCGTCAGGAATATCAGCGAGACCAGGGTCCTGACGGCCAAGGCGAGTTCCGGCATTGCTGGAGAGGCCGGCATCAATATCCCGGAACCGAAACCGTGTTGCCGCCGGCAAATTCGATCTTGCGCAGCTGCTCTCCGGTCGTGGCGTCGAGCACCACGTCATTGCCTTCCTCATTCAAGAGATACAGCAGCGGCTTGGCATCCTGCGAGACGCCGATATTCGAATAGAAGGGCACTGCGTCGTCGCCGAGACCGCTCGAGGGAACCGCGCGCAGCGGGAATCGCGACACCAGCGCATGAGTCTTGGTGTCGAGCACCCACACTTCCGTTCCGCCGTGTTTGTGCGTCCAATAGTTTCCCGGATGCATGAGCACGAACAATTTGCCGCTCGACTTATGGTAGGCCGCCATTTCCGAGCCGCCGGGACGCCATGCCAACTCCTGCACTCCCGTGCCGGCCGCGGCGTAACCGGCGGTTTTCTGGATGGACCAGGGTGGATTGACGGTGGTGTCGGCGGAGAGCTTGGCCTCGTACACAAGGCCGGTGTACGAGACAAAAATCGCCTTGCCCGTGGCGCGATCGACGAAACCATTGTCGAATATCGGGTCGTTGCCGGCGTCGAAGAACGGTTTGGTGTGCGTGATCTTGGCCTGACCCGACGCGGGCACCATTGCGCTCGCCAGTGAGCCGTCGCCGCACAGCGAGGAGAACCCCTGCTCGCCCCACGGAAACACCAGCGCACAGCCGGGTATTTCAACCGTGCCGCCGACCTGTTGCTTCTTCAGGTCGACCCACACCACCGACGAGACGGGCATCATGAGATAGACGTAGGCGCGGGAGCCTGACGCACTGATATCGAAGTTTTGCTTCTTGCTGACGAGAGCCCGGCCGGGGAGGGTGATCTCCTTGACGATATTCAGCGTTTTGGCGTCATAGATGGAAACCAGATCCTCACGCTTGCCTCGCGCGCCATGGTTCCAGTAGGTTTCCGAGACGTAGAACTGACTGTTGTCGGGCGCGATCGCCAGATTCGGCACATAGCCTGACGGAATGTTCCCTTCCATCTTGCCGTTGTCCCCGTCGAAGATGGTGAACGCCTGTTGGCGAAAACCACCCGTAAAGAACCGGTGCGGCGGGTTTGGCGCCAAGGTGGCGACATCGCTCGCCTCGGTCGCGACAGTGGTGGCCGCCGGGCAAGGCGCTGCGAGCAGCGTAGCCGCTGCCAGCGAGGCGGCCACTAACGCATTTTTTAGTGCGACGCGGATCATCGTTCATCCCCGGGGGTATTCGTTGTTGGAAGGAGGATCAGAGCATGCGGATCGGCCGTTGGTCAAATGAGTCTACCAAGGCGCCGGCTTGTAATCCTTCAGAAACTGTCCCCAAAGGTGAACGCCGGTGAGCTGCCCGGCAAAAATCGGGTCGACGATGCGCGCCGCGCCGTCGATGATATCGAGCGGCGGCGAAAAGCCGAGCTCGGCTTTGCGCGCGGCGTGGACGGCCGGGTCCTCGTCGGTCACCCAGCCGGTGTCGACGGCGTTCATGTGAATGCCGTCCTTCATGAAGTCCGCCGCGCTGGTCCGGGTCATCATGTTGAGCGCTGCTTTCGCCATGTTGGTGTGCGGGTGTCTGTCGGTCTTGGTGGCGCGATAGAACTGACCTTCCATGGCACTCACATTGACAATATGCTTGTGGCGCCCGGACGAGCGCAGCATGAGGGGCTTGAGCCGCGCATTCAGAATGAAGGGCGCGAGGGCATTCACCAAGTGCACCTCGAGCAATTCGGGAGTCTCGACCTCGTGCAGGCGCAGCCGCCAGCTGTTCATCTCTCGCAGGTCGACCTGCTGTCGATCCTCGTCGAAGCGATCGGCGGGGAACAGCGCCTCGCCGGCCTGAAAGTCTTCATCGAGATAGCGCCGCTGCGAGAGCGCGGCGCTGTGCAGCAGACCTTCGCCTTGCACGGCCGCGGTGGCAGTGGCGGTAGCGATGTCGAGCGAGCCTTGACCATGCGCAGGCGAACCCTCGATCGTCCGCCGTAACTCATAGTGGTTGGTGAGAGGCGCGCGCCAGTTCGCAGGCAGAGCGGCGAGCAATTCTCCTTCTCTCTCGAGAAGGTGCTGGAAGAAGCCCGCCGGCCGGCGCACGGTCTGGCAGGCGTTATTGAGAATGTAATCGAGCCGCGGCAGGCGCTCGCCCAGGAATCGCGTGAATAGCTCCACGCTCGGCGTATGGCGCAGGTCCAGCCCATAGACCTGCAGGCGCTCGCCAAAGACCGAATAATCCGGCTCCCGCGAGTAGCGTTCGGCGGCGTCAACAGGAAAGCGCGTCGTGACGACGACATGTGCACCTGCCCGCAGCAGCTTGAGCGACGCTTGAAAACCGATTTTAACCCTGGCGCCCGTGACGAGGGCATAGTATCCCCCGAGATCCGAGCTCTGTTCCCGCTTGGCGTAGTTGAAGTCGCCGCAGGTCCCGCACATCGAATCGTAGTAGCGATGCATCGTCGCAAAGGGCTGCTTGCAAACGTAGCAGTCGCGCTCCTGACGGAACGCGCGCCGCTCACCCAAGTCTTCGGGCTTCGGGGGTTCGAGCCACAGCGGCGCGTATTCCGCCGCACGGCGCTGAACGCGCAGGCCTGCCGTCGCCAGCACCTTGCGGTCGTGTTCCTTCATCGCCTCGCGGTCGGCGCGCCTGAAGGCCTTCGCCATTTGAACCAGGCCGTGCCGCTCGGGTTTGGCGATCAGGCCCGAGAGGGTCACCAATTCCCGGCGCTGCTCCTGCGTGAGGCGTGTGAGGTGCGAGCGGTCGGCCTCGATTGCGCGCAGCACCTGCATACAGGTGCGCACGTCGTCGTCGGCAAGCGCAGTGTCGGGCGCGGGATTGGTATGGGTCATATTCGCATTGTATGACGGCGCGGCAGAAATGGCCGGGCGCAAAGGACGGTTGACAGAGCTTTCCGGATCGTCAGACTAGCGGCCTCACCGTGAAGCTCACCACCACCCGCTTAGAGGAATTGCTGCCGCGAGTTTTGCGCGAACTTGCGGCGCTGACGTTCGACTTTGGCTAGATCCCGAAAGACACGTACGAAATTGCTTCGCTGGGGAGCGGCGCTCATTCTGGTGTGCGTCGTTCTCGCCGCGGCCCTCGCCCTATGGGTCGGCCACCTGAACCGCGAAGTGAAGCGGGAGTTTCAGGGCCGGCATTGGTCGGTGCCGGCGCATGTGTATGCGGCGCCATTGGAGCTCTACGTCGGCGCGCCGGTCGGAGCGAACGAGCTCGAAGAGGAATTGCACCGGCTTCACTATCGTCCGGGCGATCCCTTGTCGGGCGCCGGAAATTACCGGCGCCAGGGAAATTCCTTCATTCTGCACGCGCGCCGCGTGCGCTTCAGCGACGAGCAGCGTGACCCGCAACTGGTCGCGATCAGCGCGGATGCGAATTCGATCACGGGGTTGAAGCAGGCCGACGCCAAAGAACTGGCGGTATTTCGCCTCGATCCGCCCGTGATCGGCAGCGTGTTCCCCATTCACGGCGAAGACCGGCTGGTATTGTCGCCGGCCGATGTGCCGTCTTTGTTGCGCGCCGGAATCAAGCTGATCGAAGACCGCCGCTTCGATGAGCACAATGGCGTCGACGTGCGCGGAGTGATGCGCGCGATTTGGGCCAACGTGCGGGCCGGCCGCGTGGTGCAGGGGGGCAGCACGCTGACGCAGCAGCTGGTCAAAAATTACTTCTTGACGGACGAGCAGAGTTTCGTCCGCAAGGCGACTGAAGCCGTCATGGCCCTGCGGCTGGAGGCGAACTTCTCCAAAGAGGAGATTCTGGTGGCCTACCTCAACGAGGTATACCTCGGGCAGGACGGTTCGCGGGCCATCCATGGCTTCGGCCTGGGCAGCGAGTACTACTTCGCCAAGCCGCTCGCAGAACTCGATGCCGGCGAGCTGGCGATGTTGATCGGCCTGGTCAAGGGCCCGTCCTACTACGATCCGCGCAAACATGCCGACCGCGCCCGAACCCGCCGCAACCTGGTGCTACAAGAATTGGGCAGCGCGCATTTGATCGACGCCGAAACGGCCACGCGGTCTGCGGCGGCGGCGCTGGGACTCAAGGCCCCCGGCGGCTCCTACGTACCCGCGTATCTCGATCTGGTGCGGCGTCACTTGAAACGCGACTACGCCGAGGCGGACCTCGCCGCCGCCGGCCTTGCCGTGTATACGAGCTTGGATCCGCGCGTACAAGCGGCCGCGGAGCGCGCACTGGCCTCGAATCTCAAGCGCCTCGACGCGGCGAGCCGCACGCGTGACGATCACCTCGAAGGTGCGGTGATCGTCACCGAGCCGAACAGCGGCGACGTGGTGGCCGTCGTCGGCGGCCGCGATAGCGGCAGCGATGGTTTCAATCGTGCGCTCGACGCGCGCCGGCCGATCGGCTCGCTGGTCAAGCCGGCGGTGTACCTGGCCGCGATCGAGTCGGGCCGCTATAACGCGGCCACGTTGATCGAAGACGCACCGATTGAACTCAAGCTCCCCAACGGCAGCGTCTGGGCGCCGCAGAATTTCGAGCACCAGGTGTATGGCCGCGTGCCGATGGCGCGCGCACTGGCCGAGTCCATGAACTTGGCGACGATACGGCTGGGACTCGAAATCGGGTTGCTCAAGGTCGCGGCCACATTGCAGCGGCTGGGACTCGAAACTGCGCCGACGCTCAATCCTTCCATGCTGCTCGGCACCGTGGAAATGACGCCGCTTGAGGTGGTGCAGGTGTATACGGCGCTGGCGAACGGCGGCTTTCGCGCGCGCTTGCGCGCAGTGCACGCGGTGGTCGATGAGCAAGGCAGGCTGCTCAAGACGTTCAAAGTTCAGGTGGAGCAAGCGGCGCCGTCCGCCGCCGTCTACCAGCTCGACCGGATGCTGACGCTGGTGACCACGCGCGGTACCGCTCGTGAAGCGGCATCGCGGCTGCCGGCGGGTACGGTTGCCGCGGGCAAAACCGGTACCTCATCCGATACGCGCGACAGCTGGTTCGCGGGTTTCACGGGCAGCTACCTGGCCGTTGCCTGGGTGGGGTACGACGACAACCGCGTGACCGGACTCACCGGCGCCGCCGGGGCGCTGCCGGTGTGGTTGGACACGCTGACAAAACTCAAGTCCGCGTCGTTCGAGCCGGTGCCATCGGAGCTGGTCGAGGATCGTTGGATCGGATTCGGCGATGGCTTCGAGACCACCCCCGCCTGCAGCGCGGATGCCGTGGCCGTCTCCTTGCCGAAGGACACGCCGCTGCCCGCAAAACCAGGTTGCGCTTCCCGAAGGAGCGATAATTCGCCAACGGGCACCATGGGTGACAAGATCAAGACATGGCTCAAAAACATCGTGCATTGAAGACGTTCGCCGCCGTATTCGTCGTGGCGGCGCTGCTCGGCGGCTGCCGGTCGCCAGCGCCGCGTCCCGATTTGCCGGGCAATCCATCGGCGGAGCCGCAGCCCGCGAGCCCGCCGGCGCCGTCATCATCGACGCCGCCGCCTCCTCAGCGTGCGGCGCCGCCGCCGCGCGAGAATCACCTGTCCGCCGCCACCAGTTCGCTGGTGATGCAGGCGCGCACATTGATCGCCCACGGCGACCTTGATGGCGCCTCGTCGACCCTCGATCGCGCCTTGCGCATCGAGCCGAACAATCCCCTGCTCTGGATAGAGCGCGGCCGATTGCGGCTCGCCGAGAATGATTCACATCAAGCTGATGGCTGCGCGCGTAAGGCACTGGCGCTCGCCAGCGGCGATCGCGGCGCGCAGGCGCAGGCCGGCAGGCTGCTGGCGGATGCCCTGCGTGCGCAGCGGCGCAATCAAGAAGCGAGCGAGGTCGAGGCGCAGCCGTTCATGCACTAGCCGGTTCGATTTTCCGGAAAGCTCAAGGTCTTGAAGCGGGCAGCCTCCGCCTCTCCCAGTTTCTTCTGCGCGCGAATGTCATTGACGATCTCGAGCGCGGTCTTGGGCGAGGGCGGCAACTCGGCATCGCAGGGCGTCAGGGGCGTCATGCGTTGACCCCAGCGGATCAAGTGTGCCGAGAGCGTGAGGCCGCCGCCGAACGCAGGCATCAGCACCAGGCTGCCGGCCGGCACGCGGCCTTCCTCCACGGCCTCGACCAATGCGACAGGCGCGGTGGCCGAACTCATATTGCCGTATTTCTGCACGGTCAGAAATACCTTGTCGGCGCCCGCACCGGCGCGCTTGGCGACGGCGTCAATGATGCGCAGGTTGGCCTGGTGCGGCACAACCAAGGCAATGTCGTCCATGGTCACGCCGGCGCGCTGCATTACGTCGAGACTGGCCTCGCTCATGCCTTGCACGGCCTTGCGAAAGATTTCCCGGCCGTCGAAGTCCCAACTGGTTTGCCCGAACTGTACACCGAGATTGGCGTACATGGTGCCCATGCCGCGCACCCGCAGAATTTGCCGCGAGTCGGCATAACATTGCAGCTTCTCAGCGATGACTCCCGTCTCTTGCTCCGATTCCTGCAGCACCATGGCGGCGGCGCCATCGCCGAACAGGACGGCGACGTTGCGATTGTCCCAGTCCATGTACTGCGAGATCAGTTCCACGCCGATCACCAGCGCGTTCTTGACGATCCCTGTCTTGATCATCGATGTCCCTATGGACAATCCGTACATGAAGCTGGTGCAAGCGGTGTTGACGTCGAATGCCGCGGCCTGCGTCGCACCGATGCGCTGCTGGACGCCGGAAGCGCTGTTGGGCACGGTCTCGTCGTTGCTGCAGCTGCCATAAATGATGAGTTCGATATCCTTGCCGGACATGCCCGCGCAGGCAATGGCGCGCCGCGCCGCGGTGATCGCGAGCTCGATGCCGGGAACGTGCGAGATGCGCCGCTCCTTCATGCCGGTGCGCGAGGTGATCCACTCGTCATCCGTAGGCAGGAAGGTGGCTAGGTCCTGATTCGTGAGGATTGACGGCGGCAGGCACTTGCCCCAACCGACAATGGCAGCGTGAGTCATGGAACCATTCCGCTAATGCGCAGCCATGTGAGGCGCGGATTATGCGCTTACACGATCGACGCGTCGACCCAAGCGGTGAGTGCCTCGAGCATCAGGCCGTTGATTTGGCTCATGGTGAGAGCGCCGCGAGCGGGCACGTGGAAGGAATGATCCGCGCCGGGCAGCAGGCACAAGGTAGCTCGGCTACCCAGCCGCTCGATCAGCGGATTGAGCAGCGCCGGTTCGGCAAATTCGTCGCGCGCGCCTTGAAGAAACAGCATGGGTATCTCGACTCGTGATAGATGCTCACCCCTCGCATCGGACGGTTGCTTGGGCGGATGCAGGGGGAATCCGAGAAAAATAAGACCTCGGACCTGAACCAGGGGACTCGCGGCTTGTGCCTGGGACGTCATGCGCCCGCCGAAGGATTTACCGCCGGCAATCAACGGCAGCGACGCTGTGAGTTCGTCGGCGGCCGCTACCGCGGCGCGCACGGTGGCGTGGCAAACGGCGGGCGTGTCGGGCCGCTTGCCGCGCTTTTCCATGTAAGGAAACTGATAGCGCAACGTGGCAATCCCGCGCGCTGCAAGGTCGTTGGCCAGGCTCGTCATGAACGGATGCAGCATTCCGGCACCCGCGCCGTGTGCCACCACGAAACAGGCTTTGGCGGCCGGCGGCACAACCAGTAGTCCGGAGATGACGGTCGTTTCGTTGACCGAAATTTGCACGGGATTGGAATCGATCGTAGTCACGGCGAAAGCATGCCTGGAAAAATCACTCCCTCGGCCCTAAGGCCGCGGCGCTGCGTGTACGGAGGTACCACTGCGAGTGAACTCGAACTGCAGCAGCCACTGCCGCGAGTCTCGACTGTCCGCAACAAAACGCCATTTTCCGGCGGCTTCGCCCGAAACGCGCGTGAAATACTTGCTGGAACCGCGATTTTCGAGAGATTGGACGATGACCTTGCCCGCGCGGTCCACGGTTACTCGAACTGTGACCTTGATCGTGCCGCGAATCGAGGCCCGCGCGCGGCGCGAGGTGGAGGGGATTTCTTCGTGGACGACGGCGTCCGGCGCCGCACTGGAAAGCTCCGAAGCATCGGCTGCGGGTGCGGGTGCGGCGGAGGTGGCCGCTGGCGCGGCCGATTGCGTAACCGATGGCACAGCATGCGTGACCGGCTGCGGCGATGTTGGCGGGCCGTGCAGCAGGCGCGCGCCTGCCCAAGCCAGCGCTATTAGAACGAGTACCGCTACGCTCGCTGGGACGATGAAACGTTTCCGCGGCAACGTCGGCGGCAACGTCGCCGGGTCCGCGACCGGGGCGACGGCAGTGACGGCGGCCAGGGCAGATTGAGCCCCTGCGTCAGGAAACTCGGGTGGAGGAGCTACGATCGAGGGTGGCTGCGGTGCTGTTGTAGGCGTTGGCGGCGCGCCTTTGAATTGAGCCCCGAGGTCAGCGACGACCGGTCGAGAGCCAGGATTGGCGCTCAGGCAGCGTCGCACAGTGTCCGCGAATGCCGACGGTACAGTATCGGGGAGGGAGACGAGCTGGCCGTGTTCATCGGGCGGATGTTGGGTGAGGGCCTCGACGATGGTCGCGCCAAGGCCCCAGATGTCGCCGGCTGGGGTCACCGTACTGTCCGTGGCATCGGCAGGCCGCACGCCGTCACTCGACAGTTTCAGTTGATCATTGACGACCAGAAAGTTCGGCGGCTTCACGCGGCAATGCACCAGGTTCTTGCCGTGCAGGAAGGCCAAGGCGTCGAGGGTGGGTGGCAGCAATTCCTGCACTTCGTCGAGGGTCAGGACCCGACGAGGAAGTATCTGCGCGAGACTCTGCTCCGCATATTCCATGACCACGAAGAGAAACGGGTGTCCTCCCAGCTGACAGCGGCCTACGTCGAAAAGGCGAATCAGGTGGGGATGCGAGAGCGCGACGACGGCATTCCAACGCTCAAGCTGCGCCTCGGAGCTGGCGGGATCCGCCGGAATCAGCTTGATCGCCGCGTCGGCGGCGGTGTTTCCGGTATTTTCAGTGAGAAATACCACGCTGTGATCCGAGCGGGCGAGGAACCGGCGCAACGGATACGCTCCGTTGATAACCAGGCTCTCCCACTTCGTCCAGTCCTCGGTCATCGGTTCAAGATATCACCAAGGGCAACCGCAGAATGCTGGCAATTCTCAACTCCTCGATGTTGCGCCGCGTCGCACCGCTTAATTTAGGCGATATCGGGACTCAATATAGGTGAATTTTGGCGGTGCGGCGATTGCCCATCTGGGGGCCTGTGCGGTACACATACTGATTGGCCCAGGGGTGGTGGTCAGGGGTGAGGCTATCGAACTTTTAGAGCGCGACGAACAATTGGGACGGCTCGGCCGTGCCTTCGCACTGGCCCGCGAGGGCCGGGGGAGGATAGTCGCGATCGCCGCCGAGGCCGGCGCTGGCAAGACGACCCTGGTAGAGCGATTTGTCTCCGAGCATGCAGCCCGTGCACGAGTGCATTGGGGTGCCTGCGAAAACCTATCCACTCCCGAGGTACTGCTGCCGCTGCGCGACATAGCCCGTGCCAGCGGCGAATCCTTCGATCTGGGTGCGGATCACATCCGTGCTTTCGAGTGGATGCTGCGGCTGCTGTCCGACGGCGCAGGCCCGTCCGTGCTCACCATCGAGGATGTTCATTGGGCCGATACGGCCACGTTGGATTTGATCCGCTTTCTGGCGCGGCGAATCGCCCGAGTGCGTGCGTTGATCTTGATCACCTATCGCGACGAGGAAGTCCATGCGCGCTCGCCCATGCGAAGCGTGCTCGGCGACGCTCCCGCGGGAAGCGTCGAGCGCATGACGCTGGAGCCGCTGTCGCTCGCGGCCGTCACTCAGCTCGCCGCGTCGGCGGGCCGAAGCGGCGAGGAGTTGTTTGCGTTGACCGCGGGCAATGCGTTTTTGGTCACCGAGGCACTGGCGGTTGATGGCGACATGCCGACCGATGCAGTCCGCGATTCCACGCTGGCGCGCGCATCGCGGCTTCCGGAGCCAGGCCGCGTGGTGCTCGAAGCCGTGTCGATATTTCCGCGGCGGGCGGAAACGGCGGTCGTCGCCGAGCTCGTCAAAGGAGCGATCGGCGGCGGCCTCGATATTTGCGTGGAGAAGGGAATGCTCTCGCTTCAGGGAGGATTGCTGCAATTCCGCCATGAACTCGCGCGCCGCGCCATCGAATCGTCCATTGCACCGGTGCGGCTGCGAGGCTTGCATCAAAAGGTGGTGGATGTATTGAAAAAGCGCTCCGACGCACGAGCCGGCGAAGTGGCGCACCATGCGGAACTCGCCGGTGATGTCACCGCCCTGTTGACCTTCGCGCGAATTGCGGGCGAGGAAGCCGCTCGTGCCGGCGCGCCGCGCGAAGCCGCCTCGCACTTTGCGGCGATGCTTCGCCATCGCGGGGTCCTCGATGCCGTGCAGGCCGTGGAAGTCCTGGAACGTCACGCCGAACAAGCCTACTTGATGGGTGCTTCCGATATCGCCGTGATCTCGATGACGGAAGCGGCGCACCATCGACGCGCCGCGGAGGACGTCGTGGGCCTCGGACGGGATTTGACCCGGCTCACCCGATTCGCGTGGATGTGCGGGCGCCGAGCGGAGGCTGAGCGTTATATCGAGGAGGCCATCGCAGTCTTACAAACGGCGCCGCCTGGGCCCGAACTTGCCTGGGCCTATTCGCACCAATCGCAACTGGAGATGCTCGCCTCCCGGATGGACAGCGCCGTCAGTTGGGGCGAACGTGCGCTCGCGCTGGCGCAGCGGCTCGGGGAGAAAGAAATCATCATCCATGCTCTGGCCAATATCGGCTCGGCCAAGTCGGATGTGGTCCGCTCGGGCGACTGCGTGGAAGTCGAACAAAGCTTTGCGCTTGCAGTTGCCGGCAAGTTTCACGATCACGTGGAACGAGCTTCATGCAATCTGAGCTGCACGTATTTTTGGCGCCGCGATTATCCGGCCGCTCTTGCGCGGATCGATCGCGGTGTGTCCTATGCGACCGCGTTGGAGCTCACGCATTGGGAAGGTTATTTGCGGGGTTGGCGTGCCATGGTCTGGCTGGATCAGGGCGATTGGGCTGCAGCGGAAGAAGAAGCGCAACAGGTGTCGAGCAGAACCTACGCCGCGGACGTGTACCGATTTCCTTCGTTGATCGCTCTGGCGCGCTTGCGTATCCGACGCGGCGATCAGGACTTCGAAGCACCGCTCGATACCGCGCGCCGTCTCTCGGACAGCATGGCCGAACTACAGCGCAGCGTGTATGTCGCGGTGCTCGGTGCCGAAATCGCGTGGCTCGAGATGAACGTCGGGGAGGCCGATGTTGCGGCGGCGGCGCGGGCCGCGGCAACATCTGACCTGTGGAAGGTCCATACGCTGGCGGTTGAGCGAAACGCGCTCTGGATTGTGGAGGATACGGCGCTGTGGCTGCATCTGTTGGGGGAGGAAGTTTTAGGAACGGGCGGCTTGTCGACGCCGTTTAGCGACCATTGCGAGGGCCGCTGGCACGAAGCGGCGACGGGTTGGCAGGCTCTCGGCCGCCCTTACGAGCAGGCCCTGGCTTTGAGCGGCGGCGACGATCCTGCGCAGCGCGCAGCGCTGGAAATGTTCGATCGCCTCGGGGCCGGACCGGCGGCCGCGCGCCTGCGCCGGCAGATGCGTGCCAATGGCGCGCGAGCCATTCCGCGGGGTCCGCTGGCGCGCACGCGGGCCAACCCGGCGGGCCTGACCGCGCGGCAAGCCCAGGTGTTGAGCTTGGTCGACGAAGGCCTGAGCAACACGGAAATTGCCGACCGGCTGTGTATTTCCGCCAAGACCGCCGAGCATCATGTCTCGGCCATCATGGCCCGGCTGGAAGCGCCGACCCGGCAGCGCGCCGCCAGCGCCGCACGCAGTCTCGGGCTGTTGGGCGGCGCCAAAAGATAGGGAGGCGGGACCCTCAATATAGGGAAGGCTGCCCCATGCGTGGGGCGCCGAGTGACCGGCACCATAAGGCCTCAAACGTCAAAACGGGAGCCGGCCATGTCGCGCATCGGAATCTTCATCTACGGAATTGTGTGTTACTTCATCTTTCTCGTGGTATTCCTCTACGGTATCGGATTCATCGGAGGCTTTTTGACGCCGACGAGTTTGGACGGCAGCCTTAAATCTCCCCTGGGCGTCGCCCTCGCGGTGGACTTTGGACTGTTGGGTGCTTTTGCGCTCCAGCATAGCGGCATGGCTCGCCCGGGATTCAAGGAGTGGTGGAAGCGAATCGTGCCGGAACCGGCCGAACGCAGCACCTATGTACTGTTGAGTTCGATTGCGCTGGCGGCGCTGTTCATTTATTGGGAGCCGATCGGGGGCGTAGTGTGGAGTCTTGCGCCAGGCGGCGCTCGGGATTTCGTCATCGGGCTGTATGCATTTGGATGGGTTTTGCTTCTGTATACGACTTTCCTGATCGATCATTTTGACTTGTTCGGCCTGAAGCAGATCTGGCGGCGTCTGAACGAGAGGTCCTACCGCGCGCCGGTGTTCCGCACGCCGAGCTTGTACAAATTGGTGAGGCATCCGCTGTACATCGGGTGGCTGACGATCTTTTGGGCGGCGCCGACGATGACCGTTGCGCATCTGATCTTTGCGCTCGCCACCACGGCGTACATTCTCATTGCGATTCGCTTCGAGGAGCGCGACTTGGTGTCTGCATTCGGCGGCACCTATATCGAATATCGGGCGCGCACGCCGATGCTGCTGCCGCGGCTCTGGCCGCGCAGATAACGGGGCATCGAATCCATGCCTGTGCGATTCGCGATTGCCGCGTGTGCGTTGTTGGCGTTTGCTCAACATGCCGGCGCGTCACCGGCCTTCGCCGCCTTGGTCGATACCTACCTCGACCGGTTCGGGCACTTCCATCCGTCGATCGCCGCCGGTAATGGCCTGCACGGCCATGACGGAGAGCTCGAGGATTATTCAGCCGCGTCGATCGGGGCCGAGCTCAAGTGGCTGCACTCGGTGCGCAGCCAGTTGAATGCGCTCGACGCTCGAGCACTGACCGTGGATGAGAGGGTTGATCGGCGAATTTTGCAGGGTGTTGTCGACGGCTGGATCCTCGATCTCGACACTGTGCGAACCTGGACGCGCAATCCGATGATCTATGCGGCTGCCGTCTCCGACGGCGTGCACGACCTGGTGACCATGGAGTCCGCTGCGCCTGAGGTGCGTATGCGGCACATCCTCAGCAAGCTTCATGCCGTGCCGAAACTCCTTGCAGCCGCGCGTGCCAACGTGCACGCACCGCCGAAGGTCTTCGTGGAGCGCGCGATCGCGATGTTGGGTGGGATATCGGAACTGCTGTCGCATGATTTGCCGCTGGCATTTGCGGCCGTCGACGATGCGGCAATGCGCAAGCGGCTGAAGGTCGAAGCGGACGCCGCAGGTGCGCAATTGGTGGCGTACCGGCACTACCTCGAGCAGCGGGTCATGCCCACGGCGATGGGAAACTTCGCAGTGGGAGTGGCCAATGTGGAAGCGCGCTATCGAGCCGAGGAACTGATCGACCTGTCCGTGGGCCAGATGCTAGCGATCGGCGCGCGTGAGCTTTCGCTCAAGCAGGCGGAGTTCACCGAGACTGCCGCGCGGATCGACGCCGGTCGCAGTGCTCCGGACGTGTGGCGCGGGGTGCAGGATGACCATCCTGCGCGCGGGCAACTGGTGCCGGCGGCGCGAGCAGTCGTCGAAGAACTTTTTGTCTTCATCAGCGATCATCAGCTGGTGACTTTGCCGCCGGGCCACGACATTGTGGTTGCGCCGGCACCCGCCTACGACCTGGGGCTCGCCTCCATGCACTCCTCTCCGCCTTTGGAGCCGCATCCGATACAGAGCTTCTACTATGTCACCGACGCGGAGACAGCGTGGCCCCTCGAGCGGCAAAACGCCTGGCTGCGCACCTTCAATTACGCCACGCTGGCCGACATCAGCGCTCACGAGGTTGCCCCGGGACACTACGTGCACAGCCTGTTCATGCGGCGCACGCCGGGGAAGATACGCCGCATCTGGGTGGGTCTGAATCCATTCCCGCAGCCGTCGTCGGGCCAGGACGGCTGGGCCCATTACGCGGAACAAATGGTCAGCGACGAGGGCTTCAAGGCGGACAATCCGCGCTATCGGCTGGCGCAGATCGCCGAGTCCTTGACGCGGATCTGCCGGCTGATCGCCGGCATCAAGTTGCACAGCGGTGAATGGAACGTAGAGCAGGCGGCGGAGCTGTTTGAGCGGGAGGGGCACTTGCCGGCCGAAACCGCTGCCCGCGAAGCGATCCGTGGAACCTACGATCCCACGTATGGCGGCTATTTTCTTGGCAAGATGGCGGCATTCAAGCTGCGGCGCGATTATCAGGCCGCGCGCGGCAAGGAGTTCAACTTGCGTGAGTTTCACGAGCGGGTGATGACCAACGGCATAGCACCCTGGTGGGCCCATCGGCAGCTGCTGCTGCCGGGCGACAGCGGCAGCGTGGTGGAGTAATGGCCGGCGCACCAGCCGGCAATGGCGACGCGTATGCGACCGGGAGTGCGGCATCCGAACCTGCAGCGAAATTTTCGGCGCCGAGCGCAGTGTTCCGACTGCTCCTGCAATTTCACATCGTTTACTCGCAACTGCTGTTGTCGGCGGCGCGTGCGCTGATAAATCGCGCAATACAGCAACACTAGCCGCCGCGCGATGCCGGTCGATTGACGCACGTGGCCTTCAGGCAGATAGTTTGTCGAGCCAGGTTGATCCCGCGCTTCAGTCGTAGGAGGGTAGTTGTACCAGTCATTTCCGGTCGCAGCGGTGCCCGAGAGGGAGCGCTTCAGGTATTTTCAGTCCGTGGTCGACACGGTGTTCTGCCCGATGCAGGTGCAACCGCAGGGCGGCTCCGACGCCTCGTTTCGCGGCTGTGTCGAAGCCACGGACTTAGGTTCCGTGCGCCTGGCCCGGGTCGCGACCTCGGCGTGCATCGTGCAGCGGCTGCTGGGCGATGTGGCCCGGCTTGCGGATGCCCCCTACCTGGTGAAGTTTCAGCTGAAGGGCGAATCGATCTGGTCGCAGCGCAACCGCGAGATTCATCTGAAGTCCGGCGACTTCGTGGTGGCGTCGATGGCCGAGCCGTATTCCCTGAAGTTCTGCAGCGATTTCGAAATGCCGGTGCTGGCGCTGACCCCGCGGGCGATGCGGGCGCTCACACCCAATCCTGATCAATTCCTCGGGGTGCGCATGGCCGCAGACGATGCGGATTGCGGCTTGCTGAGCAGCTTCGTCGCGCAGGTGGTGGCACGCATGAGCAGGCTGCGCGAACCGATGATCAGCCGCGTGGAGGCTAACATCCTCGATTTGCTGGGCGGGGTACTGGGAGCGCGCGCCGCCACGGGGGTGGTGTCCACAACGCAGCAGCTGGGACAGATCAAAGGCTACATAGAGCGGCACTTGCACGACCGGCGACTGGGGCCGGGCTTGATCGCCGCCGCATTCAAGATCAGCACGCGAGGCGTGCATTCGCTGTTCGAGACGGAGCCGAAGTCCTTGGGCCGCCACATCAGCTCGCTGCGCGTGGAATCGAGCCGCCGCATGATGCTGGAGGACCGTAAGAGGTCGTTGACCGACATTGCGCTCGATTGCGGCTTTTACGACCTATCGCATATGTCGCGATGTTTCCGCAATCAGTACCGGGTCACGCCGCGCGAGTATCGCGCCATGGTGGACGCAGAGAGCCCAAGCGCCATGCCGCCGTCCGGCAACTAGTTGCTTGCGCGCTGGTACAGCGGCCACGCGTGCTGGTACAAGACGAGCACCGCCGATTCGCTTACAGTTCCCGCGAGTTCAATCCTTGCGAGAATCCGATGCTCCGCCAGTTCGAAATGACCATTGGGGGCCGCAGCGTGCCGGCCACCGCCTACCAGACCATCATGAACCCCTCGACCGGTGCCGTCGTCGGGCTCTGCCCCGTGGGTACGGTGGAGCACCTTGATCAGGCCGTCATCGCCGCGGAACAGGCGTTCGCGAGCTGGCGTCACTCGAGCGATTCACAGCGGCAGGCCGCGTGTCGGGCGATTGCCCGGGTGGTGACCGACAACGCCCGGGAGTTGTCGGTGCTGTTGACGCAGGAGCAGGGAAAGCCGCTCAAAGGCTTGGGGTCGGAATTCGAACTCGGTGGCTGCGCGGCGTGGGCCGGTTACACGGCGTCGCTCGGCCTGCCCATGAAGGTGATCGAGGACTCGCCCAGCAAGCGCATCGAGCAACACCGCGAACCGCTCGGCGTGGTCGGATCCATCACCCCCTGGAACTGGCCGTTGATGATTGCAATCTGGCACATCGTGCCCGCGATCCGCACCGGCAATACCGTGGTCATCAAGCCCTCGCCATTTACTCCGTTGGGCACGCTACGCATGATCGAACTGATCGCGGCCGTGTTGCCGCCCGGCGTCGTCAATGTGGTGGCGGGCGGCGATGATTTGGGCGCCGCAATCAGCCGTCACGGCCGGATCCGCAAACTGGTGTTTACCGGTTCCATCGCCACAGGGAAGAAGGTCATGGCGAGCGCGGCGCCGAGCCTGAAGCCGCTGACCTTGGAACTCGGCGGCAACGACGCGGGCATTGTCCTGCCTGACGCGGACATCGCCAAGCTCGTGGAACCCATGTTCTGGGGCGCATTCATCAATTCGGGACAGACCTGCGGCGCGCTCAAGCGCCTGTACGTGCACGACAGCGTTCACGATCAGGTTTGCCAGGCGCTGGTGGAGTTCGGACGCCAAATTCCCATGGGCGACGGTATGGATGAGAGCAATGTGCTGGGGCCGTTGCAGAACGAGCGGCAGTTTCGGCGCGTGATCGAATTGGTCGAGGACGCGAAGTCGCACGGCGCTAAAGTTCTGCTCGGGGGTGCGCCGCGTGGCGGCTCCGGATTCTTCTATCCCGTGAGCTTCCTCTCGGAGGTCGCGGACGGCATGCGCATCGTCGATGAGGAGCAGTTCGGCCCCGTGCTCCCCATCATTCGCTACAGCAACGTAGACGATGCCATCGCTCGCGCCAACGGCACGGACTTCGGATTGGACGCTTCTGTTTGGGGCTCGGATAAGGCCAAGACGGCGGCAGTTGCGGCACGCCTCGAGGCCGGTACGGTGTTCATCAACAAACACGCGGAAATCGCGCCCAATGTGCCGTTCGGCGGCATCAAGTCTTCCGGTCTCGGCGTGGAATTCGGGCAGGAAGGGTTGGAGGCATACACCACGATCAAGATCGTCAATGCAGCGGTGTAGCGCGTACGCGATGGCGGCCGATGCGCCGCCTGAGGCCGACTCGCCGCCGATTGTGTTGCGTCCGGCAAGGCAAGCCTCGTTGATCCTAAGATATGCCACATCAAAACCGGCGCCGGCTGGGTGCAGGCCCTTGCAGTACGCGACGGGGTGATCATTGCGCTGGGCGCCGAAGCGGCGACGCAGGGATTGCGCGGCCCCAAGACGCGGGTCTTGAACGCGAGGGCGCTCGTATCTTTACCTCGAGCGAGTGGCGTGCTGCCGAGACGAGGCAAGCGTTGCTGCGCTCAACGACTGGTACGATTCCACGCATCTGCCGGATGTGGCTAGCGCAGGTGTGGAGGGGCTGCTGCGCCTGACCCGCTTCGAAGTTCACCGGGTGGTGATGGCCGATCGAATGAGCGATTTGTTCGTCGAGTCCGGCACGGCGGTGTTCCAGCAAATCAGGGATGAACGGCGCTAGTAACGGCGCCAACCTGCTGCGAGTCATAGACCTTGCGCACGGACTCCATGGTATCGGCATCCCCGGAACGCTTGTCTTCACGATAGCGCTTCACTCGCGCCAGCCGCAGCGCGAAGCCCCCGGGGTAGCGGGAGCTGGACTGCAAGTCGCTGAACGCAATCTCCACCACCAACTCGGGGCGGACATACACCGTTCCAGAGTCGCGCCGCGTCTCACGGGCGAGCAACTCGCGGGTTTGCGATTCAAGCATGGCGTCGGTGAGTCCCTTGAACGTCTTGCCGAGCATGATGTACTCGCCGGTACCGGGATCGAGGGCGCCCAGATGCAAGTTGGAGAGCTTGCCGGTGCGCCGCCCATGGCCCCATTCGGCGGCCAATACCACCAGATCCAGCGTATGAGCGCGCTTGATCTTGAACCAGCTCGCACCGCGACTGCCGGCTTCGTAGGGCGCATCCAGCGATTTGGCCATCACGCCCTCGTGGCCGGCGTCAATGGCGGCGTCATAGAATGCGCGTGCTTGCGGCGCGGAGGCGGTGATCAGCTGCGGAATCCGCAGCGCCGCCGGCACCGCTTGTGCCAGCGCTGCGACGCGCTCGCGATAGGGGCGGTTGGCGATGCTGTGCTCGCCCAAGCGCAGGCAATCGAAGAAAAGGCCTTGGATGGGCAGGACCGCGCGCGACGCTGCTACCTCGAGCCTGCGGCCAAAGCGCCGCATGGTCACCTGGAAGGGATGCGGCCGGCCCGCTGCATCGAATGCAATGGCCTCGCCATCGAGGACCAAAGTACCGTGCGCAAAGGTGCGTACCTGCTCGACGATTTCGGGGAGCGCGCCGCTCACCTCGTTAAGCCCGCGCGTATAGATGCGCACCTCGTCACCCGATTTGTGTGCCTGGATTCGCGCGCCATCCATCTTCCATTCGAACGCGGCCTCGCCGCCGATTTCTCGCAGAGCCTCTCCCACGTCGGCCGCGGTTTGAGCCAGCATCGGCGATACGGGCGAGAACAGTTCGAGCTGAAAGCGCTCAAGAGAACCGGCGCCTTCGTACATCGCGGCCCCGGCAACCGCGCCCAGGCTCTTGGAATACATTGCCGCACGGCGGACTTGAGCCGCGGGCAGGCCGGCCGCGGCGGCGATGGCCTCTTGCATGATCCCGGCGAGCGCCCCCTGGCGCAGCTCGCCTAACAGTAGATGCGACAGGAATTGCTGTTCGTCGGGCGTGGCTTGAGCAAATAGATGCCGCAATACTTCGGCACGGCGTCCCGCTGAGCCGGCGCCGCGCATCGCGGCGAGGCCGGCGAGGTTGCGATCCACGTCGCCCAGCGTCAATGTGTGCGACGCGGCTGCCGCATGTGCGGTGGCGGCTTTAAGCGCCGCGTAGCCGATACCGATGCGCCCCTGGAGAATTTCTCCGGACAGGTAGTTCACGCCGATGTCGAGTTCACCGCGTTCGAGCACGCGCAGCAGCGAGGCCAGTTCCTTCACCTTGGCTAGGCGACCGGAACGGGTCCCGACGAGTTGCGATGTACGGACGAGGGCGCCGAGCAAACTCATCGGCGCGACGGGAGCACGCCCGCTCGCGCTGCCTGCGCGCCCGTCGACTCGCTACTGTTTGTTTGCAACCTCGGCAGCCTTGGCATTGGCTTTGGCGGCGGCATAGTCCGCATCGGCCTGTTGTTTACAGCTCTTCTGCGCATCGCCGTTCAGTGCATCGCACTTGGCCAGCGCGATTTTCTTGTCGCCATCGGCCTTGGTCAACGCGATGGTGTAGGCGTTGCTCGCCACGGTGGTATTGAGATCAGCCAGCTTGTCATCCACTTTGTCAGCCGCCTTGCCGATATCCTTCGATGCATCCTTCTGACTGTCGGCTACTTCATTCGAGGCCTTTTGCTCCGCCGCAGCGACGTCCTTGGCAACGGTGTCCGGCGATTTGGCGTTGTTGCAGCCAGCAACGCAGAACAGGGTCAAGGCAATCACAGATATTGGCAGCGTACGCATTCTCGTCCCCTAGTTATTTATAAACCGGTTATAAGTATAAGGTCCTCGACGGGCGCCAACTATCGTCCCGTGGGACCGGAAGTTGTAGGGCGAATCCCACAGGGATCGGACTACCACAGATAGTCGATCGACATGGCGATCTCGCGCTGGGTGCTGCGTTCCGTAATCGGGCTGACATCAGGGCTGCCCTTAAGCTTGCTGAGAGCGGCATCCATATTCAGCAGCCAATGATCAGTTAGGAATCGTGTGGCGCTGAAACCCACGCCGACCGCCGCCTCACCGCCATGTGGATCAAACACCGGATGACCCGAGGCGAGCGACTGCGCCGGAGTGACGCCGAACTCGCTTTGCAGATAGCGATGCGTCGCAAAGGTCACTGAAGGTCCAGCGAACATGACGAACTTCTTCGAACTTCCCGGAAGCGGCATGTAGACTCCGACGTCGGCGACCGCGCCGTCAGCGCCGCCCACGATTTGCCTGGCGTCCACTCGGAGAATCAAGGGAAACTTCTTTGAGAGTACCGTGGTGCCGAACAGCTTCACAACGGGCGCGGTGGAGATGTTGCCCATGCCACGTAGATTGGTGTAGTCGTCCCTTTCGCGCCGGCCGAAGTCGTAGGCAATCGCGACGCCGAAGCGGTAGTGGTCGCCGCGCAGGAAATTGACGCCGAGGCCATCTCCCGTGCTGGCGAACGCGATGTCGCGGTATTGAATGTTGATGACCGGGCCGCCCTGCAGCCGGTAGGCCCGCGAGCCATCGTAGACCGGCTGGACTTCAGCCGCCACGCCTAGCACCCGCCGCCAATCCGGCAAATCGGGCTGAAATAATCTCGACAGGATGATGCCGCCGGAATATTGCCACTCTTGCAACGGTGACGGAGTTTGGCCCTGCGCAGCGCCAGGGGCAAGGCTGCACAGCATGAACACCGGAACGGCAACCAGAGGACATAGGCTGCTCAGCCTGAACGATCCGAACATGGTGCGTGCGCTACGATACATAGCCGATCTCTTTGATACTGTGCTTTGCAACATAGAGCGCTGCGCAGCTGTGTCATAGGACGCAGGTTCGACAACGAATGTCGGCCATTTCCTACAGGCACCCCCGGAGCACTCAGTTGCCGATGCCGGTGTTCATTCGATACCCGCTGCTGCGTCGATAGGTCGCGTTGTACTTCACGGTCCAAGTGTGCCCGCCGTCTCCGGACGTCTCGATTACCTGCCGCACCGTGTCGTCGAGTTCCTGGGTCAACGTCGTGCGGTCGATGATGCGATTACCCGAGATGATTAGCATTCCTTGAAAGCGCACGGAATGGGGTCCACCTCCCGGCACTTCAGCTTTCTCTGTGGTGCCGCCGGCTCGTTCCGCATGGCTGGTCAGCCAGACCTGTTTCAAGCGCTGCGTGCCCGGATCTATATAGAACCAACTGCGCCCCTGGTCCCCGGTGATGTCGGTCCATTCTTCTTGGACGGCGCATCCGCCCAGAATGGAGACGATGTGGTTGGTGCCATCGAGCGCCCCTGCTGCATAGACGAGCCAGTCGCCGAGCCAGAAGTCGAGCCGATGGTTGGCGGGACGTTCAGCGCAGCTGCCGGCAGCCACGGGCATTGTTTCGTCCGCTGACGCGGCAATCGCACTTGCCATGTCGTCGTGACGGGAAGCGCCCGAGGCAGTCAGTACGCTCAAGAGCACGCCGACGACGAATCTCTGAGTTGCACGCATCATCATGTTCGAAGTTCCGACGATCCTAACGCAAGGCGAGGGCGCAAACGTGCGCCGGCCGGACCGTGCGGGACGAAACCGTCGATGGGCGGGACGAGTTCGATGGCCGCCACCGACTTCGGATGCCCGCTCGGCGTCTTATATAACGAGAACGTTCAACTCGCTGCGCTACAAGGTCATCCCCCCATGCGACTACTCGATAGGGTTGCCTCCTGCCAGACGCCGTTGCGTTTAGCCCTCGACCGCAGTCCGGACGTTCCGTTCGACGTCACAGGCCCGAGTGCATTCGCATCTCAGGTTGCCGCCTGCCCGCTGCGCTTCGTTCTCGGCGATGACTTGACGCGCGCGAGCGCGGAGTTAGCCTTTGCCGACGGTGCGCAATTGGCGGATTACCTGGATTTGTTGCGGATTCCGGCGCCGCTGATGTGGGTGGAGTGGAATGACGAGGTCCATCAGAAGGTAATCCACGAGACCGGATCGGCCGCCGATTTTTATGCGGCAGCATCCGGCCGGCGCGTGGGTGTGCTGCTGCGAGCCTCGTCGGATGGCCAACGGGCGCTGGCGAGGACATTTTGGGTCGATGCCGCGGTGACCGACCCTTCGAACGTCATTCTGTCGCCGCTCGAGACGCACATCGACTTGCGCGGTGAGTTCGCTGAACCCTCTGATATTGACGGTATCTTGAAGGGCGGGTTCGCCGGCATTACGGATCCTCACAATCCGGCGATGGCGTGTTTGCTCGATCACGTGCGTTTTCGATTCGACGACACATGGCAGTCTTACTATCGGGCGGCAGCGACCGACCCGAAAGCGCAGCGCCACGTAGTTCACGCCGCGCTGGCTGCCGTGGCTCGTGATGTCCCTTTATTGTTGGCCTTCTTCTTGCTGCTGTCGGCCAAGGAGGCGACTCGCTCCTTCCCCATCTCACGGTTCGCCATTAACCGTAAACGCCAGGCACATGGCCGTTTGGCGCTGCTCGACCACATCAAAGTGCGCGCCTCGCTCGATGCGGTACACGAGTCCGATTCGCGGGCGGCGGAAATTGACGGCCGGCAGTCGCCTCGGCTGCATCACGTTCGCGGCCATCTGGTGCGGCGCGACAACCGTGTTTTCTGGCGCACTCCGCACTTGCGCGGCAGCGCATTGCGCGGAATGGTGCGCTCGCGCACGGTGTGCCTATCCTTTGCGCAGCCGCGCGAGGCCCGGGCCGGCGGACATAATGTATAGGACGTGTCCTATACGAATAATGGACTTTGCCGGCTACGAAGGCGGAAACCACTTATCTAGACTGGGCCCTGAGTTCTATTTCCCCACGTCGAGGTACTGGCATGGATATCGAAGACCGGCTTAAAAGACTCCAATCACTGTTTACTCACGCCTTGAGCAGTACCGTTGCGGCTAAAGCCCGGTATCTCTCACTGCAGGGGGAGCCAAGTTCCACCCCGGCGGCGATTGCTCGAGCTAAAGCTTTTTGGCAGCAGCTCGAGTCACAGAAAACAGCACTCATTGCACGGATGGTCAGTCTGGAAGAGCTGGAAACAGAGACGGTCAGTTAAAGCACTCTGTCAGCTTACCGCTTGCTTGGGCGGTCCGCGTTCGGAGGAGGATGCGAAGCCCGATAGACATGTTCCGCCGCCGCCAGATCGGCGTGGGCGACTCCCACGGACTTAAATACGGTTTTTGAAGCGGGCTTTGCGAGCTTGGTCCGGGACGCCAGATCATTGAGCAAAACCACTTGCGATTTATGGATGACGCCGCTGGCCAATGGACCGGCCAAGTCACCGCTCTCGCGCAAGGCGGCGAGGGTGTCGACGACAATGTCAGCGTGGCGAAGGCTGGCATCGTCGGCTTCGCGCATGTCCGGCCTGAAGCTGCCGATCAGATTCAGATGGTAGTGCGATTTGAGCCAGGCGCCCCGGATGAGAGGCTGGTCCGCCAAAGTGGCGCAGGTGACTACATCGGCTGAGCGGGCGGCGGCTTCGAGATCGGTCGCGACGCTCGCGGGCCAGCCGCGCGTTGCGAGGTCGCGCGCCACCGCCTCGGCCCTGCGCGTATTTCGGCCCCAGACAAGCACAGACTGATAGTCGCGTACAGCGCAGTGGCCTTCAACGAGATAGCGCGCGAGCGCGCCTGTGCCCACCATCAACAATACCTCGGGTTTCGCGGGCGCCAGCAGATCGGCGGCCAGCGCGGCCACGGCCGCGGTTCGCAGCAGAGTGAGCGCGCGCCCATCGATCCAGGCGAGGGGCTCTCCCGTTTGTCCGGACATCAGCAGATAGGCGGCGTTCACCGACGGAAGACCGATCTCGGCATTGCCCGGAAACACCGTGGCGATTTTCACTCCGACTGCGCCCTTAGATTGCCACGAGGGCATGAGCAGCAGAGTGCGCGGCTGATCAGGCGGGCCGAGATCGTAGTGAGCCCGATCGGGACTTCGCGCATTCGAGGCAAAGGCTCGGCGCAGAGGCTCGATCAGGCCGTACACGCCGGTGAGTCGGTGAACGGCATCGAAGTCGAAGTGTTGCATCCGCGACGCGCCCTAGCCAATCACATTTGTTTCGAGCAGGGGCCGATCGGCGCCCACACGGCTGAACAGCAGTTCGGATAAATCCAAGGTCGTGAATCGGCCTTCAAGAATGAGCTCGGCGACGGCGCGGCCGATGATGGGAGACTGCTGCATGCCATGGCCGGAGAAGCCGTTCATGAACAGGAAGTTGCCGATCGACTCATGCGGGCCCAACAGGGCATTGTGATCGAAAGTATTCATTTCGAAGTAGCCGGCCCAGGCGCGCTCGAGCTTGGCGGATTCGAAAGCAGGAATGCGATGCGCAAGTGCAGGCCAGAGTTGCGTCTCGAAAGCGTCGTAGTCCGGCTCCAGCGGCAGATCGTTTGGGTCGTCGGTGGGCGACAAACCGGCGATAAATTTCGCGCCCTCGGGGCGAATCCAAAATCCAGTGCAATCAATGAGCAGCGGAAACGGCGGCATCGGGGTGGGACAGGAGATGACGTAGACGGTGCGCCGCCGCGCATCTACGGGCAATTCGATGCCGGCCATGGCGGCGACGGAGCGCGCCCAGGGGCCGGCGGCATTGACGACGTGGCTGCAGGCAATGCGGGATCCGTCAGCGAGGATGACTTCGCTGATGCGCTTACCGCTGCCGCCCTCGAGGCGCTCGTCGAAGGTCGCGAGGCCGCTTACCGTTGCATTGACGAAGGACGCGCCTTGTGCTTTGGCCTTGCGCGCGAAGGCGGTGAGCAGGGTGTAGCCGTCGAACCAACCTTCGCCGGTCAGTCCTAAGGAACCCAAGGACAGGTCCGACGTGTTCAACCACGGATAGCGTTGCGCGAGTTCGATCGTCTGAAGCAGCGTCACATCGGAACCGCAGGCCTTTTGCACCGCATGGGTCGCGCGCAAGTGTGCGGCGCCGTTCGCGTCCGCCAGATACAAATACCCTTGCTCACGCAATGCGATGTCAGGCCTATCGTCGCCGACACGAAGCTCCTCGGCGGCGTTGCGCAGAAACGCGATGCTGGCCTGGGAGATGCGAATATTGACGGGAGTGGAGAATTGCTGGCGGATGGAGGCGGCGGACAAGACGGAGGATGCCTGTTCGTAGCCGGGGTCGCGCTCGATGACGATGACGGCGCGCGCAGGCTCGAGCCGGGTGAGCCAGTAGGCGAGCGCCGAGCCCATTACGCCGCCGCCGATCACCACGACGGGTTTCTCCGCGGGCACGGCTATGTTCGCGGGCTCAATATCGTCGTCAGCAGGTCCGGAGCGGCCGAGTCACGCTCGAGCAGCGGATGGCGTGCGTGACCTGCGTAGTGTAGGTCGACCGTGCTGAATATCTCGTCTTTCTGCAGCAGCAACTGGATGGTGCGTGTCGCATCGCCGCCCGCCTTCAAGGCGTCTTGCAGCACGCCCTTGGAATATTTCCGGCCATTGACCGCGATCAAATTTGCTCCAGGCGCTATTCCCGCCACATCGGCAGAAGTGCCGGTTGCCACCGAGGAGATGACCGCGGCGTCGTCCTTGAGCGTGAAGCCGAGCGAGAAATTCAAATCGGTGTGCTTTTCCATGGCGTCGTCGCCTTTCTCCACGGCGGTGGGCTCGGACGCGAATGCTATTCGCCAGCCGCCGGCGGTGAGGCCTTCGAGCGGCGCATCGGGCCGCAATCGATTTAGGCGCAGAGTCCAGAAACCGCGCCAGTCATAGGGCATGACGGTAGTGAGCGCTTTGACGACGTCGGTGAAGTCGTACGGAATCACCTTCGGAGCGGTGCTCGGAGGTCCGTAGAACAGCCGGCAGAAATCGTCGAGGCTCTTTGCGCCGTGCGTGGTGTTGCGGATCAGGGTGTCCGCCTCTAGCCAGAGCATGGCTGATTCCAGGTAAAAATCGTTGCCGCGGGTTCGCGAGCGCCATTCCGGAGCGAGGGTGTAGCCGATTTGCGCGGCGATGGCCGTGTCCTCTAGCGAGCGCCACTCGCGGCCCTTGTGGGTCTGCAATGAGGCGGCTGCGATGGCCCAGGCGTTGCGCGCATCTTCCGCAGAAGCGAGGCCGCTGCGTGCGCTCAATACCATCCCTAAGTACTGAGTGAGGCCTTCGTACACCCACAGCAGATCGCCGCGCATGGGCGCGTCGTAATTCCCGGTGGCAAGGCCGCGTGGGCGCCGGTACTTGCCGTTCCAGGAGTGCACGTACTCGTGCGGCAGCAGATCCATGACGCCGCTGCTGCGGCGCAGATCCTCGTCGATGAGGGAGCG
>JANXZQ010000365.1 GCA_025355445.1 Gammaproteobacteria bacterium
GTGGCTGTCGACGGCGACGGCGGCTTCATGTTCAACATTCAGGAACTCGAAACCATCCACCGTTTGCAGCTTCCAATCAAATTCTTCGTCCTCAACAACAACGGCTACAGCTCGATTCGCGCGTCCCAAGTTGCGTACTTCGGCCGTGCAAGCATCGGCGCCGATGCAAGTACCGGAATCACCATTCCGGATCTGTGCAAGGTGGGGGCAAGCTATGGGTTGGCTGTTCACCGTATCCGGGATCAGACAGATTTGGCGGCCGAAGTGCGCAGCGTGCTGCAGATGAAAGGGCCGGTGGTATGCGATGTGAACGTTCTGCCCGACGAGATGCGGGCACCGCGTCTGCAGAGTCATCAGAAACCCGACGGGAGTTTCGTCTCCAGGCCGCTCGAAGATCTCTTCCCCTTCCTGCCACGCGAAGAGTTTCTGGCTAACATGATCATCAAGCCGCTGCTCGAGTAGTCGATCGAGAAAAGCGGTTTTCAACTTCACTATCGGACCATACATGCCTATCGATACGGCCGCGCTCAAAACAAGTTCGCTGTTCAATCTCAGCGGGAAAACCGCGGTGTTGACCGGAGCATCGGGCTTTCTGGGACGCACTTTTGCTGCGGCGCTGCTGGCCAACGGGGCCCGCGTGGTTGCGATCGGCCGAAGCGCACGCGTGCAAAGCGAAGCGCGGTTGTGGGAAGCGGAATTCGGCAAGGATATGGTTTCCGCGCATCAAGTGGACATGTACGATGTCGAAGCACTTGATCGGGTTTGTAAAAACATCGCTGCAAATGAGAAGTCGATCGATGTGCTGGTGAACAACGCACATGAACTGGGCGCGGCAACGGGCTTCAATGTACCGGAGGGGTCGCTGGAGAACGCCACATTCGATCAGTGGAAAAGAAACTTGCACGGCGGAGTGTACTGGGCGGTGCAGACGACGCAGATTCTCGCCGGCCGGCTGAAGGAAAGCGGGCGCGGGTCCATCATTAACATCGCCACCATGTATGCATCGGTGGCGCCGCGACCCGAGCTTTACGCGGGCACCGATTCGTTCAACCCGCCCGGCTATTCCGCGTCCAAAGCCGCGCTGGTGGCATTCACCCGGTATACGGCGAGCTTTTGGGGGCGCCAGGGAGTGCGCGCCAATTGCATTTCGCCAGGTCCATTTTCCAATACGGAGGACCTGGACGGTGAAAACGCGGTCAAGGACGAGTCCGTATTGGTGCAGCGGTTGAAAGCGTATACGGTCATGAATCGCATCGGCCGGCCCATTGAATTGTGCGGCGCCCTCCTATTCCTGGCATCGGATGCCAGTTCCTACGTCACCGGCCAAAACCTAGGCATCGACGGGGGCTGGACCGCAGTGTGACGGCGGTCCCAACGGATCGCCATTGAGGTTTGCGAATTGGGCGCGCCTCGCGCAAAGTAACCTGTAAATGGACCTTCATCTCGAGCATCAAGTTGTATTCGTCGCCGGCTCTTCGCGTGGCATCGGCAGGGCGATCGCCGAGTCGCTGCTTGCCGAAGGAGCCTGCGTCGTACTCACCGGCCGAGACGCGGTGTCTCTGGAAATGACGCGCTTACAACTCGAGAAGCCGCCCAACCTCGGCCGCATTCTTGCGATCACGGGAGATTTCTCAAACACCGCCGTCATTGCCTCCGCCTTCGATCGCACCGTGCAGCATTTCGGGGCGGTCGATCACCTCGTGGCCAATTTGGGCACGGGCACGGGACACCCGGGATGGGAACAGGCTGAGAGTGAGTGGCAGCGGTTGTTCGAGCAAAATTTTTTCGCAGCCACGCGTCTTGCGCAAGTTGCTCTGCCACATCTGCTGGCGAATCCTTCGGGCGGATCGATGCTGTTCATTTCGTCGATCGCAGCCGTTGAGGCAACCACGGCGCCATTGCCGTACAGCGCGGCGAAGGCGGCGCTCGTCAACTATTCAAAAAATCTTGCGCGCCAACTCGCCGCGCAAAACGTGCGTGTCAATACGATCGCTCCCGGCAATGTATTGTTCGACGGAGGATCGTGGCAACAACGCGCGGAGCGGCAAGGGGATGCAGTGAAGGCAATGTTGAATATCGAAGTGCCGCAAAATCGCTTCGGCACCCCGGAGGAGATTGCCTCCTTAGCCGCGTACTTGTGCTCGGCTCAAGCCGGATTCTGCACCGGCGGGTGTTATGTGGTGGATGGAGGGCAGACGCGCAGTCTTTAAGAGGCGGCGCACGCGCCGTGTCATACGATGATAATGATGCGCTTTGGAAATTGCGCCCGCACATCATGGACAATTTGCTCCGCCCCCGAGCTTACAGCCACTAGCAATGCCGCATCGGGAAATCGCCGAAGTCCGGCCTGAGGCTCCAATAAGTCGTATTTCGTGTCCAACTGCAGGCTTTGGGCATTCCGATCGAGCACCGCCTTGACAGGTATTCCATGCAACGGTCCGCCGCTGGATCGCGCACGGAAGAAATTATCGCCGCCACCATAGATCAAGATCTCTCGGTCGCCGACTGCGGTCATGATTCGATCCCGCAATTGCTTCGCGCGTCTCAGTTCAGAGTCGCGATAGTCTTGAAACGCCTTCCTCAGACTCGGCGCAGAACGGCCGCCCGGCGCGCGCGCAGTTGAGGCAGCTGCGAAGACGTATTGGGCGGGATACTTCCCGTCCCGATATGCGAATCGATGAGTGCCGCGCCCGGTTACCTCGAACCCATAGTTGGCCAACCATCGAGTGAGTGCCGTCTGGCTGAAATGATTCACGTGCAATCTATCGAAGTAGTACATGAATTCCCGGCGTGGCAAGTCGCGGTAACAGACAGGGTCCGGAACTTCCATATAAATGGCACCGCCAGGGGCAAGCCATTTTCCGACGTGCAGCAAAACCGACAGGTCGACAACATGTTCCGCGACATGAGAAAGCACGACAAGGTCGAACAGCATCCCGGCGGGTGCGAGGTCCGCGAGGAAGGTCGCCGACGTATTCGGGCGCAACGAGTTGCGCACGTCAGTGCCAAAGAAGCGCGCAGCAGGGAACGTTCGGCCAAGATGTTCCAGGAGTTGTCCTTCCCCGCAACCGAAGTCCAGGCAATTTCCCGAAAAAGCAGGGCCCACGTGCTGTTGAATCAATAGCGCTTGGATGCGGCGAAGATCGTCCTGCGCGTCGGTCTCTTGGATGTGTCCGGTATCGTGCAACGCGGACTCGTAGAAGCGACTATACGATTCAGCGTTGAGATCCTGCGCGTAGATGAAATCGCAGGCCTCGCACCACCTGAACGCTATGGAGTCCGAAAGTGGGGCCTTGTGCGCAAATTCCAGTGCAATCAGGGGAAGGCCCTTGATCGCGCACAACGGACACCGCTCGTCACGAACTCGAGTCATGCCCCATCCAGCTTGTCATCGAAGAAGCGAAGGATCGTCTTGAACGCGTGCCGGCCGTCGTTTTGGCGTATGAGGCCGTGCTTGGCTCCAGGGTACACCATGACATCGAATGGCTTGCCGAGATCCTGCAGCCTTCGAAGTAACTTGGTGCTGTGGAGAAACAGCACGTTGTCGTCTGCCATGCCGTGCATGATCAGAAGTGCTCCTTTCAGACCCACGGCATAGGGCAGCGCCGAACTGGTCGAATAACCCTCTGGGTTGTCTACGGGATTGCCAAGGTAGCGCTCGGTGTAATGTGTGTCATACAAGGCCCAGTCGGTGACCGGCGCGCCCGAGACTCCGGCCCGAAATACACCAGGGGCTCTGAACATCAGCATTAGGGTCAGGTAGCCGCCATAACTCCAGCCCCAAACGCCGATGCGGGTGGGATCGACGAAGTCCTGTTCGGCAAGCCAGCGGCCGCCTTGCACTTGATCGGCGATTTCCACATCGCTCAACCGGTCACGAATGGGTGCTTGAAATGAGGACCCGCGGAATGCCGTGCCGCGGTTGTCCAGCTGAAAGACCACATAGCCCGCGCGCGTCAGAATCTGAGTGAACGAACTGCCTGTCCAATTCTCCAGCACGCGCTGTACGCCGGGTCCGCCGTACACGTCGACAATGGCAGGGTACTTTTTAGCCGAATCGAATCGTGCAGGCTTGAATATGCGGTAGTAGAGCGCCTGGCCGTCGGCGGCCGTGAGGGTGCCGAATTCGGGCACGGAATTGTCGCCCAGATAAGGCGTATCGGGATGATTGCTGTCCAGACGATTTTCCAGCAGCGACGTGATGAGCCTGCCGTCCATGGAGTGCAAGCTGACCTGGGGCGGTTGCACCCGGCTGGTGAAGGTATCAACGTAGAAGCCGGCGTCGGGCGACATGGTGATGCCGTGAATGCCCTCCGCAGTGGAGATTCGGTTGATATTGTGCGGATCTTCGGTATCCAGCGAAGCGCTGTAAAGCTGGCGCTGGGTGGGACATTGCTTGGTGGCCGTGAAAAATACCAATCGCCCCTCTTCGTGGATGCCTTTGATTGCCCGCAATCTGAAGTCGTCGACATTCCAGGCGCCGGCAGTGATCTGCCTCAGGCAATGACCTGCGTAGTCGTACAAATACAAGTGCGTATAGCCGTCCCGGCTCGATGCCCAAATGAACTCGCGGCGCTGAGCGAGAAATGTGATCTCATTATTAAGGTCGATCCAACTGCGGCTGGTTTCGGTCAGGACGACGCGTGCTTGGCCGGTCTCAATATCGGCAAACAATAAGTCCAGGCGGCGTTGATCGCGGCTCTCGCGCTGGATCGCAAGCGTCTTGCCGTCCGGCAGCCAATTGATCCGGGCTAGGTAAATGTCGCTCTCGCTTCCCAGGTCAATCCAAGTGACCGCTCCGGTTTGAACGTCGGCCACGCCCAAGTGCACCAAGACGTTGGGACCTCCGGCGACGGGATAGCGCTGCGCGAAGGTCGCAACATTATCGGCGGCGATCTCAAAGCGCTCGATAACCTTGACCGGGGACTCGTCGACCCGAACGAATGCCAGGTGTCTATCGTTGGGTGCCCACCAATAGCCGGTATGGCGATCCATTTCCTCCTCAGCCACGAACTCGGCCATGCCGTTCTTAATGGCACCCCCGCCGTCGCCGGTAATGGCCCGCGATTGCCGTCGAGCAAAATCGTAAACATGAAGGTTTTGATCGCGAATGAAGGCCACGAACGCGCCGGCGGGCGAAATCGTCGGGTCCGATGCAGCACTGTTCGACCGATTGATCTCCACCGCCGCATCCTGGGCAGGCTTTGCAAGATCGTAGTAGTAGAGATTGCCGCCTAGGGGAAAAAGCAACGCGCGGCCCGAGGGTGCGAAGGAGTATTCCAAAATCCCGGACAGGGCGGCGGTTCTGTTCCGCTCGCGACGGGATAACTCCTCATCCGAGTGTTGCTCGCGGACCGGCGATAATTGGTCGCAGTCGACCAGCATGCGCGCGTGACCCGCCAGAATGTCGTACTCCCAGAGGTCGAGGCGGTCCTTATCGTCGGCCTTGCCTTGCAGGTAAGTCACACGTGAGCCATCGGGTGAAATCTTCAGCCCTAGGATGGTAGGCCCCGCCAACGCCGGCGCATCGAACAGCCGATCGATGGTCAATTGCGCCGAATGGGGAGTGGTGGCGACCATGCAAGCCTATGGCAAGCGGGTCAGCCGGTAGCAGACCTCGTGCAATTGCGTGAGTCCGCGCGAGCGCAGCCGTGGTTCGCGCACCAATATGTCCTCCCGAGAGAGCTCTTGAATCGAGTGAAGCCTCGAGTATAGCCGGGCGACATCATCGGCCGTCACGGAGAACGGCGGCCCCATCATTTGCGATTGCGGATACTCCATGGCGACCAGGAGCGTTTCTGTGCCCGGGCTCGTCAGATCGGCGAGATGTTCCACATAGGCGGCACGCAGCGGGGGCTCCCAAGAAATCAAGGCCGCTCTGTCGTACACCGCCGTTACCGGTCCCAGAAGTGCGGCGCTCAGAGAAAAGAAGTTGCCTTGGTAAAGGGTGAGGTTCGCGGACTCGTAGACGTCGAAGTCCCCGATCGTGCGCCGGGCTGCGAGGATGCCGTTCTCCATGCAGAAGGACTCTAGTGCGACGGTTGACAGTTCCACGCCGGACACGCTATGGCCCCGGTCGCGCAACCACAGCAGGTCTAGGCTCTTGCCGCATAAGGGAACGAACACGGGATGTTGCATTCCGGGCCTAACATCAGGCCAATGCCGAATCAGATGCCGGTCCACCGCGGGTTGGTGAAAGCCGATCTGCCCAATGCGCCAGCGCTCGTGCCAAAACTCGGGGTTCAATTGTCAGATTCTTCGGATGAACCGGGAGGCGGTTCGTCGTGCGCGGCGGCAGATGCATCCGGGATTCTGTGCTGTTCACCGAACCAGGAACCGAGATCGATGAGCCGGCAGCGATCGTTGCAGAAAGGTCGATAGGGCGATTCCGGCGACCACTCCACCTGGCGACGGCAGGTCGGACATTTAACGGTCGTTACCACGATGCGCTCAATTCAAGCGCAGCACGTCAAGAAGAACGGCACATCCACTTCGACATGTACGGGACGACTCGTGGCGTCCAGCCAATTCAAGAATCGGATGGTGCAGCGATGCTGGCTGCCGCTGATCTCGGGAAACAATTCGGTGTCGCAGGGCAGCGTGACGCGCACCAGTTGACACGGATTCTCGCGGTCGAATTGCAATTGGAATATGCCGCCGCCTGCGACCTCAGATTTGCGCTTCGCGTTCTGTCTGGTGAGCCATAGCAGCTCCACGATGCTGTCGCACAGCGGCCGGATGAGTGCGAGCCAACCCGCGAACTCCGCCGCGCGCACTTCGGCGGGACGGTTGAGCCAAAAGGAATAATCGGGCAAATCAAAATCGCAGGTGCCTCCCGGTATGGCGCTGCGGTGTTTGATGGCGCTCAAGAACTCAGAGTCGCGCAACGGCCCCATGTAGTTGCCGCCGATCGTCGACAGATCGCTTCGCAGCTTGAGGAGATTCGACATGACCGACTTGAGGCGCCCCGGGTCAACGCCGGTCTTGGATTGGTATTCCTTGAGAACGTTCACGTTGCGCTCGAGTTCTTTCAGGACCTCGCTGCGTGAGTCGCCGCGGGCCGTAATTGCCAAAATCTCGAGCAAGCTTGCGACCGCCGCCCGCGAGCTCCACGGGTTGGGGAATTCGCTGTGATAGCTTGCCTGCGTATAGAGGAATTCGAGCCGCAGGAAGGTGCGCATACGCTCGTTGAGGGGTTGCTCATAGACTATCGGCGCCGGCTCGGCGTCCGCATGGGCCTGTGGATCAGGGTAAGAGTTCATCCGCCTATTCTGAGCCAACCTTGGGCCTAGGGTAAACCTTGAGTTTAGGAATCTTTAGGTATCCCGCATGCAATCGATCGACCGCCCGTCGCAAATCAGTGACGGTTCCGAGGTTCAGGAGCACGTCGTCGGCCGCGGCCAGGCGGGCAGATCGCGAGGCTTGGGATGCCAGGATTGCATGCGCTTGCTCCAGCGTGCAGCCGTCACGCTCCGTTACGCGCTGCAGCTGCACCGCCTCGTCCACGTCGACCACGAGGATGCGATCCACGCGATCGAGCGAGGCGCCCTCGATCAACAGCGGGATGGCCAGCACGATATAAGCGCCTGCGGCGGCGGCCGCCCACTGTTCCATACGAGTTCGAATCAGCGGATGAAGAATGGCCTCCAAGTCTCGTCTTGCTCCTGGATCCCTGAATATCAGGTCTCGGAGAATGCGACGGTCAAGTTCGCCGTTCTCTGCGAGTACACTGCTGCCGAACCGCCTGATGACTTCTGCAAGGCCGAGTTCTCCCGGAGCGACCACGGCGCGGGCCGCCTCATCCGCGTCGATGACTGGGATGCCTAGTTCTATAAATCTTTGGGCAACGGTGCTCTTGCCGCTGGCGATACCTCCTGTCAAGCCAATACGCAGGCGGGATGCCATGCGCTAGTGCTTGAGCCCGGAGACGCGCAAATACCCGCTGACCAGCGAATCGCCGTACATCATCGCAAGCCAGCCCGCCGCGGCGAGATAGGGCCCGAAAGGCATGGGCGCGCTGCGGTCGCGACCGCGCAGAACGATCATCAAAATCCCGAGAACGGCACCCGTCGCGGCTGAGAGCAAGATCACCAAGGGCAAGAGCTTCCAGCCCAGCCACGCGCCCAAGGCCGCAAACAGCTTGAAGTCTCCGTAACCCATGCCCTCCTTGCCCGTGATCAGCCGAAACGCGTGGAACACCAGCCAGAGGCTCAGATATCCGGCGATCGAACCGATGAGGGCATCACGCGGGGACACTGGAATCGGGCTGCCGTCGATCGCGCCTACCATGACGGCCGCCAGTAAGCCGGCCCACATCAATGGCAGAGTGATGCTGTCGGGCAGCAATTGGTGATCGATATCGATACCGGTGAGTGCGACCAAGGCCCAGGTTATCAGCAGGGCGCAGGCCGCCGGCGCGCCGAAGCCGAAATGCCAGGCGACCCAAGCCGACAGCAATCCGGTCGTCAGTTCCACCATCGGATAGCGCCAGGTGATCCTGGCCTTGCAGGACGCGCAGCGTCCGCGCAGCATCAGCCAGCTCACCACGGGGATGTTCTGCCACGCCTTGATGGGAGCCTTGCAGGCCGGGCAGGCCGAGCGAGGCGTACTTAAACCGAAGCGTTCGTTGGGAGTCGTCGCTATCTCTGCGGGGACGGCGGCAGTCTCCAACGGCAGCAACTCGGCGGCCTGGGAACGCCACTCGCGCTCCAGCATTATCGGAAGTCGATAAATAACCACGTTGAGAAAACTGCCGACGACCAGCCCCAGTACAAACACCGAGCCGGCAAACAGCCCAGGGCTGTTTGCGTACAGCGCGGCCAAGTCGTTCAGCATGGGCTAAAACCGCCGGAAGGCGCGCGGACCCGCTTTATCCGACGACTTGACCGAGCTTGAAGATCGGGAGGTACATGGCGATCACCATGCCGCCGACCAGGATGCCGAGGATGGCCATGATCATGGGTTCAAGCAGGCTCGACATGCTGTCGACCGCATTGTCGACTTCCGCCTCATAGAATTCCGCCACTTTGGCAGACATGGTGTCGAGAGAACCGGATTCTTCACCGACGGCGATCATTTGCACCACCATGTTCGGGAACAGCCCCACGTTTTCCATGGCTCTTTGCAATCGCTGGCCGGTCGCCACTTCATCTTTCATGCGCAGCGTCGCCTCTTCGTACACGATGTTGCCGGTTGCTCCGGCGACCGACTGCATAGCCTCAACCAGAGGCACTCCGGCTGCAAACATCGTTGAGAGCGTGCGGGAGAAGCGCGCGATTGCCGATTTCTGCAAGATTGGACCGATAATCGGGAATTTGAGCATGATGCGGTCGATGGCGCGTTGCATGTTCCTGGAGCGCTTGTAGAAGTAAAAGAACGCATAGAAAGCGCCGATAACAATGATGCCCATCCACCAACCTTGGTGCTGTACGAACCGGGACAGATTGACAACCATTTGTGTAAATGCGGGCAAATCTGCTCCGAATCCCTTGAACAGCTCTTCGAATTGCGGAATCACGAATATAAGCAGAATGACCGATACAACGACTGCAATGACCAGAACGGCAGCCGGGTAAAATAGCGCTTTCTTTATCTTCTTCTTCAGCGCCTCGGTTTTTTCCTTGTACGTTGCGATCTTGTCCAGCAATGTTTCCAGGGCACCGGCCTGTTCGCCGGCCTCCACCAGATTGACGAACAAATCGTCGAAGTAGAGCGGAAATTTCGCCAATGATTCGTGGAGCGAGCTGCCGCCCTCGATGTTCGCCTTGATGTCGAGCACGAGCTTTTGCATCGAGGGCTTTTCATGCCCGTTGCCGATGATCTCGAAGGCCTGGACCATCGGGATGCCTGCAGACATCATGGTCGCGAGTTGGCGGCTGAATATTGCGATGTCCTCGTTAGTGACCTTGCCGCCCCTTCTAAACGCGGCGCTCTGTGTCTTTACTCGAGTGGGGGCGACCCCTTGGCGCCGCAAATCGGCGCGCAGCGCCGCTTCGTTTGCCGCCAGCGTCTTGCCGCGTATTTTGTGGCCGCGTTTATCTTTGCCTTCCCATATGAACTGAGTGTCTTTTTTGCTAGCGGTTGCGGATATGGCCATAAATCAGTCCTTGCAGTAATCCTAATCGATAGTAACGCTGTTGATTTCTTCCAAGCTTGTTACGCCGTCTCTCACTTTTTGCAGACCCGAGCGGCGCAGATTCCAGATTCCGTCCTTGGTGGCCTGGACGTTGATGTCCATGGATCCGCCGCCTTCCATGATGATTCGTCCGATGGCTTCGGTAACCGGCATGACTTGGTAGATCCCCATGCGTCCCTTGTAGCCGTCCGTACATTGGGCGCAGCCGACCGCCCTGAACACGCGAATGCCGTTGTTGATATCCGACTGCTCGAAGCCTTCTTTTTTCAGCGCTTCGGCGGGTATGTCGATCGGTTGCTTGCAGTTCGAACACAGTTTTCGAGCCAGGCGTTGGGCAATGATGAGACTCACGGAGGTCGCGATCGCGTAAGGTTTGACCCCCATGTCGACCAAGCGGGTCAGGGTCTGCGGTGCATCATTGGTGTGCAACGTCGACAGCACCAAGTGTCCCGTCTGCGCGGCCTTGATCGCGATCTCGGCGGTTTCCAGGTCGCGGATTTCGCCGACCATGATCACATCCGGATCCTGCCGAAGAAATGCGCGTAGGGCGGACGCGAAGGTGAGCCCGACCTTGTTATTCACGTTCACCTGATTCACGCCCGGCAGGTTGATTTCGGCCGGGTCCTCGGCCGTCGAAATATTGCAGTCTTCGGTATTGATAATATTGAGGCCGGTATACAGGGAAACCGTTTTACCGCTGCCAGTAGGTCCCGTCACGAGGATCATGCCTTGCGGTTTGGCGAGGTATTTAAGATACAGTTCCCGCTGCACGGGCTCGTAGCCCAATGCGTCAATTCCCAGCATGGCGCTTGACGGGTCGAGAATACGCGTCACGACCTTTTCCCCGAACAGCGTAGGGCAGGTGCTGACGCGGAAATCGATGGCCCGATTCTTAGACAGCCGCATTTTAATGCGGCCGTCTTGCGGAACACGACGCTCGGCAATGTCGAGGCGCGCCATGACTTTCAAGCGGGCGACGATCTTGACCGCCAGTTGCACGGGAGGCAGCGCCACCTCTTTGAGGACGCCGTCCAATCGAGTGCGGATGCGGAAGGACTTTTCGTAGGGCTCGAAGTGAATATCCGATGCGCCCTTCTTGATCGCATCGAGCAGGATTTTATTGACGAAGCGCACGATGGGCGCATCTTCCACATCGTCCCGGCCAAGCGCTTCCGCGTTCGGATCTTCGTCGCCGCCGGAGACCTCCAAGTTCTCCAGATCGAAATCGTCGTCGGTCAAGTTCGGCATGACCGCTTCGGCTTGCTCGATGGCCTTGGAGCACGCGGCCTGCAGTTTGTCGTCTTCCACAACGACGAACTCGATGCTCATCGATGTTTGAAATCGAATCTCGTCGAGCGCGTGTAAATTGGTGGGGTCGGCTACCGCAAGAAACAGGCGTTTGCCGCGCTTCATGAGCGGCAGGACCCGGTGCTTCTGCATCAGCTTTTCGCTTACCGCCCGAATGGCTTCCATATCCGGCGCTACGGCGTCCAGGTCCAACAGGGGCACACCGAACTCGTTCGAGGCCGAAATGGCGATATCACGGGCCGTGGCCAGGTTCGATCCCACCAAATGGGTGACCAGACTGACGCGCTTTTCCCTGGAACGGATGATGGCGTCCTGCATCGCGGCCTCATCCAACAGGCCGTCCTGGACCAGCCGCTGTGCGAGGCCCCCCAAAGCGACTCGACCTGAGGCGCCAACCGCCGCTATTGCGTTATCATTCATGGACTTAAAGAAATTCCCAGCTTCGGAAATTGATAAGTGTACAGCCTGCTAGCAGGCGATCAATTGTCAAATGCAAGAGGATACTCGCACAGTGCGAAGCAGGCCCGGCGTGATTTCCTTCCCACTATCGAACCGCGAACTTTCGCCTGAGGGTCGAGGTGCCGCAATTCATTGTGCAACGCAGCGGAAAACACTCGAGGCGCTGGACGCCTGCGGTGAATGCCTATGAATGACAGGAGGTCGGCAAGTACTGAGGGGACACATTCGTGCCGCCGCCGTTGGCTCCGCCCGAGGCAACGGTGCCGCTGGGAGGGGCTACGGCGAAGCCGCACTGCCACATCACATCGCTGTTGAGGTTGGTGTAGGCCGTGAGGCCCAGGATCTTGCCGGTGATCTTGGTATTGGCCTGATTGCCGTAGACGATGGTGATGGTGCCGCGAGTCGTGATTCCCACGCTGGTCTCATACTTTCCGCTCGAGGGATTAGTACCCGTCAATTCAGTCTGCAACGGCCAGCCGCCGGTGACCGCGTAATACTCGGTCATGGCCGTCTTCCAGCCACCGGCCAGGGTCAAGCCTTCGGTGACTTGGGCGCGGATGGTGTAATTTTGGTACGCCGGGATGGCGATGGCCGCCAATATGCCGATGATGGCAATAACAATCATCAGTTCGATGAGCGTGAAGCCGCGTGTCAGTCTGCTTCGATTCATTTTCCCAGATCCTTACAAGAGTTTAAAAGGAGGAAGCCTCTCCGTAGAGAGGCTTCCTGTTCAAACATCGTTCAAAGGCGTTGTGCACCTCGGAACGCCTGACTCGTTATTACGAGTGACAGGAGGTCGGCAGGTACTGCGGGGACACAGTCGTGCCGCCGCCGCTGGCTCCGCCCGAGGCAACGGTGCCGCTGGGAGGGGCTACGGCGAAGCCGCACTGCCACATCACGTCATTGTTGGCGTTGGTGTAGGCGGTGAGACCCAGGATGGCTGAGGTGATCTTCGTATTGGCCTGGTTGCCATAGACGATGGTGATGGTGCCACGGGTCGTGACGCCCACGCTCGTCTCGTACTTACCGCTCGACGGATTCGTACCCGTGAGTTCGGTCTGCAAAGGCCAGCCGCCGGTGTTGGCGTAGTACTCGGCAATCGCTGTCTTCCAACCATCGGCCAGGGTCAAACCTTCAGTGACCTGCGCGCGGATGGTGTAGTTCTGGTAGGCCGGGATGGCGATGGCCGCCAAAATACCGATGATCGCGATCACGATCATCAATTCGATCAAGGTGAAACCCTTTTGAACTTGCTTAAGCATCTGAAACTCCTGTACCTAGAATTATGAAATCTGAGTTCGAACAACGGCCGATGCCGGTGCCATAGATGAAGCAAGTGCTGTGCCAACGTCGGTTTTCTAGGCTTAACTGCTTGAATTATAAAGCATATCGTCAGATCTGACTGGGAAATTGAACATAGAATCGTCGTCAATCGGCGCCGCATGGGGCGCTTCGCGTCACTCACTGACAAATTTTGTCAGCAGCCGGCCGTTCGATCAGGCGACCTCGCCGATTTCCTCGTGATATCCGTCCTCGGCGTTGATGGCCCAGATCTCCGACTTGCCGGCGCCGAAATTGAGGATGGAATTCACGGCGCTGTTGGCCGCCAGCATGGAGTGATCTTGATTGTTGTAGCGGTGCATTCCATTGCGGCCCACCGGGTAGAGATTTGAGAAGCCCTCCAGATGCGCCCGCACCTTATCGAATTCCCGGTACTCGCCGAAGTACGCTGGGTAAGCCTTCGGAACGCGGACTACCGTGCCATCGAGCACGTCTTTGCGGTCGATCATGCCGATCTTTTCGAGTTCCCTCGCGGCGAAGTCGATGAATGGACCATTCTCCATGGACCAAAGGTCATCGCCCTCACGGCAAAAGTATTCCAAACCCAGCCAGATCGTGTCGGGGTTCGACACCAGAGACGGGCTCCAATTGTTGAACACCTGAAGCCGGCCAATTTTTACGTCCGGCTCTTGTATGTAGATCCAATTGTCCGGGGGCATCCCGTTGCGTCCCGCCTTGGGGTCGGCCGCATTCATTTTCCTCAGGAGCAAGCCGGCCGTCATGAAATCGCGGTAGGGAAGCCGGTCTGCGATTCGAATCACCTGCTCGTCGGAGGGCTTGAGCATGGCGGTCAAATCGCGGACTGGCATGGTCGAGATAAGGAAATCGCAGGGCACCGTTTGAACCGATCCATCGCGCTGATTCTTCACCATCACGGCGGTTATTTCTGTGCCTTGACGTTCTATGCCGACGACTCGGTGCTGGAGGTGGATCTTGCCTCCCCGCGATGAAATTTGACGCGCCACTTCTTCCCACATTTGGCCCGGGCCGAACTTGGGATACAGAAAGCGCTCGATCAGGCTCGTTTCGGTCTGCTTTTGCGCAGTGTCCGCCGACGAGCGAAACCGGCTTGTCACGGCGTGGCTGATGGCCTTGGTGACCGAAAGCCCCTTGATGCGTTGGGCACCCCACTCGGCGGAGATCTCCTGGCAGGGCACCCCCCAGACCTTCTCGGTGTAGTCCTTGAAGAAAGTGCGGTAAAGCCGGTCTCCGAAGCGATTGACGAAAAAGTCTTCCAGAGAGTTTTCCGACTTTCGCTGCACGAATTGCGCCCGGCTGTAGCTCAACCCGATGCGCAGAGTCTCGAGCAGGCCCATATTCTTGATGGTGCCCGCATTGAGCTTCAGCGGATAATCAAAAAACCGCCGCCGATAGAATATCCGGGACAGGCGCTGGCGCACGAGCATAACGGCATCGGAGGAGGCGGAGCCGAATGCTTCAGGTACCAAATCGTGAGCTTTCTGCTGGTAATTGATGCGTAGCGCGTTGTCGGCATCCGCCTGACCCTCGGCCACGGGCAGGATTTCCTGCCACCAGCGCATCACCCAGTCCGATTTCGAGAAGAATCGGTGGCCGCCGAGATCCATCCGGTTACCGCGGTAATTGACCGTCTTGGAAATACCGCCGACCTGGCTGTCGGACTCGAAGACGATGGGCCTTATATTCGAGCGCCGCAGCAGTTCGAGCGCCGCAGTGAGACCCGCCGGCCCCGCGCCCGCGATTACGGCGACTTTTTCATTCAGATCGATAGCCGGCATACCCCATGATCTCTCAAGCGGGCGAATGACGTACGAACAAAATCTGACGGCGGGCGACAAAATTGCACGAAAAAGTAAACCCCGCTGCCACACACTTGGCCAGCAGGTAATGCAAGCCCAGATATTGCACCATCAGCGACATCACTCCTGCGTTGATGCCGAGGCCGACGGTCCCGATTGCCACGAAGCTTAAGAATTCTACGCGCCGATTGCGCAGGCGATGTTGTCTGAACGCCAGCCTCACGGACAAGAGGTAGGCGACGGTGGCGCCGGCCAAAAAAGAAAGGGTCGCGGCGGCCAGATAACCCCATGAAAAAAACCGCACCAGCACCCACAGAATCGTCATGTCCACGGCCAGGGCTGCGGCGGACGCCATACCGTAGCCAATGGCTTCTTTGACCAGAACTTTCATGCGGTGGGCGCCGCGACGCGAACGCGCCGGCAATCGTACAGATTCCAATTCTTCCAGGTTCCGGAATGCGTCTGGCGGATCGAGTCAAAGCCCAACTCTTCCTTGGCAATTACAAATCCCAACAGCGGGTCACCGCAAATCTGCGCCAGGCTCTGCAGCGTGAGCGGGCGCGTTTGGTCTTCGAGCTTGATGCCGCGGGCTTCCTGCGCCATCTGCGAGCGAATTCTGAAATCCGGCTCCATAATCGGGGCCAACACTTCCGCGCGGCGGCGGATCTCGAGCGCAGTGGCTCGTGAGAAGACCACACCGGCGGATTGGTCCACGGACAAATAACTCGGCTTTCCCAGAGTAAACCAGACGAAGGATGCCGAGTTCTTGGCCGGAACCACCAAGACATTGCTGGCGGGCGGAATGGCGGTGCGCCACTCGGCAAATTCAGCAATTTCCGCCGGAGTGCCGACCGTGGCGAGCTGCCGGAAAGTTCCCGGCAAAATCACCGCTAGCGATGCCGCCAGCAACACGGAGATCACGGTGGCGGCGCGCGGCGAACGCTGGGATCTGATCCAATGCCAGAATAGTGCGAAGAATAAAACCGCCGAGATCTTCGAGCCAAGTACGCCTCGAAGTCTGTCGATCACCCAGGATTCCTGAGCCTTTCCCACCACGACCGAAGTGAACAGAGGCCAGGAGGTGGCAAACACCCAAGCCACAATGATCGCGATCAAGGCAAACCCGGCCCACCTCAAGTACTTGCCGGTCTGATCTTCAATGCGTCGTCGCAATGACCAGAGCCCCAGCGCAAGTGCAATCAACGCCGTCCCGTCGACCGGCACAAAGGTCCAACCGGCAATCAAAAGAGTGACGCACATCGGCCCGCATTTAGCGTCGCGCCACATGCGCAGTGCGGTAGGCCCGAGCAGTAGAACACTGACGAATCCCGTGACCCAAAACCATCGCCAGGCTTGGCCCTGCAGCAAAATGGCGACGGGACCTATGGCACCCGCGATGAGTGCCACGCCTAAACCCGCGCCGCCCACCAGCAGGGCTCCGACGCAGAGGCGGCGGACTCGCTGGTCGTCAATGACGATGGCACTCAAGGTCAGGCATAGAAGCGGACGAAGATGCAATTCCCAATCACTCCACGCCCAAGAATTCAAAAACAGAAAGTGCGAACGCTCCCGCACCACCTCGAGCCAGGACGGGTCGATGACCGTCAGCAAGCGCGCAGGCGCGGGTGCGTAGGTTGCGATCAGCGCTACGGCCAGAGTGGCGAGCAAACCAGCCGCGGCGCCCATTGCGGCCTTCGGAATCGGCAGCCATAGGCAAATCAGCAGCAACAGCCCCGGCAGCGCCATCAATGGATGAACCACCAGGGCGAGGACAGCGGTCAACAGGCCAAGCACCCGCCATCCATGAAAGTGAGCGGCCAGCGCAGCGACAACCAAGGCCTCCCCGAGGGAGCGCGCCGTCAAATAACTCTCGGAATAATGGAAAATCGCGTAAGCACCGTAAAAGCCGGTGGTACTGATGAGCATGGCAACTGCGAGCCACGCCGCGTCGGTGCTCGATACTTCACGAGCCAGGGCCCAAGCGGCAGCGAGAAAGCCGGCGGTGCACAACACGAATAGCAGCAATGCCGCGTGTTGCAGTCCGAGAACGCCAATGAGCGAGGCGTAGAGCAGAGAGAAGACGGAGTATCGATCCTGCGAGGTGTTCGCCAGGTAGACATCGGCGCCCAACGCCGGGTTTAGCCTTGCCGATGCCTGAACTGCGTAGAGTTCGCCGTCGCGAGCGAACCCTTGGTAGTGGTGCATCAGTGCCCACAGTACGACCAGCATCAGCGTCAGAGCCAGGGTGACCGCCAAGGGCTGAAAAGCGGATACCCTAGGTTCACGATTGCCGGGCGCGAAGGACGTCAACATAGTGTCTTTGATTATGTCGCGTGCAGGTCGGGCAAGGTGTGATGAGGCACTCACCCGCCGCTGACCGTGACACGCCTCATTCGATACCGAGTTTTTTGATCCGGTAGCGCAGCGCACGAAACGACATGCCCAGCACCTTGGCTGCGGCAGTCTTGTTGTAGCGGGTCTGTTCCAGCGCCTTGAGAATGGCTTCGCGCTCAATATCTTCGAGATGATCGCCGAGCGCGCCTGCGTTTGCGGCATTTGGGGTTGGGGATGTGCCTGCCGTAGACACGGACCGCAACTCAATATCGGCGGCACGCACTTCACCGCTGGTACTCAATGTGATGGCTCGCTCCAATATATTCTCGAGCTCGCGGACATTGCCCGGGAACGTATAGGCCTCGAGGGACGCCAGCGCATCCTTGGCCAGCATGGGAGGAGTAATTTTCATGCGTCGCCCAAGGCGACGCAGTATCGCCTCGGCCAGTTCCGGTACGTCCTCGGGGCGGTCGCGCAGGGAAGGCACCCGCAGTTCGATTACGTTGACCCTGTAGAACAAATCTTCGCGAAATTTGCCTTCAGCGACGAGCTGCGAAAGATTTCTATGCGTGGCCGACAAGATACGCACGTCAACGGCAACCTCGAGTTGTTCGCCCACGGGGCGCACCGCCTTCTCCTGGATGACGCGCAGCAGCTTGACCTGCATGTGCAGGGGCAAGTCGGCGATCTCATCCAGAAATAAGGTTCCGCCTTCGGCCGATTGAATCAATCCCTTCTTATCGCTGACGGCGCCGGTGAAACTGCCGCGCTTGTGGCCGAACAGTTCACTTTCCATGAGTTCGTTGGGAATGGCGCCGCAATTGACGGGTACGAACGGGCCATCGTGACGCGGACCGGATTCGTGGATGAGCTTGGCGACGAGTTCCTTTCCCGTTCCGGATTCTCCGCAAATATGCACCGGCGCCTGACTGCGCGCGACGCGCGCGATCATTTCGCGCATGTGCTGCATGGCCTGGGATGTACCGAGCAGCCGCGGACCGAAGACGCCGGTTTCGCCGGCGTTGGATTCAGAGAGTTTGATGGCGGTGGCCACCAATTTACGCAGGCCGGCCAAATCGAGAGGCTTGGAAACGAAATCGTAGGCGCCCAATTTGAGCGCGCGAACGGCGGTTTCCATATTGCCATGCGCGGTGATCACGGCAACGGGAACGTTTGGGCAGTACTGCTGAATCCATTCGACCAACTCCAAACCATTGCCGTCCGGCAATTGCATATCAGTCAGGCACAAATCGAACTCTTCGGTCTTGAGCATGCGCTGCGCGGCCGCCACATTGGTCGCCGTACGCGGACTCAGTTCCATGCGCTGCAGAGTCATCGACAGCAGTTCGCACAAATCCGGTTCGTCATCGACTATCAATACGGCGGGTTTCGACATGCTTATATTGTAGCGTCAGCGGCAGCAGCGGCGTCAGTAGCCTGCGCGCCCTTCCCAGCGTTGAGGGTCGCTGAAGACAATCCTGAAGATACTGCCGTCGCCTTCGCGAGGTTCGTAGAGCAATATGGCGCGGTTCAACTGACACAGTTCACGTGCAATGAACAGCCCCAAGCCTGTGCCGCCCTTTCGACCGGTGAAGAACGGCTCAAAAATACGGTCGACGGCTTGCAATTCGATTCCTGGACCGCGGTCGGCGACCTCCAAATAGGGTCTATTGCTGGGATTCAGGCGGCCAAGCTTGATTTCCAAGCTGATCCCGCCGCGAACTTCGCCGTACTTGATGGCGTTCTCGCATAGATTCCATACCACTTGATGCAGATGGCTGGGATCGAAGCGAACTTCCAGATCAGCCGCCTCTTCCTGCAGGGCAATCCTGGATCTGGGGACCTGCATGGTTTCGCAGAACTCGCCTAGGAATTCCTCGAGCCAGTCGCCGAGTGAAAGGCGGGTAGGTTTGGTGGCCTCGCGGCGCGACAACTGCAGGACATTGTTGATGATGGTGCTGACGCGCTCGGAGTTGCTGCGAATGATGTCCGTCAGGCGCTTCTCTTCCGGGCCAAATCCGGGACTCTCGGCGAGCAGCTGCCCGGCGTGGCTCATGGCGCCGACGGGATTGCGAATTTCATGGGCGATGCTGGCCGACAGCCTGCCGAGGGCGGCGAGTTTGCCTTGTTGGACACGTTCGGCCATGAGACTGGTGTCTTCCAGGAAAATCAATGTGGGTCCCGGCGAGGTGCCTCCCAGAGGTGCGAAGTGCGGCTGAATCACTCGCGCGCCATCGGCCGCCACGAAGCTCGACGGCGATGCCTCGCCGCGCTCGCTCTGCCGCCAGGTCGCCAACGAGTACAGCAGCCTTGGCGATACTTCGCCAATGAGTGCTCCGGGGATGGCGTAATTGTCGCCGAGAATTTCCGCCGCCGATTCATTGATGAGGCGAATCTTGTCGGCAGCGTCCACCACCAGCAGGCTTTCACGCAGATGCTGAACTATGTACTGGGAAAGGTCGGCAAGGTCTGCCAGATCGACGTCTTTCTGACGGACCAACGCTTCGCTGTCGCGCATGCGGCTCGCGACAAAGCTCGCGGCCCCGGCGATAGCGAACAAGACGAGCCCCAACAGCCCGGCGGTCGCATAGGAGCCTAAGTCTGTGGGACCGGTGAACTGCTGCCAGATGGTGTCGGACAGCACGGCGATGGCGGCGACGGCCGCCAGGAAGAGGGCGCGGCGCGGGCTCAG
>JANXZQ010000428.1 GCA_025355445.1 Gammaproteobacteria bacterium
ATCAGGTGATCGTACGCGGGGCGAGCGGCAGGCAGGTGCTCGACTATGCCGTTGGCGACAAGCGCTACGTCACCCAATCCCTCAAAGTCGCGCCCGGTCAGGTCAACCTGTCGGCCAAGGACCTCGCGCGGGTCAATGCAGAAAAAATTCGCATCGACCACGCGCTGAGTCAATGGTCCGAGCCGACGCCGGAGTCCCTGCGCTTGCCCCAGCCGGTGCCTGGCCCGCGGAGCAGTTCCTTCGGCTCGCGCCGCATATTCAACGGCGAATCGCGCAATCCGCACAGCGGCATGGACATTGCGGCACCGGCCGGCACGCCGGTGCGGGTGCCCATCGCCGGCACCGTCATCGAAACCGGCGCGTTTTTTTTCAACGGCAATGCCGTATTCGTGGATCACGGCCGCGGCCTGATCAGCATGTACTGCCATCTGAGTGCCATCGACGTGCAACCCGGGCAGCGTGTGGCAGCGGGGACCCGGATCGGCTCCGTGGGCATGACCGGGCGCGCCACCGGTCCTCACCTGCACTGGGGCCTGATTCTCAATCGCGCCTGGGTCGATCCGGAGTTATTCCAGCCGTAACGGCCCTAAATCGACTTGGCGTCAGCTGGCTCCCAGCATTTGATCGACCGTCGCGGGTTCCAGCGAGGGCGACAGAGCCGCATGACGCAGACGCGCACTGTGTTCCTGCACGGCGGCGCCGGACGGCTGCATTTCAATCTGGCCCTGGAAAAACGCACCCTCAGTGATGCCGACGCGCGGTGCAAAGACATTCCCCTTGACCTTCGCAGTGGCGCGAATGTTCACCGACTCCGTGGCGTACAGGTCGCCCTCGACCTTGCCGTCGATAACGATGACGCGCGCGCGAATGTCGCCCTTCATGGAGCCATCGGTCCCTACCGTGAGGTTCTGGGTGTGCGTGATCGAACCCTCCACGCTGCCTTGAATGATCAAGTCTTCTTGCGCGGACAATTCGCCGCGAAATCGCAGCGAGGGGCCAAGCACGGACGCGCGCGGCGCCGCCTCCGGCGCCCGGACTTCCGCTGCCCGCGGCTCGGCGGTGCGCGGCGGCGGCGGCGAACGCGGTTCGCTTCGCGGTTCGCGCGGTTCGGGACGTGTAAGCGCAGGCTCGGGTGCGGCGCCACGGCCGCTGGGATTGGCGTTCATCATGGGAACATCTCCATCGAGGGGTTTTTTAAACCAAGACATAGTCAGGCAGCACTACCGGGGACTTTGGCCGCGCGTACAGCGCCGGCCGGCTTGCCGGTTAGCTGGACGGCTTGCTTGCCGTCCATGTCGATGCTGCCGCTGAAACTCGCGCCCTCCATGATGCTCACGGTGGGCGCGTAGATATTGCCGCAAACCTTCGCGGACTCCTTCACGAATACGGATTTTTCGGCCTGCAGATCGCCGTCGACGGTGCCTTCGACAATGATGAGCTGAGCTCGGATATTGGCTTTGACCGTGCCTTGCGGACCGATGGTCAAACGCTGCGTATGCGTGATCGAACCCTCGACCCGGCCCTGAATCAACAAGTCCTCTTCGGCGGTCAGATCACCTTTGAAATACAGCGTCGGACCCAAGATGGACGCGCGCTCGGTCGCGCTGTTGTAAGGATTGCTCATTCGCATATCTCCGGTGGCGCACAGGACGGAACAGCGAGACTACCTGGCATAATCGGTTTCAAAGTGAGACGTCGTTCACGATTCGCTTGTGCAGCAAATCCGCACGCCGACGGATGTCGCAAAAAGCTGACGCCGGCGGCCGCTGCGGCGGCATGGCCGGGCGGTTACTGCGCGGGGCTCGCCGCTCCTTGCGTAGGCGAGGGAGCGGCCTTGTTCGCCTTGACCTTGCGCGGCGGCGGCGGCGCCTCGACCAGCGACGTCAAGGGGCAACTTTGTCCCCGCACCGTGATCGAGCTGAATTTGTCGAAGCTACCGTTGGGATTGGATTCAAAGCCGAGCCGTTCCGCAAACCGCAGATCAAAACAGCGGCTCATTAGGGAGGCCCTGTACCACTTGCGGTTTTGGCCTTGGATGAGCACGGTCCGGTCGTCGATGACCTGCCAATTGTAAATGCCGTCGTGATCGGCAAAAGGAATGCTCGCTTCGGCGGCCGGTGTGTTCGGCGCCGCTGGAGCGGCGGGCGTATCGCCAACGGCACCGGAAGCGATGAATGTCGACAGAATTGCGCAGACCAGTCTGATTCTTTTCATCGTCGGTCGCCATTTTGATTGGTGCGTCCGCGGATTGCAGCGTCGGGCGGCGGCAAGTGGTCCGCGCGGTGCAGCTGCCGCTCAATCCGCGAACGAGATATCAGGCCGCGCACGGCTTCCGCGCCTTGCGCGTCGGTTTCGACCACCAGCAGATGCATCACTCCGACCCCGGAGAATATCTCCAGCAGATCCGAAATCGTGGCAGTCTGCACGGTGTCCCACTCCAAGGTCGGCAAGTCCGCCCACTTGGTCATGACGTCGCCTACGCGGATGTCCTCGCGGCGGCGGGCATGAGGCGGGTGCGCGAACTGAACGGATCGCGTGCCTTCGATATCGTACGAAGTCACCAGACCAATGACGCTCCCCGCCCTCACCACCAGCAGGGCGCGTACTCCGAGGCACACCATGACCGACTTCAAGAGCCGGATTGCGATTACCGTGGGCCCGGACTGGCAGATCGATGAGGCACTCGCGGACCTGGTGCGCCTCGGAGTACGCGCCTAGCTGGTGGTGAGGGCGGGGAGCG